>NZ_LRIB01000054.1:0-293234 GCF_001758715.1 Janthinobacterium sp. HH104 | reverse complement strand
CCTATTTCATTATTTCTTGTGAACATTTGATATTTTAAGTTAGACGCCAATCCGAAGATTGACGCTGCACTTACATCAAATGCCCACACTTATCGACTGTTAATTGTTAAAGAACTGTATTCGGTACTGCTTTCGCGCTATCGACAAAGCGTTGTGTTTGTCAGCTGCGAAGAAGGAAGAGTATGAAGCGTTTGCAGCATTTCGTCAACCTTCTTTTTCTACTACCCAGCCCCGGAAGGCCGTCCCTTTTGTGCCGCAAACCAGTGCGTCTCATCGGGGAGGCGAATCATATCAAAGACCGTCGAAGTTTGGCAAGCGCTTTTCCAGGAAAGCGTGCATGCCTTCTTTTTGCGCCGGCGTACCGAAGGCGGCCTGGAACAAACGGCGCTCGTAGGCGACACCATCGGTCAAGGTCGTTTCAAAGGCGCGGTTGACGCAATCCTTGATCATCATGGCAACCGAAGTCGGCATGGCGGCGATGGTCTTGGCGGCGGCCAGGGTTTCTTCCAGCAATTTATCTGCCGGCACCACGCGCGACACGAGGCCGATGCGTTCCGCCTCGGTGGCATCGATGGTGCGCGCCGTCAGCAGCAGGTCCATGGCCTTGGCCTTGCCGATGGCGCGCGGCAAACGCTGCGTACCGCCCGCGCCCGGCGTGACGCCAACCTTGATTTCCGGCTGGCCGAACTTGGCGCTGTCAGCGGCGATCAGGAAATCGCACATCATGGCCAGTTCGCAGCCGCCACCGAGCGCATAGCCGGCCACGGCGCCCACCACCGGTTTGCGCACGCGCAAGATATGCTCCCAGTTACGGCTGATGTAGCCCTGGGTATAGGTATCGGGGTAGGTGTAATCGGCCATGGCCGCGATGTCGGCGCCGGCGGCAAATGCTTTTTCGCTGCCCGTGAGCACGATGCAGCCGATACTCTCGTCGGCGTCGAACTTCAGCAAGGCGTCGCCCAGCTCATTCATCATGTTGTCGTTCAAGGCATTCAGGGCCTTGGGTCGGTTCAGGCGGATGACCGCCACTTTGTCCTGGATATCGATGATCAGGTCTTCGTATTGCATGGTGTCTCCTCTCGATGAACGGTGCAACGATTGTAGCGGCTAACGGCAGCGGCGCGGCAGGTGCGCTGCTATTATTGTGAGCCCGATCTTTTTTATCGAGCAGCATATTTTCTCTTCCCTCTTCCAGTATTGCGCCCACTATCTGCGTGGCGACGGCAGCGCCGCCAGCGTCAATTTCCGCCGCCTGTGGTTCAGCAACGGCCTCAATTGCTTCGGCGCCCAGATTACCTCGCTGGCCCTGCCCCTGTGCGCGGTGCTCTTGCTGCATGCGACACCGGAACAGATGGGCGTGCTGGTTGCGCTGCAGGCGCTGCCGTTCGCCCTCTTCGGCTTGCCCGTCGGCGTGCTGCTGGATCGGCGCAGCAAGCACCCGATCATGCTGTTCAGCGAAAGCATGTCGGGCCTGGCCCTGGCCAGCGTGGCCGTGGCTTACTGGTGCGGCGTGCTGTCGATGCCATGGTTATATATAGTGGGCTTCATCATCGGCACGGGCTTCGTCGTCGGTGGTGGCGCCGAACAGGTGTTTCTGACTTTCCTCGTGGGCCGCGACGGCTTGATCGATGCGCAGTCCAAATTTGCCGCCACCGAATCGGCTTCGCGCCTGATCGGTCCCGGCCTGGCCGGCGTGCTCGTGCAAGTGCTGTCGGCGCCCGTCGCCATCCTGTGCACGGCCTGCGGCTATCTGGTTTCCGTCTTCAATCTGCGCGCCATGAGCGTGCGCGACCCGCGACCCGCGCCGTCCGACAAGCACGCTTTGCGCGACATCGCCGACGGCTTGCTGTTCGTCTGGCGCGAACCGCTGCTGCGCGGGCTGGCCTGGGGCGCCGGCATCTGGCACTTCCTGTTTTACGCCAGCATGGCCTTGACGGTGCTGTTCGCCACGCGCGACCTGGGCATGAGCCCGGGCGTGCTGGGCATGACGCAGATGCTCGGTGGCGCCGGCGTCCTGCTCAGCGCCTTCATCGTCAAGCCGCTGACGCGCCGCTATGGCGCCGGCCGCACCATCCTGATCGGCCTGGCATCGACTTCGCTCTGCTTTGCCCTGACGCCCACGATACCCGCCGCGCTGTTCGGTAGCGCAGCGGCCAGCGCCGTCGCCTATGCCGTTCTGATGTTCTTTTTCGATTGCGGCGTGATGCTGTTCTTTATTCCCTACCTGGGCTTGCGCCAAAAAGTCACGCCCGACCCCATGCTGGGCCGCATGACGTCGACCATGCGTTTCCTGACGGTAGCGACGGCGCCGCTGGGTGCGCTGGCCGCCGGCTGGATAGCGGAACATTTTGGCGTGCGCAATGGCCTGGCCTGCATCGCGGCCGGCAGCATCGTGTTGACGGTGGCCATGGTGTGGGGCACGCCGCTGCGTAGCGTGCGCACCTGAAGCGGTGAACGGGAATACACTGGCAAAAGATTGCTTTGGCGACACTATTCACGCCAAAGCCCGTGAGGTTTGATTTACATCAAGGTTTTAATTGATGTAAATCCATAAGCTGTCTTACATCACTTGAGGAGCACGCTATGTTTAACACCATCTTATTTCCCACCGACGGCTCGCCGCTGTCCGACAAAGCCGCCGAGACCGCCCTCGCCTTCGCCCAATTGAACAAGGCCAAGCTGGTCGCCATCAGCGTGGTGCAACCATTCCCGTTCTCGCCGATGGCGGACGGCGGCATCGTGCTCGACGCCAGCCTGTATGAACAGCAGATGCAGGAAGCGTCGCAACGCGCCATCGACAAGATCGGCGCAGCGGCAGGCGCCGCCGGCGTACCTTTCGAAGGCGTGGTCGCCGTGTCGCCGAGCCCGCACGATGAAATCGTCAATGCGGCGCAAACCTACCATTGCGACATCATCCTGATGGCTTCGCACGGCCGCAAGGGTTTGAACAAGCTGTTCGTGGGCAGCGAAACGCAAAAAGTGCTGGCCCACACCCACCTGCCAGTGATGGTCTTGCGCTAAGCCACACCACGAACTGCCCGGCGACGCTTTCCCTAGCGCGCCGGCGCCTGCTTCGGCAACAACACCCACACGGCGCCGCTCTGCTTCATGCGGCCCGCATTCTCGGCCGCTTCCGCGCCAAAGCCAAAGAAATAATCGACACGGATCGGCCCGCGAATGGCGCCGCCCGTATCCTGCGCCATCACCAGCCGCTGCATGGGAATCTCGCTATTGGCTTGCGTGGTGGCCAAAAACACGGGTGCGCCCAGCGGCAAAAAGCGCGAATCAATGGCCACCGAACGCTGCGGCGTCAGCGGCACGCCCAGCGCGCCCTTCGGCCCCACTTTCGGGTCGGGCAAGCGCTCTTCCTTGAAGAACACATAGCTGGGATTGGCGTTGAACAATTCATCCTTGCGCGTAGGATGGCCGGCGATCCACGCCTTGATGCCCTGCGCGGACGCCTGGCTCAAGGTCAGCTCGCCCTTGTCGACCAGGTAGCGGCCAATCGATTTGTACGGATGGCCATTCTGGTCCGCGTACGCCACGCGCACGGTTTCCTGCGTATCGGTCAGCTGCACGCGGCCGGAGCCCTGCACCTGCAGGAAGAAGGCCTCGACTTCATCATCCACCCACAGCAATTCCTTGCCCGTGACGGACGTGGCGCGCTCGATGTCGGCGCGGGTCGCGTACGGTATCACTTTCTTGCCGACCAGCTTGCCCCGCAAGCGCATGTTCTTCAATTCCGGATACACGCCGGACAAATCCACCGAGACGAGGTCGTCGGGCACCTTGTACAGCGGTGTCTGGTATGGGCCGCCCCGCTTGCGCGCCCCGTGCAGCAGCGGCTCGTAGTAGCCGGTCACCAAGCCGGTACTGGCGCCATCGGCGGTGATGACTTGATTCGGCACAAAGAAGGTCTCGAAGAACAGGCGGATGGCCTTGTCGCTGTCGGCATTCACCTGGCGCGCGATCGTGCACGACTCCTTCCAGTCCGGACGTTTCACCAGCACGCCGCACGATGCCATGAAAGCGGGCCAGGCGGCGCGCATGTCGTCGCGGGCCCAGCCAGGCAAGGCGGCAAACTTGGCGGGCACGAAGGTGGGCGCCGCCACATCCGCGGCATCCTTGGCCTCTGCCGGCTTGGCCGGAACCGGCCTGACGACGGTCGGCGCGATGGGCGGCGCCTTGCCGCTGGCAGCGGGCGGCGCGGGCGGCGTGGTACAGGCGGACAACGCAAGCGCGACGGCACCGATTGAAACGGGTAGACTACCGCGTGTCAACAGACGGCGGGTAAATACTAAGCTGCGGGTAAATAACATAGGGGTGCGTATGTGGATCTTGATGATAGAGGCGCTGGTGGCGTTCTTCTTGCTGGCATTTATAGTCTGGTGGACCATGTATTCGGGTAAAAAACCCGTCCCACCGGCGCGCAAGCAGCTCGGCGAAGAACAGGACAGCACCGAAAAACTTAAGTAAGGGGCGCAAGCCCCCCGGCGTTGCGTCAATGCAGGGTGCGTGGCACCGACAGCACGAACTCGGGAATCGGCGCTTCAAACTGATGGCCATCTTCGGCCACGCAGAAATACTCGCCGTGCATCGAACCTTGCGGCGTGCCCAGCATGGTGCCGCTCGTGTATTCGAACTGTTCGCCCGGCTGCAGCAGCGGCTGGTGGCCGACGGCGCCCAGGCCGCGCACCTCTTCCACCTTGTTGTTCGCATCCGTGATGACCCAGTGGCGCGAAATCAGCTGCGCGCCAGCCGTGCCCGTGTTGACGACGCGGATCGTGTAGCTGAACACGTGCCGCCCCTGGTCCGGTGCCGATTGCTCGGGCAGGTATTGCGTCTTGACCGTTACCGTAAATTCATAAGTCGCCATCGTCATTCCTATTCAGACATTGCCAGTCGTATTGTGTGTCGCGCGCGACGCATAGACCATCGCGCGATGCGTATTCCGTGTTTCATCGTGCTTCAATAAGGCATGGTAGCGGCGTCAAGCGTAAAATAGCGCATCTTCGCATTTTCTATCCTTTGGCTACTCCACCATGACTACATTCCGTATCGCTCCCAGCATCCTGTCCGCCGACTTTGCCCGCCTGGGCGAGGAAGTGCGCAACGTCGTTACCGCCGGCGCCGACATCATCCACTTCGACGTGATGGACAATCACTATGTGCCGAACCTGACCATCGGCCCGCTGGTGTGCGAAGCGATCCGCCCGCACGTACAAGTACCCATCGACGTGCACCTGATGGTCAAGCCTGTCGATCGCATTATCCCGGATTTCGCCAAGGCTGGCGCGAACATCATCACCTTTCACCCGGAAGCGTCCGAGCACGTCGACCGCTCCTTGCAGCTGATCCGCGACAATGGCTGCAAATCGGGCCTGGTATTCAACCCGGGCACGCCGCTGCACTACCTGGAACACGTGATGGACAAGATCGACATCATCCTGATCATGTCCGTCAACCCGGGCTTCGGCGGCCAGTCCTTCATCCCGCAGGCGCTGAAGAAAATCGCCGAAGCGCGCCGCATGATCGACGAATCGGGCCGTGACATCATGCTGGAAGTCGATGGCGGCATCAAGATCGACAACATCGCCGCTGCCGCCGCTGCCGGCGCCGACACCTTTGTCGCCGGCTCGGCCATCTTCGGCAAGCCCGACTACAAAGCCGTCATCGACGCCATGCGCGCCGAGCTGGCAGCCGTCAAGGGCGCCTGATGCAAGCGGGCACGGTGAAAGACCACGTACTGACCGGCGTGCGCGCCGCCATCATCGACCTCGATGGCACGATGCTCGACACCGTGCCCGATTTCCATGTCGCCATCAACGGCATGCGCGCCGAACTGGACCTGGCGCCCATCAGCGCCGACGCCATCAAGCTGATGGTCGGCAAGGGCTCGGAAAACCTGATCCGCACCGTACTGGCGCTCGACTTCGACGCGGCCGGGGTGGAACAGCGTTTCGAGCAGGCGATGGACGGCTACCAGCGCCATTACCTGGCCATCAACGGCCAGTTCAGCACCCTGTACCCGGACGTGGAAGCGGGGCTGGCGGCGATGAAGGCGGCGGGCCTGCGCCTGGCCTGCGTCACCAACAAGCCGATCGCCTTCGCCCTGCCCCTGCTGAAGCAGAAAAATCTCGACCAGTATTTCGAGATCGTCTACGGCGGCGATTCGCTGCCGAGGAAGAAACCGGACCCGCTGCCGCTGCTGCAAGTGTGCGCGGACTTCGACCTGGCGCCCGCCAAAGTGGTGGCCATCGGCGACTCCTCGAACGACGCGCAAGCGGCCAGGGCTGCGGCTTGTCCCGTACTGACGGTACCCTATGGCTACAATCACGGACACTCTATACACGATACCGATTCCGATGGTATAGTAAAGACACTGCTCGAAGCAGCCCGTTTTATTAGCATGCAAAACTAACCGGCATACTGACCAAACCCACCACCATATCGTGAACACGTTTCTCATCAAAAAACACAATGTCACCCAAACCGGCTCGATTGAGGCCTGGCTTTGGCGACGCTGGCAATCCTGGCAGGCTTAAGGGCCGAGCCGTTACGATTGCTGCCGGCTGCACCCGTATAGTTTGCGCATATTGCGCCTGTTGCGTGCCCCGGCAAGTTTTTTGATAACCCACCGCAGGGTTTGTGCACTATGCACATGCATACCCTGACGGCATGGAGAGAAACATGACCGAACTCGAATTCAAATCGCTGTCCCAGCAAGGCTACAACCGCATCCCCCTGATCGCAGAAGCGTTCGCCGACCTGGAAACCCCGCTCACGCTGTACCTGAAACTGGCACAGTCCCAACAAGGCGGCAAGAACACCTTCCTGCTCGAATCCGTCGTCGGCGGCGAACGCTTCGGCCGCTATTCCTTCATCGGCTTGCCCGCCACGACCGTGTTGCGCAGCCATGGCAAGCGCACCGAGATCGTCAAGAACGGCGTCGTGATCGAAGAGCACGAAGGCAATCCGCTCGACTTCATCGAACAGTACCAGTCGCGCTTCAAGGTGGCCCTGCGCCCCGGCATGCCGCGCTTCTGCGGCGGCCTGGCCGGCTACTTCGGCTACGACACCGTGCGCCACATCGAGAAAAAACTGGCCGGCGGCGCGCCGAAAGATGACTTGAAGCTGCCCGACATCCAGCTGATGGTGACGGAAGAACTGGCCGTCATCGACAACCTGTCCGGCAAGCTCTACCTGATCGTCTACGCCGATACGACGCAGCCCGAATCGTTTTCGAAAGCGCAGCAGCGCCTGAAGGATTTGCGCATGATGCTGCGCCGCGGTGTCGATGCGCCCGTCACCAGCGCTTCCGTGCGCACGGAAACCATCCGCGACTTTTCCAAGGAAGACTACCTGAAGGCCGTCGCCAAGGCGCATGAATACGTGATGGCGGGCGACCTGATGCAGGTGCAGATCGGCCAGCGCATCCGTAAACCCTATGTCGATTCGCCACTGACTTTGTACCGCGCCTTGCGTTCGCTCAACCCATCGCCGTATATGTACTTCTATAATTTCGGCGACATGCAAATCATCGGCGCCTCGCCCGAGATCCTGGTGCGCAACGAGAAGACGGCGGACGGCGGCAAGAAAGTCACCTTGCGTCCCATCGCCGGCACCCGTCCGCGCGGCGCCACGCCCGAGCGCGACGCCGAACTGTCGGCCGAGCTGCTGGCCGACCCGAAAGAGATCGCAGAGCACGTGATGCTGATCGACCTGGCGCGCAACGATATCGGCCGCATCGCCGAGACGGGCAGCGTACACGTCACCGACCGCATGGTTATCGAAAAATACTCGCACGTGCAGCACATCGTCTCGAACGTGGAAGGCACCCTCAAGGAGGGCCTGTCGAACCTGGACGTGCTGCGCGCGACCTTCCCCGCCGGCACCCTGACGGGCGCGCCGAAAGTGCGCGCCATGGAAGTGATCGACGAACTGGAAATCACCAAGCGCGGCATCTACGGCGGCGCCTGCGGCTACCTGTCGTTTGGCGGCGAAATGGATGTGGCCATCGCCATCCGCACGGGCGTGGTCAAGGACGGCATGCTGTACGTGCAGGCCGCGGCCGGCATCGTGGCCGACTCCATCCCCGAAATGGAATGGCAGGAAACGGAAAACAAGGCGCGCGCCGTGCTGCGCGCCGCCGAACAAGTGCAAGATGGCCTGGATGGAGGGTTTTAAGATGCTGCTCATGATCGACAACTACGACTCCTTCACCTACAACATCGTGCAGTATTTCGGCGAGCTGGGCGAAGACGTGCGGGTCTACCGCAACGATGAAATCACGATCGAACAGATCGAGGCGCTGAACCCGGACCGCATCTGCATCTCGCCCGGCCCGAAAGCGCCGGCACAGGCGGGCATTTCGGTGGCAGTGCTCAAGCACTTCGCCGGCAAGAAGCCGATATTGGGCGTGTGCCTGGGGCACCAGGCCATCGGCGAAGCGTTTGGCGGTAAAGTCATCCGCGCCAAGCAAGTCATGCATGGCAAGACTTCCCTCATCGCGCATACAGGCGTGGGTGTCTTCAAGGACATCCCCAGCCCCTTCACAGTGATCCGCTACCACTCTTTGGCGATCGAACGCGCCTCGCTGCCTTCCTGCCTGGAAGTGACGGCGTGGACGGACGACGGCGAAATCATGGGCGTGCGCCACCGGGAATACGATATCGAGGGCGTGCAGTTCCACCCCGAATCGATCCTCTCGGAGCACGGCCACGCCCTGCTGAAGAATTTCCTCGAGCGCTGATCCCCTGCGCACGCCACGGCGTGCCATCAGTGTCCTCCTGCGCCATCATTGAAGAAGGAAGCATCATGCCGATCACACCACAAGAAGCCCTGCTGCGCTGCATCGAACACCGCGAGATCTTTCACGACGAAATGCTGTACCTGTTCCGCCAGATCATGTCCGGCGAAATGTCGCCCACCATGATCGCGGCCCTCACCATGGGCCTGCGCGTGAAAAAGGAAACCATCGGCGAAATCGCCGCCGCCGCGCAAGTGATGCGCGAGTTTTCCACCAAGGTGCCCATGGCCGACACCACCAACCTGCTCGACATCGTCGGCACGGGCGGCGACGGCGCGCACACTTTCAACATTTCCACCGCCTCGATGTTCGTGGCGGCCGCCGCCGGCGCGCGCGTGGCCAAGCATGGCGGGCGCAGCGTGTCGTCCTCGTCCGGCAGCGCCGACGTGCTCGATTCCTTGGGCGTCAACATCAACCTGCAGCCCGAGCAGATCGCCCAGTCGATCGCGCAAACGGGCATCGGCTTCATGTACGCGCCGAATCACCATGCGGCCATGAAGCATGCGGCGCCCGTGCGCAAGGAGCTGGGCGTGCGCACGATTTTCAATATCCTCGGGCCGCTGACCAACCCGGCCGGCGCGCCGAACATCTTGATGGGCGTGTTCCACGCCGACCTGGTCGGCATCCAGGTGCGCGTGCTGCAGCGCCTGGGCGCGCAGCACGCGATCGTCGTGTATGGCCGCGACAATATGGATGAAGTGTCTCTCGGCGCGGCCACCATGGTCGGTGAACTGGTCAACGGCGAAATCCGCGAATATGAAATCCATCCGGAAGACTTCGGCATGTCGATGATCGCCAGCCGCAACCTGAAGGTGGCCGATTCCATCGAATCGAAAGCGAAGATGATGGAAGCACTGCGCGGCGAGCCCGGTGCCGCTGCCGACATCGTCGCCCTGAACGCGGGCACGGCGCTGTATGCGGCCGGCGTGGCCAGCTCGATCGAAGACGGCCTGGCGCGTGCGCGCACCGCCGTCAGCTCGGGTGCGGCCTTGGCGAAACTCGACCAATTCGTGCAGGTCACGCAGCAGCTGGGCACCCCGGCGCAAGCGTAAGCCCTCCGCCCTCCTTTATAGAATAGCGACCATCATGTCCGACATACTCGATAAAATCCTGGCCGTGAAGGCCGATGAAGTGGCCAAGGCCAAAGCCCGCCGCAGCCTGGCCAGCCTGCGTAGCGACGTGGAAAGCGACAGCGAATTGCGCGCCGGGCTGCGCGGCTTTGAAGCAAGCCTGCGCCAGCACATCGCCGCCGGCAAGCCCGGCATCATCGCCGAAGTGAAAAAGGCATCGCCGTCGAAAGGCGTGATACGCGCCGACTTCCGCCCTGCCGACATCGCCGCCAGCTATGCCCAGCACGGCGCGGCCTGCCTGTCCGTGCTGACGGACGAGCAGTTTTTCCAGGGCTCCGTGGAGTATCTGCAGCAGGCGCGCGCCGCCTGCGCCATTCCCGTGCTGCGCAAGGATTTCATGGTCGACATGTACCAGATCTATGAAGCGCGCGCCATGGGCGCCGACTGCATCCTCCTGATCGTCGCGGCGCTCGACCATGGCTTGATGGCGGAGATGGAAGCGTGCGCCCACGAACTGGGCATGGGCGTGCTGATCGAAAGCCACGACGGCGAAGAACTGACGGCGGCCCTCAAGCTCAAGAGCGCGCTGATCGGCATCAACAACCGCAACCTGCGCACGTTCGACACGTCGCTGGAAACGACACTCGGCCTGCTGCCGCGCATCCCGCAAGACAAATTGATCATCACGGAATCGGGCATCCACAGCACGGCCGACGTGCAACGCATGCGCGATGCGCACATCCACAGTTTCCTCGTGGGCGAAGCGTTCATGCGCGCGCCAGACCCCGGCGTGGAGCTGGAACGCCTGTTCAGTTAAACCATGGTAGGCTGGCAGCCATGAGACACGCGATCACCGTCCTTGCCGCCGCCAGCCTGCTGGCAGCCTGCCAAAGTACGCCGCCGCCAGCGGCGAACATGCCCACGTCCACGCCCTCTCGCACGCCGGCCGCGATACAGCTGGCCGCCAGCATCGACGCCTACAAATCGCTGGTGGCGCAGCAGATCATGACGGCCAACGCTGAATACACGTTCAGCGGGCGCTTGCCGCCCATGCTGCCGGCCATCGTCGTGCTCGACCTGAGCGTGGGCCCTGACGGCGAACTGAAAAGCGTGCACGTGCACCGTTCGCGCAACAGCGAAGCATCGGCCGCCGCGCTGGCCGCCGTGCGGCGTGTGCAAAACGCGTTTCCACCGGCCGAACACCTGATGCGCCGCCACGCCCGGACCTTCGATTTTTCCGAAACCTTCCTGTTCAACGACCAGTACCGCTTCCAGCTGCGGACATTGTCCGGCCCTCAGTAAGCGCGCAGGCATCGAGTTCGATGCGGTCGCGTCCCCGCTCCTTGGCCAGGTACAGGGCCGCATCGGCGCGCGACAGCAGCTGTTCCAGCCCTTCCACCACCGATGCCTGGCAAGCGACGCCGATGCTGACCGTACACGGTGGCAGCCCCGCATGACTGGGCTCGTGCAGCAAGGCGCGGATGCGTTCGGCCACGCCGAGCGCATTATGCGCCGGCATGTCCGGCATCAGCACGACGAACTCCTCGCCGCCGAAACGCGCCACGCAATCCGATTCGCGCAAGGCGCTGCCGATGACGGCGGCCACGTGCGCCAGCACCTGGTCGCCCACCGCGTGACCGTAGCGGTCATTGATCAATTTGAAGTAATCGAGGTCGATGCTGAGCAATGTCAGCGGCAAACGGCGGCGGCGCAGATTGCCTGTCTCGTGCGCATAGGCGTCGCCAAAGCCGCGCCGGTTCAGCACCTGCGTCAGCGGATCGTGGGTCGAGCGACGTTCCAGTATCTGCTGCAGGCGGCGCGTGGCCACCGTCATGAAACCCACCGTCAGCAGCAGCGCCATGAAATTGGCGACCGCCAGATAGATGCCGGCCGGCGTGCCGGCCACCATCAGGTTCACGCTGGCGCCGCCATGCAGCAAGGCCGACACGCCGCGCGCCAGTACCACGACAGCTTGCATCAGCATCAGCGCGCCAAAGAAAAAACTGGAAAAGTGGCGCTCGCCATGGCGCCACACCAGCTGCACCTGGCGCGCATAAAACAGGAAGACCAGCAGGGAAAAGACCGCCACGCGCACCGAGAAATCGGGGCGCGCCAGCAGCCACCAGCTATTGCCGGCGATGGCCAGGGCAAGTATCAGCAGATAGGCGCGGCGGCTGGGCGCCAGGCCGAAGAATTTCTCCGTGCCCAGCATCGACAGGCCGATGCCGGCCACCAGCGCCGCATTGGCAGCGATCATGGACAATGCCGGCGGCAGCACCTCGCGGGTGCCGAACAGCAGGGACGCGCACACCAGCAACAGCAGACCGGCCGCCCAATGCCCGAGACCCTGCACCTCGCGCCGGAAGCTGCGATACACCGAAAACATGACGATGCTCATCGCCCCGCACATCAGGGTCGTCATCAGCATGATGGTTCGGGGATCGAGGGTTTGCACGTTGGGCGCGATCTAAAAGAAGCAGTTCGGCAATTTTAGTTTAGTTAAAGAAAAATTAGTTCATTTACAGTAAATATGATGGCAAGAGGCCAAGGCGGCCGGCGGATACGCTGCATTGAGAAATTGCAGCCTGAAATAGAAAACCGGCCAGTGACGGCCGGTTCTCTGTCTTACCGCATGACGAACAGCTTATACAGCGCTAGGACGCTTCGGTCCCGTGGCTTTCTTTGGCGCCGGCAGCAGGGCCAGGCTGACGCCCGGCACGCGGTCGCCCTGCAGCACGGCCGCGAACGTCATCAGCTCGTCGCGGCGGAAGGCGTGAACCGCCACCTTGGCGCCGACGGCGTAGCGGCCCAAGAGGGTGTCCAGGTTGGTGCCCGTCACGCGCAAGCCATCGACGGCCACCAGCACGTCGCCCGCCGACAGGCCGGCTGCGTGGGCGGCGCCGCCCTGGTGCACCTGCGCCAGTTTGGCGTCGTTGCCGTCGCGCCCCAGGTTGACATCGAGGCTGGCTTTTTCCGCCTTGCGCGCGTCGCTGTATTTCACGCCGAATGGTGCCAGCAGGCGCGCCAGCGGCACGTCGTCCGTGCCGCGGATGTAGCGCTCGAAGAACGGCTTCATGCGCGTACCGGAAACTTCATCGAACAGGGCTTCGACTTCGGCCGGCGTCACGCCGCGCGCTTTGCCCTTGTAGAAATCGCGGCCATAGCGCTGCCACAGCGCCTGCATCACGTCGTCCAGCGATTTCTCGCCATTTGTCTTGCTGCGGATCGTCAGGTCGAAGGCCAGCGCGATCAGCGAACCCTTGGTGTAGTAGCTGACGATGGCGTTCGGCGCGTTTTCATCCTGGCGGTAGTACTTGCCCCAAGCGTCGAAGCTGGAATCGGCCACGCTTTGCTTGGTGCGGCCGCTGCCGCGCAAGACGCTGTTGACGGTTTTCCCGAGCAGCTTGAAATAGGCCGCTTCATCGATCAGGCCCGCGCGCACCAGCATGAGGTCATCGTAATAGCTGGTGAAGCCCTCGAACAGCCACAACAGCGGCGAGTAGCTTTCCGCCTGCAGGTTGTACGGCGCAAAGGCGGCCGGCTTGATGCGCTTGACGTTCCAGGTGTGGAAATACTCGTGGCTGCACAAGCCCAGGAATTTCAGGTAGCCATCGCCGATCTCGGTGCTATTCGACGCTGTCGTCGGCAGGTCGGCGCGCGCGCAGATCAGCGCCGTCGAGGCGCGGTGTTCGAGCCCGCCGTAACCGTCGCCGACGGCCATGGTCATGAACACATAGCGGTCCATCGGCGCTTTTTTGGTTTTCGGCTCGAAGAAGGCGATCTGCGTTTCGCAGATAGCTTTCAGGTCGCGGCACAGACGGTCCAGGTCCAGGTTCGGCACCTTGCCCGTGACGACGATATCGTGCGGCACACCATGCGCGGTAAAGGTGGCCAGCGCGAAGTCGCCCATCTCCACCGGGTGGTCGATCAGCTCATCGTAGTTGGCGGCCTGGTAGCTGCCGAAGCCATAGCGCTTCGCTTTCAGCTCCGGCAGGGTGGTGGCCACTTTCCAGGTCTTGCAGGCCGCATCCTTCGGCTGCACGATGTGCACTTCATGGGCGTCGGATTCCTGGCCCAGCACGCGCAGGAACACGCTGGTGCCGTTGAAGAAGCCGTGATTCTGGTCCAGGTGAGCGGCGCGCACGGACAGATCCCATGCATACACGTCGTATTCGACCGTCAACGGGCCCTTGCACGGCGCGGCTTGCCACGAGTGCTTGTCCAGTTTGGTCAGCGCCACGGCCTTGCCCTCGGACTCGGCGCGGATGCTGACGATGTTGCGCGAAAATTCGCGGATCATGTAGCTGCCCGGAATCCAGGCCGGCAAGGCCAGGACCTGGCCGATGGCGGCCGGCGACTTGACGGTCAACGTCACCTTGAACATGTGGCCGGCCAGGTCCGCTGCGGCGATGCTGTAGATGATGCCGGCGGCCGGTGCGGCTTTTGCCTTGGTTTTCGCAACGGCTTTGCTTGTGGCATTGCCGGAGGCTTTTGCGGTGATTTTTTTAATCGGTGCTTTCTTCATGTTTTCCTCGTGTCTGGCATGGATATTCTACAATCGCCCGGGCGCGCCATGCACCGGCGACAAATCGTCAGGTGTATCAATATCGCGCAAGATGCCGCCGTCGTCCACTGTCACTTCGCACACGGCATGGCTGTTGACGATGCTGCGCGCGCCCTGGTCGCCATCGAGCGCCAGCAGCAGCGGCAAGTGATAGGCGCCAAACGCGACAGGATTGCCGCGCCGTCCCTCGTACACGGGCACGGCGATGCGCGCGCCATCGCCGATGGCTTGCGACAAG
This sequence comes from Janthinobacterium sp. HH104, assembly GCF_001758715.1. Taxonomy (NCBI): domain Bacteria; kingdom Pseudomonadati; phylum Pseudomonadota; class Betaproteobacteria; order Burkholderiales; family Oxalobacteraceae; genus Janthinobacterium; species Janthinobacterium sp. HH104. Next base: position 278,553 of record NZ_LRIB01000054.1, on the reverse strand, counting down.
GCGGCGATTGTAGCCGCTTCCACGAAAGGCATGTCGCCCAGGGCGATCAGCCAGCCCGGCGCGCCGCGCACGTAATCGATGGCGCAGGTGAGCGAGGCGGCCATGCCCGTGTCGGCATCATGGCAGACGCGCACTTCGCAACCGAGCGCGCCGAGCACGCGCGCCACCTGCGTATCGTCTGCGCGCACCACGGCCAGAACCCGCGGCAAGGCCGCCAGCATGGCTTTTGCTGCCGCCGCGACCACCGGCAATCCCGCATGCGGGCCTTCGGCCAGCGGCTGCAATAATTTGTTCTGTACGCCGGAAGGGTCGAACCTGCGCCCCCTTCCGGCTGCCAGCAAGATGCCGACCGTACTCAAAAAACCGCTGCCGTCATGCGGCCGCCAGGTCGAACGGCAGCTTGCGCAGGCGCTTGCCCGTCAGGGCGAACAGCGCATTGGCGAATGCAGGCGCCAATGGCGGCACGCCCGGCTCACCCATGCCCGTCGGCGCGTCGCCCGATGGCACCAGGTGCACCTCGATCACGGGCATGTCGGGCATGCGCGGCACCGGGTAATCGCCGAAGTTCTGCTGCTCCACCACGCCCTCCTTGAGCGTGATGGCCGCGCCGGGGATGGTCATGCCCAGCGCCATCAGCGCGGCGCCCTGCACTTGCGCCTCGATCGTCAAGGGGTTGACGGCCAGGTTGCAATGCACGCCCGCCCATACCTGGTGCAGCTTGGGCGCGCCTTCCACCACCGAAGCCGTCACCACGTAGGCGACGACGGAATTGAACGACTCGTGCATGGCCACGCCCCAGGCTTGTCCCTTCGGCAGCTTCTTCTTGCCATAGCCGGACTTGGCCACGGCCAGATCCAGCGCGACGATGTGGCGCGTATGCTTGGCATCGATCAGCTGCTTGCGGTAGGCGACGGGGTCCATCTTCGCCACGTGCGCCGCCTCGTCGATCAGGGTTTCCATGACGAAGGCCGTGTGCGTCGAGCCGACGGAGCGCCACCACAGCACGGGCACGTTCGCCTTGGCCGTGTGCACGGACAGCTTCATCGGCAGGGTGTACGGCTCGCCCATGCCTTCGACCATGGTGCCGTCGACGCCATTTTTCACCATGAAGGCTTCGAACGGCGTGCCGGCCATGATGGACTGGCCCACGATGGTGTGGTCCCAGGCGAGGATCTTGCCCTTGGCGTCGAGGCCGATCTGCGCGCGGTGCACGTGCGACGGCCGGTAGTAGCCGCCCTTGATGTCGTCCTCGCGGCTCCACATCAGCTTTAACGGACCGCTCTTGCCTGCCGCGCGGTAAGCCTTGGCGACGTTGACGGCTTCGACCACGTAGTCGGACGAGGGCACGGCGCGCCGGCCAAAGCCGCCACCGGCCATCATCGTGTGCAGGGTCACCTGCTCCGGTTTCAGGCCGGAAGTCGCGGCAATCGCCGCCTGGTCGCCCGTCTGGAATTGCGAACCGACCCACATCGTGCATTTGTCCGCTTGCAGATCGACGACGCAGTTGAGCGGCTCCATCGGCGCGTGCGCCAGGTAGGGGAATTCGTAGACGGCTTCGATCTTTTTCGGCGCCTTGGCCAGCTTGCCCATGTCGGCAGGCTTGGCGATGGTGCCCGGCGTTTTCGCCAGCGCCTTGAAGGCGGCCAGCTGCCTGTCGCTGCTGACCTTTTCCACGGCGCTCGTATCCCATTCGATCGCCAGCGCGTCGCGCCCCTGCTTGGCAGGCCAGTAACCGTCGGCGATGACGGCCACGCCGCTGCCGCCACGGTCCGTCTTCACTTCCAGCACCTCGAGCACGCCCTTGATGGCTTTCGCCTTGCTGGCGTCAAATTTCGCCACCTTGGCGCCAAACACGGGCGGGCGCGCCACCATGGCCACTTTCGCGCCTGGCGGCTTGAAGTCGATGCCGAACTGCTGCTTGCCCGTCGACTTGGCGGACGCGTCGAGGCGTTTCACGGGTTTGCCGATGATGGAAAATTCGCGCGGGTCCTTCAGCTTCACGGTGGTAGGCACGGGTTGGCGCATGGCCGCGTCGGCAAACTCGCCATACGTCGCCTTTTGTCCGCCGGGGCCATACAGCACGCCCTTGGCGGCGCGTACCTGGTCGGGATTGACTTTCCACTGCGCGGCAGCGGCGCCCACCAGCATGGCGCGTGCCTTGGCGCCGATTTCGCGGTACTGCGTAAACGAGTGGGCGATGCTGCCCGAGCCGCCCGTCATCTGCATGCCGTAAGCGGCATCCTTGTACTGCTCGCCGGCGGGCGCCAGCGCGCCGTGCACCAGGCTCCAGTCGGCGTCGAGTTCCTCGGCGATCAGCATGGGCAAGCTCGTTTGCACGCCCTGGCCAAATTCCAGCCGGTTCACCTGCACCGTCACCGTGTTATCGGGAGCGATGTGCAAAAAGGCGTTCGGCGCATACACGGGCTTGGCGGGTGCGGCATCGGCCGCCTGCGCCAGCTTGCCTGCGCCCGGCAGGAAAAAGCCCAGCATCAAGCCGCCGCCGGCCACAGCGCCGGCTTTCATGAAACCGCGCCGCGACACGCCATCGGCCGCGCCAACCACAGCCACCGGCGCCGATGCCAACGCCGCGCCCAGGGTCACCCCGCCATGCTGCAATGCTTCCTGATTCAACCATTCGATACGCATGCCGTTCTCCTCAGGCCAGGGTCTTGGCCGCGTCCTTGATGGCCGCGCGGATCCGTTGATAGGTGCCGCAGCGGCAGATATTGCCGCTCATGGCGCCGTCGATGTCGGCATCGCTGGGCGCCTTGTTGGTGCGCAGCAGCGCCGTCGCGCTCATCACCTGGCCGCTCTGACAGTAGCCGCATTGCGGCACGTCGTGGCGTACCCATGCCGCCTGCACGGCCTTGCCCACCTGGTCGTTTTCCATCGCTTCGATGGTGGTGATCTTTTGCGCGCCCACCGAGGAAATCGGCGTGATGCACGAGCGGATAGGCTGGCCATCGAGGTGCACCGTGCAGGCGCCGCACAGGGCCGCGCCGCAGCCGAACTTGGTGCCCGTCATGTTCAGGTTATCGCGCAGCGCCCACAGGATGGGCGTGGAAGGATCGGCGTCGACTTGCGTGTCGCGTCCGTTGATATTCAAGGTAATCATCTGCTGCTTCCCCTTTTTTGGATTGTTATGGCGTCTACGAACAACACTTGATGATACGACAGCGGAAAAAACGCAAAAAAAAGCGCGCCTTGCGAGGGCGCGCCGTCCAGCCTTCCTGGCGACAGCCCGGATTACTTAATGGTCGAGAATTTCTGTTCCAGCGTTTTCGCATCGACCGCGCCCGGAATGCGGCTGCCGTCGGCGAAGAAGATGGCTGGCGTGCCCGAGACGCGCAACTGCTGGCCCAGGGCCAGGATTTTTTCATGCGGGTTGGCGCAATTGGCGGCCACCGTGGCTGGCGCCTTGCCGTTCAACATCCAGTCATCCCAGGCCTTGTTGCGGTCCGGCGCGCACCACACATTGCGCGACTTGACGATCGAATCGGGCGACAGGATGTTGTACATGAATGTGTAGACGGTGACGTTGTCGATTTCCTTCAAAGCGTTCTGGCGGAAGCGCTTGCAATAGCCGCAGTTCGGATCTTCGAACACGGCGATCACGCGCTTGCCATTGCCCTTGACGGTTTTCATGGCCGAATCGAGCGGCAGGTCGGAGAACTTGATGCGATTGACTTCGTCCAGGCGCACCTTGGTGAGATCCTGCGACGTCTTGGCGTCGAAGACGTGGCCGACGAACAGGTATTGCGCGCTCTTGTCCGTGTACAGGATGTCGCCACCCGTGCGCACTTCGTACAGGCCGCCGTACGGCGTTTCCTTGACCGAATCGACCTTGGCGCCTTCGCCCAGGCGCGGCTCGATCAGCTTTTTGATGTTCGCTTCCGTCGGCGTTTCGGCGCCAGCGCACGACATCATCAGGCCCGAGGCCATCAGCAAGGCGATTTTGCTCATGCTTTTGTTCATTGTTATCACTATCACTTCTCCACTTGAAACGCCCGGCGAAACTGGCAGGGGGCCCGGCGCCATTATCTCTTTAACAAAACGAGCGCCGCAGACCAGCTGCGGCGACCTTGAATTTTCACTGCTGCCATTATCCGGCGATATCTTAAGATACGCTGATATTTACTGATGCCCCAAGGCGTGCGAAATCATTTTCCGCTTCAGCGCAGGTAATTTATCCAGCAAGTTTAATCCCAAATTGCGAACCACGCGCAACGGTTCCAGATCGGCGCCAAATAATCGCGCCAGGCCATCGGTGGCCAGCTGCATCAGCAGCACGTCTTCCTTGCGCGCGCGCGCATAGCGGGCCAGCACGCGTTCGTCGCCGATGCCGCGGTGCGCTTCGCGTTCAGCGATCGTCTTGACCAGCTGCGCCACGTCGGCAAAGCCCAGGTTCATGCCGTGGCCAGCCATCGGATGGACCACGTGGGCGGCGTCGCCCACCAGTGCCACGCGCGGTGCCACCATGGCGTGCGGGCGCATCAGGGTCAATGGGAAGGCACGCACCAGCTCCGGCTGCAAAGGCGTGAGTTTACCCAGCTTGTCCTGGCAGTATGCGGACAAGCGCGCGGCCAGGGCGTCGGCCGGTTCGGCCATCAAGGTATCGGCCAGCGCATCGGGCGCCGACCAGACGAGAGAAACGCGCTCGCCCGGCAGCGGCAGCAGCGCGACAATGCCTTCGCTGCCCGTAAACCACTGGTGGGCCGCGCCATGATGCGGCTTTTCGCAGGCGAAGTTGCTGACCACGCCGCGCTGGCCATACGAGCGGTAATCGAGGCCGATGTCGCACTGGCCCCGCACCCACGACTGGGCGCCGTCCGCGCCCACCACCAGCGCGCAGGTGATGGTGTCGCCGCCATCGAGGTGCACGATGGCCGAGTCGTTCGTCCATTCCAGGCGGCTGGCGCGGCCCTGCAGCACGCTGACGTTCGGCGCGAATTTCAGGGCGGCGTCCAGCGCCTGGCCCAGGTTGCGGTCTTCGATGATCCACGCCAGGCTGCCCACATGGGCGCCGTAGGCGTCGAAACCGAGTCCGCCCGCCTGCGCGCCGTCGCCGTTGACCAGCATGGCGTCGACGGGCGCCACCCTGTCGGCCTCTAAAGCGCCCCACACCTTCAGCGACGACAGCAAGTCGTGCGCCGTGTGATTGAGCGCATACACGCGCACGTCCCAGCTGGCTTCGACCGGCTTGGCGACCAAAGGGGATGCGGTCACCGGCGGGCTCGCCGGAGATAACAAGGTGACGCTTTGTCCTGCCTGGGCAAACGCCAGCGCCGTGGTTTTCGCGATGGCGCCGTTGCCGACGATGCAAACGTCGCTGTGGCTGTGCATGAAGCGCCGCATGGTAGGGGGAGTGGGACTGTTCATGCGGCCATTATAGCGTTTGCCCCACCTGTTTCAGATAGTCCGGAAATACAGAACGCGTGCCTCAGATCAAGCGGCGCCATGAAAGACGGGCAACACGTGGTCCGCGATCTCCTGCATCGTCTCGGCCAGCGGGCGGCGGTTCTGCCGCAGTTCCAGGCGGATACTGAAACCGCCCTGCCCCAGCTTCGTCATGGCGCCCATCTCAATCCCACTGCGGCGCCAGGCCGTCCGGGTTGGCCAGGCGCTCGCCCCGCTCCAGGGTCGCCATCTGCGCCATCTCGTCCGGCGACAGGGTGATGCGCTGGAAATGCAGGTTCGCTTCCAGGTTGGCGCGTCTGGTCGACGACGGAATCACGGCAAAGCCCTGCTGCAGCGACCAGCTCAGCGCCACTTGCGCCGGCGTCACGCCGTGCCTGGCTGCAATGGCCGCGATCACGGGGTCGGCCATCACCTTGCCATACGCGAGCGGCATGTAGGCCGTGACGTGGATGCCCTGGCTGCGCGCGAAATCGATGACCTTGCGGTTTGGCAGGAACGGATGGATCTCGACCTGCTGCGTGGCGATTTCCGATGCGCCCACCGTATCGATGGCTTGCCGCAGCTGCGCGTTGGTGAAATTCGATACGCCGATGGCCCTGGTCAGTCCCTGCGCCTTCGCCTGCGCCAGCGCTTCCATGTACTCGGCCACGGGAATCGCGTTGTTCGGCGACGGCCAGTGGATCAGGGTCAGGTCCAGTTGTTCCAGCCGCAGCTTGCGCAGGCTGTCCTTCAGGCTCGGAATCAGCTTGTCGCGCTGCAGATTGTCGATCCAGATCTTCGTGGTGACGAACAGCGCGTCGCGCGGGACGGCGCTGGCGGCGATCGCCTGGCCCACTTCGGCTTCATTGCCGTAGATTTGCGCCGTGTCGATATGGCGGTAGCCGACGTCGAGGCCCGCGGTGACGGAATCGATGACGACCTGGCCCTGCAGGCGGAAGGTGCCCAGGCCGATTTCAGGGATGGCGGTGTCATTGGTGGTGGTATTCATGCGGCAGTCCTCTCAAATACATGTCGATGACGACACTATGCGCCCATCTTTTGTTGAGAAAAATACCGTTTAGATCAAATCATATTTGATCTACAGGCAAGTAAGCTGATGCCCATGCAGGAAATCCGGGAAAAGTCGTCACCGGCTCTTGCATTCCCGTTTTGGTCTGCTATAATTCGCCACCTTGGCCTGGTAGCTCAGTCGGTAGAGCAGAGGATTGAAAATCCTTGTGTCGGTGGTTCGATTCCGCCCCGGGCCACCAAGAATTAGTTTCACGTTCAAAAACGCCACCTTCGGGTGGCGTTTTTGTTTGTGGCGCCGTCACATTCCCTCCCAGCTCATCATCCGGCACCATTGCACAAGACGCCGGCATTCCTGACACAGGATTTTCCCCACGGGAACATGTTAAGATTAATCAAAGATTAACGCCCGTATCAAGGAACATGACCGTGAAACAATGTTTATTACTGGCTGTTGCCAGTGCCCTTGCCAGTACCGGGATGGCGCAGCCTGCGCAAGTCGCAGCACAGGTGACAACGTCTTCAAGCGCCACGCAGCAGGAACCTCAGCGCGCAATCCCACTCAGGCCATGGGAAAAAAGGCTGGCAGCGTCGACGTTTTCCATGCAGATGCTGGCAAGCGGCCGCATTGATCCCGACTACCCTGGCTTGCCGCTTGGCCTCGCCGTGACCGCCATACAAAAATTCTTGGCCGACAAAAAAGGGGAATTCGAATCGACGGCTGATTATCAGCGTAGAAAGACCGCTGCCCTGGATGAGAAAATCATCGGCAACTCAAGCTTGAATGACTGGTTTGCCTTGGTGACCCCGGTCAAGAATAACGAACAATCTTCAAATGCCATCAGCTATGAATTCAATGCGAATACGGGAAAAGTAAAGCTCTTTGTCTTGCCTTACTCTTTTGAGCTCAATGGTATCGGCGCTCCTGACTACGACCTCAACAAACTGCGATACAAGGGCCTGGATCAATTTCAATTGAGTTCCAAACTGAAATCAAAAGGTCCGTACAAGGGGCCTGGCAGCTATCGCGCAAAATACCCCATCGAAGAAACCGACACGGCAAGGCTGGGCATTGCAGTCAATCGCATCCCGTTCCTGGATTTTCAGCGTGACAATTTTCAATCTAACAAGAAACCAGTAGTCCAGTTGACGATGGAAAATGCCGTCGCGGAAAAAGAGCTACCCGCCTTGAAGGCGCTGCTCGTGATGAAAGTGGCGGCGCCTTACCTTGTCTATGATTTCTACCGGTCCGAGTTTACTCCGGACAGAACGGACATGAAAACAATACAAAGCATTTACCTTGCCGGCAATATGGCTGGCATTATTTTTTACTCCGGCATCACCGGCGACATTCTGGGGCGATTACCCGCAGGATTTGGCCTGCCTGTCGCACCGAATTAATGCAAAAAAAAGCCAACCCGCAGGTTGGCGTTCTCAAATCACGCAAGGCGGCCGCCTGCGGCCAGCCACATCGCTTTTACCACATCAAATCATCAGGAATCTGGAACGCCGCGTACGGATCATCCTCATCCACTTCGGTGCTGGCCTGCTTGACGCGCACGACGATGGCGGGGTCGCGTTCGGCGATCTTGTCGGCGATGATGCGCGGCACCAGTTCCACGGCGCCGCCCAGGCAGACAATCACCAGACGGCCCGCCACCAGATGGGCTTGCACGGCCGCCGTCACGTAGATGCGCTCGATCTTGTTGTTGAACGTGAAGTTATACGGCACGTCGCCGTTGTTGCCCTTGCTCTGGCGGTTCTTTTGCACCATTTGCGCGATCTGCGCCACGATGGCTTTCTGGTTGGCGGCCGCGTCGCGCTGGGCGTTCAGTTCACGCGCGCGTTCCGCATTCTTGCGCTGCGTCTCGAGCGCGGCCAGGCGCACTTCGTCGACGCTTTGCGTGCCGCTCTTGCGCTCGTCCTTTTTTTGCTTGCTCTTGTCCTGGTTGGCCAGCTTGACCTTCTTCTTGTCGACCAGGCCGGCCTTTAAAAACTGCTCTTGCAACGAGACCATAACTACTCCGTATTGAGGGTGCGCCGGCCAAGGCAGCGGCATCGGCCGGTGGAAAGTCGCTAGCATAGCAAAAAACAGGGGCGCTGCCGCCGTAACATGGCTGCCCGGGCCGGCCGGCGGGCGCCTTGTGCCTGTCAGTAACAAAAAGACACACTCGAGTGGAAATTTTGTTGATAAATGTCATATAGTTAGTTACGTTCTGCATACCGGCATTACCTGCCGCTTGCATGTCCCCTTCCACCGACTGCGCCTAAAGGATTTACCATGAAACAATTCATCGCCCTCTGCATCGCCGCCGCGTTTGCCAGCACAGCCTTTGCCGCCGCACCGGAAGCGGCGCCCGTCGCCAAGACGGCCCAACAGTCGAAAATGACCACCTGCAATGCGGATGCCGCCGGCAAGAAAGGCGATGAGCGCAAGGCCTTCATGAAGGAATGCCTGAGCGCCAAGCCGGCGCCGGCCATGACGCAGCAAAACAAGATGAAAGCGTGCAATGTCGACGCCAAGGACATGAAAGGCGACGCCCGCAAAGCCTTCATGAAGGAATGCCTGAGCGCGCCGAAGAAATAAGCGCCTCGCCGCTTGCCCCACAACGCCAGCATCATGCTGGCGTTTTTTATGGCGCCGCGTAAGCCTGCATCAGCCGGTCGAGGAAAACAAACAGCTGGCCGTTCATCGCTTGCCAGTCGTGGGCGCGCAGGGTCGCTGGCTGCTGCACGAAGCGGTGCGACGTAAGCGTGGCCAGTTCTGCTTCCGACGCGGCGATCAGCAGGTCGACCACCTCCGGCGTGAACTCCATATGGCACTGGAAGCCGTACACCAGATTGCCGTATTCGACGATCTGGCGCGGGCAGCCTTCGCTATAGGCGATGACCTTCGCGTTGCCGGTCAGGCCCGGCATGTCGCTATGCCAATGCCCGGTTTCCAGAACATCGCCGAAATGCGCGAACTTGCCGTTCGCCTTTCCGTCCGCCGTCAGCGTGATGGGGAACTTGCCGATCTCCTTTTCAGGGCTGTGCGCATGGCGCGCTCCCAAGGCCGCGCCGATCAGCTGCGCGCCCAGGCAAACGCCGACGACCGCCTTGCCCGCCGCGGCACAGGCGGCTATCAGGGCCTGTTCGGCCGCGGCGTCGAAATGCGGGCATTCCTCGCGCGTCGTCGACGGCGACTGCGGCCCGCCCATGACAACCAGCAGGTCGATGTCCGCGATGGAAACGGGCAGCGGCTCATGGGCATAAACGCGGGAATACGTGGCCTCGTGGCCGCGCTCGCGCACCCAGGTCTCATAGGCGCCCGGCGCCTCGAATGCTTCATGCACGACGAAATGGACTTTCATGATCTTCCCCTTCTGTAGCGAGTAACTGAAACTATGACCGGCCCAGCACCTGGGCCAGCACCGCGGCGAACGCCCGCGCGCCCGCTTCATCGATGGTCGACACGGTGATCCGCAATCCCTGCGCCGGCGCCTGCACGCCGAACGCTTCGCCGCCGCGCACCAGCCAGCCATGCCGGGCCAGCGCCAGCACGGCCGCCTGGCTGTTACTTGGCAGCGGCAGCCACAGGTTCAGGCCATCGGCGGGACTGGCGCAGACCAGGCCTCGCGCCGCCAGCGCCGCCGCCACCATGTCGCGTCGGCGCGCATAGTCGGCGCGGGCCAGGACCACCTGCGCGGACACGTCGGACGACGACAGGCAGGCGCTGACGGCGTCCTGCAAGAGATGGCTGACCCAGTTCGTGCCGGGCGCGAGTCGCAAGCGCAAACGCTGTGCCGTCTGCCCGTCGCTGGCGACAACGGCCAGGCGCAGGTCGGGGCCGAAGATCTTCGACACGGAACGGATCAGCGCCCAGCGCCGGGCAGCAGGGGGAATCACGTCCTGGTAGCCGGCCGTGGACAACAGCGAGAAATGGTCGTCGACGATGACCAGCACGTGCGGGTAGGCGGCCAGCACGGCGCGCAGCTGGTCCGCGCGCGCCACGCTCAGGCTGCAGCCGGTGGGATTGTGCGCGCGCGGCGTCACGATGACGGCTTGCGCGCCTTGCGCCAGCGCCCGTTCCAGCGCCCCGGCCTGCATGCCCTCGGCATCGACGGCCACGCCAACGGCGTGCAGTCCGGCGATGCGCAAGGTGTTGATGCTGCTGACGAAGCACGGGTCTTCCACGACCACCTTGTCGCCCGCGGCCAGGTGCGCCCCCAGGAGGCGCTCGACCGCATCGACTGCCCCATTCGTCACGGTGATGTCGTGGCCTCCGGGACAATCGCCGGCCAGCCAGCGACGCGCCAGCACTTCCAGTTCCGAATCGACGGTGGCTTCGCCATACAGGCGCGGACGGTATGGCTTGCGCGCCAGGGCCGCGCCGACATCGGGCAGCCAGGCCAGGTTCGGATTGCCGCCGCCCAGGTCGGCCAGCGGCGAGCCGGGCAGCAAGCCTTCCTGCTCGCCGGGATCGCGCTGCGCGCGGATGGCCGTGCCCAAACGCCCTTGCGTGACCGCGATCCCGGCCGTCACCAGGCGCTTGTAGGCTAGCGACACGGTATTGCGGTTGACGCCCAGGGTCGCGGCCAGCTCGCGCACGGTCGGCAACTCCTGGCCCGGCAGCAATTCGCCCGCCTGCGTCAGCCCGCGGATGCTGTCGAACAGTTCCGCAGCGGTTTTTCCGGCAATCTTCACGATAGTCTCAGACATGATATATTTTGGCATAGGACAATAATACACCACTCCCGCGACTGCTGCCGCTAAAGACTGACACAAGGCCGACACATGCACAAAGACACTCCCCTGCTCACTCCCACCATGCACGAGCGGCATGGGCGCTGGCCGCAAGCCGTGTCGGTGGATGACTTCCGCCGCAACCTGGCAAAAGTGCATGCGCGCATGGTGGCCGCCTGCCTGCGGGCCGGACGCGATCCGGCCGGCGTGCGCCTGCTGCCAGTCAGCAAGACCAAGCCCGAGGCGAGCCTGCGCCTGGCCTACGCCGCCGGTTGCCGCATGCTGGGAGAAAACAAGCCGCAGGAGGCGGGCCGCAAATGGGAAGCGATGGCGGACCTGGCCGACCTGCAATGGTCGGTGATCGGCCATTTGCAGACCAACAAGGCCAAGCTGGTGGCGCGTTTTGCCAGCGAATTCCAGGCGCTCGACAGTCTGCGCGTGGCCGAGGCGCTGGAACGGCGCCTGCAAGCGGAAGGGCGCGGGCTCGATGTGTTCGTGCAAGTAAACACCTCGGGAGAAGCCAGCAAGTACGGCTTGCCGCCGGACGAAGTGGCCGCTTTCCTGCGCCAGCTGTCCGCCTTCCCGGCGCTGCGCGTGCGCGGGCTCATGACCCTGGCGCTGTTGTCGGCGGAAGCCGTGCGCGTGCGCCGCTGCTTCGTGCTGCTGCGCGAATTGCGCGACCGGCTGCGCCAGGGCGCCCCCGATGGCGTCAGCCTCGACGAGCTGTCGATGGGCATGTCCGGCGATTATGAAATCGCCATCGAAGAAGGCGCCACCGTCGTGCGCGTCGGCCAGGCCATCTTCGGCGCGCGCGATACGCCCGATAGCCATTACTGGCCCACGGCGCAAACGGACTAGGAGGTCCGGTGCGCCTTGTGGTCGCGCCGTCAATCATGCCGAATGATCAAGATGACATGCTGAAAGATACCGCGTAATATTTTTACCATACTGCTCAGCTCGGCAGCAGAGCTCCCTGGGGAAAGGACGGCAGTGTGGCCGCGTCAAACGACCTCGCGCACTGGCGCGGACAGATTTTTGCGCGCCTGCTGCAGGCGGTGCTGCTGCTGGGCATCGTCACTGCCATTCCCAGCGCCCTGCTGGCCGCGCGCGAAGCTATCTGGTCCATAGTCGCCCTCGACTTGCTGGCCATCGGCTGGATCGGCCTCATCTGGCATCTGCGCGCCATGCCCTACCGCTGGCGCGTGTGGCAATTCCTCATCGTCGCCTATCTGGTGGGCGTGGGCCTGCTGATGAAAATCGGCCCCGTCAGCCAGATCTACATGATGCTCATGCCCGTGCTGGCGGCCCTGCTGCTGGGCATGCGGCCAGCCTTGTCGACCCTGGCCCTGACGTCGCTGACCATCTTTCTGCTCGGCCTGCATCCCGACGTGGAGCTGCAATTGCGCGGCGTGCCCGATTCGCCCGTGCTGCGCGCGCTGATCGTGGCCCTGAACTTCCTGTTCATCGCCGCCGTACTGACCCTGTCCTGCGCCTTCCTGCTGCGCCACCTGGAACGCAGCAGCCAGGCCCTGTCGCAGCTGAACGCCGACCTGCGCTTGACGGCCACGGCGCTGGCCCGCCTGAACGACATGGTGATGATCGCCGAAGTGGCCGATACCGCGTTAGGCGCGGGTACGGTGCCCGCCACGCGCATCATCTTCGTCAACGATGCCTTCGAGCGCAGCAGCGGCTATGCGCGCGCCGAAGTGCTGGGCCGCAGCCTGCTGTTCCAGCAAGGCCCCGCCACGGATGCGGACGAACTGGCGCGCGTCGCCGCCGCCATGGCCCGCGCCCAGCCAGCCAGGGCGGAATTACTGAATTACAACAAGGCCGGCAAGGCGTACTGGGTCGAGGCGGAACTGGTGCCGTTTACGGATGCGGACGGCAGGCAGACGCACTGGGTGGCCGTCGAGCGCGAAATCGACGAGCGCAAGAAATCGGAAGCGGACATCCACCGCCTGGCCTTCTATGACGTGCTGACGGGCTTGCCCAACCGGCGCCTGCTGATGGACCGCATCGGCCACTTGCTGGCCGCCGCGCCGCGCAACCAGTCCATCAGCGCGCTGATGTTCATCGACCTCGACCACTTCAAGCACATCAACGACGCGCGCGGCCACGCCACCGGCGACGCGCTGCTGCGCCTGGCGGGCGAACGGCTGGCGCAGCTGATGCGCAAGGCCGACACGGTGGCGCGCATCGGCGGCGATGAATTCGTCGTGCTGCTGGCGCACCTGGCCGATGACCTGGACAGCGCCGCGCGCGCAGCAGCCCAGGTGGCCGAGAAAATCCGCGCCGCCATCGCGCGCGACTTCGAAATCGGCGCGCAGTCCTATCATTGCAGCGCCAGCATCGGCGTGACCCTGCTGCCGAAAATGGAGCAGCAGGCGCACGACCTGCTGCGCGAAGCGGACATCGCCATGTACCGCGCCAAGGCCGAAGGGCGCAACGGCATCGCCTTCTTCGAAGCGGCCATGCAGGCAGGCGTGGAGCGCCGCCTGACCCTGGAACGGGCGCTGGCGCGCGCCCTCGATGACCATGTGTTATGCATGCACGTGCAGCCGCAGGTCGACCGCCACGGCCGGGTCACGGGCGCCGAATTGCTGATGCGCTGGCCGCAGGCGGACGGCACGTACATCGCGCCGGATATCTTCATTCCCATCGCCGAGGAATCGGGGCTGATCGTCAAGCTCGGCCACTGGGCGCTGCGCGAAGCATGCCGCGCCGCCAGGGTGCTGGCGCAGGCGGGATCGCCCGTCGCCCTGTCCGTGAACGTCAGCCCGGCCCAGTTTCGCCAGCCCGATTTCGCTTCCCGCGTGCAGGCCGCACTGGCCGAACACGGCACGCCGGCCGGCGCCCTGATCCTGGAATTGACGGAGGGTTTGCTGATCGACCAGCGCGACGCCTCGCTGGCGCGCATGCGCGAACTGGCGGAACTGGGCATCCGCTTTTCCATCGACGATTTCGGCACCGGTTATTCCAGCCTCGCCTACCTGACCTCGATGCCGCTGTATGAACTCAAAATCGACAAGCGCTTCATCGACGACACGCCGCACGATGCGCGCGACACGGCCATCGTGCAAGCGATCCTGGCCATGGCGCGCCATCTGGGCTTGCGCGTCGTGGCCGAAGGCGTGGAAACGCAGGAGCAAGCCGACTTCCTCATCGCCCACGATTGCGACGGCTTGCAGGGCTTCCTGTATGCGCGGCCGATGCCGCTCGCCGACTTTCTCGCCTGGCTGGCCGGGCATCAAGCTTAGCTTTCCGACATTTCCTGCACGCAACTCCTCCGCTAGAATACCGGCCTCATAGCCTGTACCTTCATCATCCCCTTTGATTAAAGTGATCCCCGATGCGTCTGGTTCTTCCCCTGCTGCCGCTCCTGCTGCTATCTCTGCTGCCTGCCGCGCATGCGGCCCCTTCCTCCACCGCCACCGCGCCTACACCGATCACCTTGGACCAGGCCATGGCCGATCCCGACTGGATTGGCACACCCGTCGAAGCGGCATGGTGGGGCTGGAATGGCCAGCTCTACTACAAGCAAAAACGCCTCGGCTCGCCGCTGCGCGACACCTATCAATTACCAGGCGCGAACGCCAAGCTCAATAGCGGCAAGAAGGTCGACGATGCACAGCTGGCCAACCTCGATGGCCAGCAAATGGTCGTCAACCGGGCCGGCACGCGCGCCATCCTGCTGCGCAACGGCGACTTGTTCGAGCGCGACCTGAAAAACGGCGCCCTGACGCAAATCACGCGCGGTGTGACGGCCATCAGCGACCCGCAATATTCCAGCGACGGCGGCGCCGTGCAATACCGCAGCGGCACCGACTGGTTCAGCTGGAACCGTCTTGATCGCCTGAGCGCCCCCGTCGCCCTTCTGCGCGCGGCCAAGGACCCGGACGCCAAGCCGGAAGCGGACGCCCTGCGCGAACTGCAGCTGCGCCTGATCGTCAACCTGGCGCGCCAGAAGGAAGACCGCGACGCGAACCGCGAACGCCGCCACGAAGAGCGCCGCCTCGATGCCACGCGCGCGCCGGAACCGATCTACCTGGGCGAGAAAGTGACGATTTCCGGCAGCGCCCTGTCGCCGGACGGCCGCTGGCTGCTGTTCGTCACGCAGGATAAAGCTGCCGAGAAGGGCAAGCTGGGTAAACTGGCCCGCTATGTCACGGAAACGGGCTATCCGGAAGCGGACGACGAGCGCACGCGCGTGGGCCGCAACATGCCGATCGCGCAAAGCCTGAAACTGGCCGACCTGCGCACGGGCCAGGTGCGCGAGATCGCCTTTGACAGCCTGCCCGGCATCGCCACCGACCCGCTGGCAGCCTTGCGCGCGGAACAGAAGCTGCCGCCGTTGAAAGGCAACCGCGCCGTACGCATCGATGCCCAGCGCGACGGCATCGCCTGGACCGATGACGGCAGCAAGGCCGCCGTGCGTATCCGCGCCATCGACAACAAGGACGGCTGGCTCGCCAACGTCGACCTGGCCAACGGCGCCCTCGTGCCCGTGCACCGCATCAGCGATACGGCCTGGGTCAACCGCCGCGCCGAGGAATTCGGCTGGCTGCCCGACAACGCCACCTTGTGGTATCTGTCCGAGGAAAGCGGCTACGCCCATCTGTACGCGAAAACGGGCGCGGCTCCGGCACGCGCGTTGACCAGCGGCCCATGGGAAGTGAGCGCCGTCGAATGGAGCCGCGACGGCAAGAACGCCTATTTCATGTGCAACCGGCAGGCGCCAGGCACGTATGAAGTGTGCGCCAGCACGGCCAGGGATGGCGGCGCGCGCGAAGTCACGAATTTGAAAGGCGTGGAAAACTTCGGCCTGTCGCCTGATGGCGGCAAGCTGCTGCTGCGCTATTCGACCAGCTATATGCCGGCCCAGCTGGCCACCGTTTCTGTCTCTGGCGGCAAGGCGACTATCCTCACCGATACGCGCAGCGACGCCTTCAAGGCGCGCAACTGGGTCATGCCGGAACTGGTGCAAGTGCCGTCCACGCATGGCGCGGCACCGATCTGGGCCAAGCTGTACCGGCCAAAGCAGCTGGAAGCTGGCAAGCGCTATCCGATCGTCATGTTCGCGCACGGCGCCGGCTACCTGCAGAATGTGACCGAGCGCTATCCCGTGTACTTCCGCGAACAGATGTTCCACAACCTGCTGGTCGAGCAAGGCTACATCGTGCTCGACGTCGACTACCGCGCCTCGCTCGGCTACGGCAGCGCCTGGCGCACGGCCATCTACCGCCAGATGGGCCACCCGGAACTGGAAGATTTTGTCGATGGCGCCAACTGGCTGGCAGCCCAGCACCAGGGCGACATCAAGAACGTGGGCATCTATGGCGGCAGCTATGGCGGCTTCATGAGCCTGATGGCCCTGATGCGCGCGCCGGACATCTTCAAATCGGGCGCCGCCCTGCGCCCCGTGACGGACTGGACGACCTACAACCACGAGTACACGGCGAATATCCTGAACACGCCGGACATCGATCCGCAAGCGTATAAAATCTCGTCGCCGATCGAATACGCGGACAAGCTGACGGGCAACCTGCTGATCGCCCACGGCATGATCGATGACAACGTGTTTTACCAGGATTCCGTGCGCCTGTCGCAGCGCCTGATCGAGCTGAAAAAGGATAACTGGGAAATGGCCAGCTACCCGATGGAGCGCCACGGTTTCGTGCAGCCGGAAGCGTGGTATGACGAGTACCGCCGCATCTATCAGTTGTTCCAGCGTACGTTGAAGTAAGCGATATCAGAATGTCGGATTACGCGGCGACGCCGCTAATCCGACCTACCCGCTCAGGCGTAGGTCGGATTAGCCCGCAAGGGCGTAATCCGACACCACACTCACTCAGTCAAACGGCACCGGCCGTGGCGTCGTATCCGACGATGGCGGCAAGATCGGCAGCACGATGTGCGGCTGCTTGCCCGTCAGGGTTTTCAGGAAAGCCACCAGTTTGGCGTTTTCGTCGGGCGTAAACGTGCGGCCCAGCTGCAAGCGGCCCATCACGTCGACGGCCTGCGTCAGGGTCGCCGCTTCGCCATCGTGGAAGTACGGATACGTCAGCTCCACGTTGCGCAGGGTCGGCACCTTGAAATTGAAGCGGTCCGCATCCTTGCCCGTCACGGCCGAGCGCCCTTCAGCCGTCATCGCCGTCTTGTACGGTTCCACCACGCCCATCTTCTGGAAAGTGTTGCCGCCCACGGCGGGACCGTTATGACAGGCGATGCAGCCGCTCGATTTGAACAGCTGGTAGCCGGCCAGTTCGTCTTTCGTCAACGCGCTTTTCTTGCCCGACAGCCATTGGTCGAAGCACGAACCGGGCGTCACCAGCACATCTTCAAAGGCGGCGATGGCGCGCGTGACTTGCTCGATGGACAGCTTGTCCTGGCCAAACACTTGTCTGAACTCCGCGCGGTAAGCGGGAATCGAGGCCAGCACGTCGATGGCCAGCTCGTGCGTAAAAGCCATCTCGCCCGGATTGGCGATGGGGCCGCCCGCCTGCTCCTGCAAATCCTTGGCGCGGCCATCCCAGAATTGCGCCACGTTCATGCTGGCATTGAGCACGGTGGGCGAATTGATGGGTCCGCGCTGCCAGTTGTGGCCGATCGAGGTCTTGATATTGTCCGTGCCGCCCATGCTCAGGTTATGGCAGCTGTTGCAGGAAATAAATCCCGAGCGCGACAGGCGCGGGTCGAAAAACAGTTTCTTGCCCAGCTCGACCATGGCTGGATTGGCCACCTTGGCGGCAGTAATCGGCTGGATCGGCTCCTTGCTGGCGGCGTGCAGCGCGCCACTGAGAGCGAGGCTGGCGATGAAAAGGAAGGGGGACATGGTGCGGCGCATAGTCTAACTCCTGGAAACATTCCCGAATCGGCGGCGCGCGCCAGCGCGGGAATGCAGCGCGCCGGCCCGGTCGCCACCCGTACATCGCTGATTGGATGTTGATTTATATTAACTTTGACGGGTTGATAATGAAAATGACCGGGATCAAGGTTCTGGCCAAGTGCGAATCGCGCTTGCCATTTACGCAAGCGTGGCACATGATGACGGCATGAAAACGCCTACCTACCCAACCCTGTTGCCACTGTTGCGCGCCACGTGCGCCAGCTTCCTGCTGCTGGCCGCCAGTGCCTGCGGCAGTGCCCCCACGCAAGATGATGCGCCGCCCGCCCCCGGCAATGCCGGCTTGCTGGCGCAAATCCAGGCGGAAGTGGGCACCGCCGCCTGCGATTCCACCCAGCAATGTCAAACCATCGCCATCGGCGCCAAGGCTTGCGGCGGCCCCGAGCGCTACCTGGCCTGGTCCGGCAAGGGCAATGACGGCAAGAAACTCAAGGCCCTGGCCCAGGCGCAAGCCGAGGCCAGCCGCAAGCAGCAGCAAGCGGACGGCATGATGTCGACCTGCTCCATCGTCACGGACCCGGGCGCCACCTGCGAAGCGGGACGCTGCGTGCTGCAAAAGAGCGCCATGGGTGGCAGCGCCGCCATGTAATGAAATGATTCGGCAACACGTCAGGACTGCAATTGCAAGGTCTTGACGATCTTGCTCTCCACCCTCTCGCCCGCGCCTGAGGTGGTGTTCTTGCTCTCCTTGCGCAGCAACAATAAATGGTCGCCGCTGACGCCATACTGGCGCGTCTCGTCCGACTTTTGCGTAAAGCTGACGACGACAAAGGCGCGCCCGCTCACGTCAAAGTGGAAATGGCTGGCCAGCGGCGTGCCGTCCGCGGCGATCCACACCTCGATGCCGCCTTCGAACTTCTTCACATACTTGCGGTCTTTCTCAGGCACCTTGTCGAGCGACAAAGTAAAGCTGAGCAGACGCGCCGGCTTGCCCTTGTAGCTATCCATCTTCTCGCCGCTGAACACGGCTTCCTCGATCTCGCGCGACAAGGCGTCCGCGGCCGACACCATGGAACGCAACTCCGTCGCCTTCATTTCTCCCAGCGCAAAGCCGATCGGCGTCTTCACCTTCGGATCTTTCACCCTGGCGCGCTGCTCGGCCTCCACTTTCGCCAGCAAATCCTTGCCGTAGAGCACTTGCAAGCCTGCCGGCCCGCCTTCGACAGTGACGGTCGCCTGGCCGCTATCCTCTTCCGCCGCCTTGCCCTCGCCCTCGCGGCGCCAGCTTTTCGATTCCACCTGCGCCTTGATCGGCATCTGGCCCTGCAATCGGGCCAGCGCCGCAGTCAAATCGGCCAACCCGTCGGCGCGCGCCGCGCCGCAAAACAAACTGAACAAGCCCGCCACCGCCAGGCCCTGCACTCCAATACGTCGCTGCATCGCCACATCCCTTCGGGTCATACAAGGATGCCAAAACACCATGTTTTGGCCATCTGTTGCATTTGAACACAGCTAGCTCTGGTCAGGTAGAAAGTCTTTCTGCTATAATTCGCCGCCTTGGCCTGGTAGCTCAGTCGGTAGAGCAGAGGATTGAAAATCCTTGTGTCGGTGGTTCGATTCCGCCCCGGGCCACCAAGAATTCAGCCGCACATAGCAAAAAGCCAACCTTCGGGTTGGCTTTTTTGTTTGCTGAATTGCTCGCGTCCAGCCTGTCGCCAGTCACGCTGCAAGCCGCGCAACGCTGCGAGCCACATGAAAAAATACATCCCTACGCCCCTTCAAGTGCATAGCCTTCAATTTCAAGGCATAAAATATTGCTTAAAGATATATAATTTCCCTTAACAGACTGACTTCGGCAAGAGCTTGGCCGTTTGAACGTGACGCCACATGGCATCACTTTAAAAATTGAAAATGGATATATTCGATGAAGACTTTGGCAATTATGCTTGGTTCGTGCATGCTCGTTGCATGCGGTGGCGGTGGTAGCAGCTCCTCACCGGCCCCTGCTAACCCGGCAAAATTAACCGTCAACGGCACTGCCGCAACGGGGAAAGCAATTGCTGGCGCCATGATTACTGCCAAATGCCAGACGGGCACAGGCAACGCCACGTCGCTGGCCGACGGCAGCTACAGCCTTGCCGCCGCCGGTGGCCAACTACCGTGCCTGCTCCAGATCACCGATCCGGCTGATGGTTCGAAATTACACACGCTCGTGCTGGGAAGCGGCAACGCCGCCACTGCCAACATCACGCCACTGACCGAAATGCTGACGGCGCGGGTATTGGGTAACGAACCCGCGGTCTTCTTTGCCGCGTTTGACTCCACTATTGCCGGCAGCAAGATCAATAGCACTGCGGTGAAAGCGGCGCAGGCCGACGTGGCTGCGGTACTGAGCGGTGTCGTCGACACGACCCCGCTCGCTGATTTCCTTTCCACGCCCTTGAAAGCGGCGACGCAAGGCAACCCCGCCGGCGGCGATGCACAGGACAGGGTTCTCGATGCGCTCAGAATAAAAATCAATGCCGCCCAGCTTACCCAGGTCGTGACCGCGCTGGCCAAGATCAGCAATCCAGACACCATCAAGCAAGTCATCGCCGATATTGCCGCAGTCCCCCCTGTCGCCCAGGCCGGGCCGGCACAAAGCGTGGTAACGGGCACTGTCGTTACCCTCGATGCCAGCGCCAGCTCGGCCTATGCCGGCCGTACACTCAGCTATGCATGGACCCTGCAATCCAAACCGGCAGGCAGCACGGCAAGCTTGTTGTCGCCGACCTCCGCCAGGCCCACTTTTACGGCGGATGTGGCTGGCACCTATGTCGCCAGCGTCATCGTCAACGACGGCAAGGTCAGCAGCAACGCCGCGGCGGTCAGCATCACGGCCAGTGTAGCCAATGCGGCGCCGGTTGCGAACGCAGGCTACGCGCAAAATGTCTTGTCCGGCAGCGTGGTCGAGCTCGATGGCAGCGCTAGCTCGGATGCCAATGGCGATGTCTTGACGTTTGCCTGGATGCTGACGGAAAAACCGGCGAACAGTACGGCCACCTTGTCCTCTGCCAGCGCAGCCAGGACCAGCTTTACCGCCGATGCCTCCGGCTTGTATGTCGCCAAGCTCATCGTCAACGATGGCAAAGCGAGCAGTGCGGATGCAACGGTCACTGTCAGCGCCAGTGCCGTCGACACATCGGGACCCTCCGTGTCAGTCATCACTGTCACCCCCGCCACCGTCAACGTCTCGCAGGCAAGCCAACGCGTGACGGCCACGGTGACCGTGACAGATGCCACCGGAATCAATCTCAACGCCCTGCCCCACCCCTATTGGCACAGCATCGCCGATATCGGCGGCACCCGCATCGATAGCAAATGGGTGCTGGCCTACGGCGACGCGAAGCATGCCACCTTCAGTTCGACGGTGACGATCCCCGCAGGCGCCAAAGCCGGCTCCTGGACGGTTGGCTGGACAGCGTTCCGTGACACATTAGGATATACGAGTACGAATGGCGGCTACGAAAAGAGTTTCACCGTGCAAAGTAATGAACTCAGCGACACGTCGGGCCCCGCCGTTTCAGCCATCACCGTCAATCCCACCACCGTTGACGTCTCGCAGGCAAGCCAACTGGTGACGGCCACGGTGACCGTGACAGATGCCACCGGGGTCAATCTCAACGCCCTGCCCAATCCCTATTGGTACAACGTCGCCGATATCGGCGGCACCCGCATCGACAGCAAATGGATGCTGGCCTCCGGCGACGCGAAGCATGCTACGTTCAGTTCAACGGTGACGATACCCACAGGCGCCAAAGCCGGCTCCTGGACGGTTGGCTGGACAGCGTTCCGTGACACATTAGGATATACGAGTACGAATGGCGGCTACGAAAAGAGTTTCACCGTGCAAAGTAATGAACTCAGCGACACGTCGGGCCCCGCCGTTTCAGCCATCACCGTCAATCCCACCACCGTTGACGTCTCGCAGGCAAGCCAACTGGTGACGGCCACGGTGACCGTGACAGATGCCACCGGGGTCAATCTCAACGCCCTGCCCAATCCCTATTGGTACAACGTCGCCGATATCGGCGGCACCCGCATCGACAGCAAATGGATGCTGGCCTCCGGCGACGCGAAGCATGCTACGTTCAGTTCAACGGTGACGATACCCACAGGCGCCAAAGCCGGCTCCTGGACGGTTGGCTGGACAGCGTTCCGTGACACATTAGGATATACGAGTACGAATGGCGGCTACGAAAAGAGTTTCACCGTGCAAAGTAATGGACTCGGCGACACATCGGGTCCCGCCGTTTCAGCCATCACCGTCAATCCCACCACCGTTGATGTCTCCCAGACAAGTCAACTGGTGACGACCACCGTCATCGTGACAGATGCCACCGGGATCAATCTCAACGTCCTGCCCAATCCCTATTGGTACAACATCGCCGATATCGGCGGAACACGCATCGACAGCAAATGGGTGCTGGCATCCGGCGACGCGAAGCATGCTACGTTCAGTTCAACGGTGACGATACCCGCAGGCGCCAAAGCGGGGCAATGGGTGGTTGGCTGGACAGCGTTCCGTGACACATTAGGATATACAAGTACGAATGGTGGCTACGACAAAAGTTTCACCGTTAAATAAACACGCCAGGCAGCACCAGACGATCAATCAGGGAGCTGCCAGCCCGCTTTGAACATCCTCAGCCAACCTTCGGGTTGGCTTTTTGTTTTTCTTTGCACAAAATCTCTCCCGCCCCACCGCTGTGTACGCAAACGTACGGACTGCAGCGGCCCAAGAGCCCATGCTGCAGGCAGACCACACACCCTTCCCGCCGCCAGCGCCCTGCGCGACACGGCGCAACGGCCACCTGGCCAGTTCTCCCCGCTACACCGCCATGCGAAACTCGCGCCCGACGCCGTCGAGCCGTTCCGTACATTACGGCACACTGCCAAAGGATGCATCATGAAAACTACCCTGATATTGCTCGCGCTCGCCTCTACCCTTGCCCTGACGGCTTGCCAGCGCGAAGCACCACCCGCACCCACCGTCGTACAAGTCGTTCCCGGCCCTGCCGGCGCGCCTGGTCCTGCCGGCGCGACGGGTGCCACGGGCGCTGAAGCCCCTGCCGGCGCGACCGGTGCCACCGGCGCCACGGGACAGACCGGCGACAGCGGTGCCGCCGGATATGACGGCGCCAAGGGCGCCACTGGAGCACAAGGCAACGATGGTGCCAAGGGCGACGACGGCGCCAAAGGTAAGACGGGCGACACGGTGATTGTCGTTCCACAACGTTAATACGCTTTACTCCGGACACCACAACGCCAACCCATCCGGTTGGCGTTGTGCGTATGCGCTGTACCGCACAGTAACATTCGCCATCTCGGCCTATCCTGTTGTCATATAACAGGGAGATATCGCATGCTGACGATCATACTGGTGGTGGCCCTGCTGGGCCTGGTTGTACTGTTCGCGCCCGGCCCCGTGCGCCGCGCCCTGATTACCCCACACCTGCTGGCCCTGTTCAAGCGCATCTTGCCGACGATGTCCGACACGGAGCGCGACGCGCTCGAGGCCGGTACCACGTGGTGGGATGCGGACCTGTTTTCCGGCAAGCCCGACTGGCCCAAGCTGCTGCGCTATGGACGCGCCACGCTCACAGCCGAGGAGCGCCATTTTCTCGATCACGATGTCGAGCGGCTGTGCGAACTGGTCAACGACTGGGAAACGCAGCAGGCGCAGGATTTGCCGCGCCCAGCCTGGGACTACATGAAGGCGCAAGGTTTCCTCGGCATGATTATCCCGAAGCAATATGGCGGCAAGCAATTCTCCGCCTACATGCATTCGCAAGTGGTGATGAAGCTGTCGAGCCGCTGCTCGGCGCTGGCCGTGACCGTGATGGTGCCCAATTCGCTGGGGCCGGCCGAACTGCTGTTGCACTACGGCACCGAAGCACAGAAAAACCATTATCTGCCGCGCCTGGCCAACGGCACCGAGATTCCCTGCTTTGCCCTGACCAGTCCGTATGCGGGCTCCGACGCGGCCGCCATTCCCGACCTGGGCGTGGTTTGCATGGGCATGCATGAAGGACGCCCTACCCTGGGTTTCCGCCTCACGTGGAACAAGCGCTACATCACCCTGGCGCCCGTGGCAACCTTGCTGGGCCTGGCATTCCAGACCAGCGACCCCGATCATCTGCTGTCCGACAACGATGCGCCGGGCATCACTTGCGCGCTGATCCCCGCCAGCCACGACGGCGTCGTGATCGGGCGCCGCCACCATCCATTGAACGCCGCTTTCCAGAACGGCCCCACGTCGGGCAACGATGTGTTCATCCCCATCGACTGGGTCATCGGTGGCCAGGCGCAAGTGGGCAAAGGCTGGCGCATGCTGATGGAGTGCCTGGCGGCTGGGCGCGCCATTTCGCTGCCCTCGTCCAGCGTGGGCATGGGCAAGATGGCCGTGCGCGGCACTGGCGCGTATGCGGCCGTGCGGCGCCAGTTCAACATGCCGATCGGCAAATTCGAGGGGGTGCAGGAAGCGCTGGCCCGCATGGGCGCCAACCTGTACCTGATGGATGCGGCGCGCACCCTGGCCGCGCACGCCGTCGACCTGGGCGAAAAGCCGGCCGTCATTTCCGCCATCGTTAAATACCACGTCACGGAACGGGGCCGCGCGCTCGTCAATGACGGCATGGATATTCTCGGCGGCAAGGGCATCTGCATCGGCCCCAACAATTTCCTCGCCAGCGCCTACCAGCAAATCCCCATCGCGATCACGGTCGAAGGGGCCAACATCCTCACACGCAGCCTGATCATCTTTGGCCAGGGCGCCATCCGCGCGCATCCGTATGTGCTCAGGGAAATGGCTGCCGTCAGCGAAAGCGACGGCCGCAAGGCCTTGCGCGATTTCGATGCGGCCTTCTTTGGCCATGTCGGCTTTGTGCTGGGCAACCTGGCCAGGGGATTGTGGTACGGGCTGGGCGGCGCGCGCCTGGCGGCCGTGCCCGATGCCGGCGCGCCTGTACTGACGCCCTACTACCGCGCCCTGACGCGGTTGTCGACGGCGTTTGCCGTCATGACGGATATGTCGATGTTCGTGCTCGGTGGCGAACTCAAGCGCCGCGAGCGGCTGTCCGCCCGCTTGGGCGACGTGCTGGCGCAGCTGTACCTGGCGTCGTCCGTGCTGAAGCGCTACGAGGATGATGGCCGGCCCGAGGCCGACCTGCCCTATGTGCACTGGTCGCTGCAAGATGCGCTGGTCAAGGCGCAGCAGGGCTTGACGGGCGTGCTCGACAATTTCCCCGCGCGCGTGCTGGCGGCGCTGCTGCGCACCTTGCTGTTCCCGTTTGGCTTGCCCCACCGCCCGCCATCCGACGAACTGGGCAGCGAGGTGGCGCTGGCCCTGCAAACGCCGGGCGCCGACCGCGAACGCCTGCTGGCCGACGCTTATGTGGCCAACGACAGCAACGACCCCGTGGCCTGCGCCGAGCGGGCCCTGACCCTGCTGCCCGACATCCTGCACATCGAAAAACGCCTGAAAGACACGCCCGAAGGCGCGGCCCTGCGGCACCTGCCGCAAAGCCTGTCCGCCATGCAGCAGTGGCTGGCCGCAGCCAAGGCGGCGGGTTCGGTCAGCTGCCAGGAGCACAACACCTTGCTCGACTATGCGCGCCTGGTCGACGGCTTGATACAGGTCGACGATTTTGCGCCCGCTGCGGCGCAGCCAACACACTTGCAGGCGCACGGGGCCGATATCAACAGCCGCGCAGCCTGAGCCGGATTGCGGCCTATACTGAATTGAGCGGGTGCTGTGCCCGCTCTTTTCGGAAAGGAGTCGATCATGACGCGCAAATTCATCGATTGCCGGGAATTCCCAAGCGACACGCATTGTTCGGTGGCCATCTCGGCCGACAGCGAGGAAGAGCTATTGGGGATTGCCGTGGAGCACGCGGTCTCGGTACACCATCACCACGACACGCCGGAACTGCGCCAGCAATTGCGTCAACTGTTCAAGGACGGCATGCCGCCCGAACACCTGCCCATGACGGGACAGGCCGGCAACAGCGGGACCGCGCATGCGCACTAGCCGGCCAGGGCTTGCGCCGGTTTCTGAAAGCGCAAGCCCGGCACGAGCGGCACCAGGGACACACAGGCTTGAACGCCTGACGCCTGAGCACCCCGGCAGCGGATATCAATCCCTTGATCCAAGGCAATGCAATATGCGGCCAGCCAGCATAAGATCGCCGCCTTTGCCCATCCTCCATGCGCCACGCTCCCGAACTCCTCCTGCCTGCCGGCTCCCTGGCCAAGATGCACGCCGCCTTCGACTTTGGCGCCGACGCCGTCTACGCGGGCCAGCCACGCTACAGCTTGCGCGTGCGCAATAACGATTTTTCGACCTTGCAAGCCTTGCAGGAAGGCATCGATGGCGCCCATGCGCGCGGCAAGCAATTCTTTGTCGCCAGCAATATCTTCGCCCACAACGCCAAGCTGAAAACGTATTTGCGCGACATGGAACCGGTGATCGCCATGCGCCCCGACGCGCTGATCATGGCCGATCCGGGCCTCATCATGATGGTGCGCGACAAGTGGCCGGACGTCCCCGTACACCTGTCCGTGCAGGCGAACGCCGTCAACTGGGCCGACGTCAAGTTCTGGCACCGCATGGGCTTGACGCGCGTGATCCTGTCGCGCGAACTGTCGCTCGACGAGATCGAGGAAATCCGCCAGCGCTGCCCGGAAATGGAGCTCGAGGTCTTCGTCCACGGCGCGCTGTGCATCGCCTATTCAGGCCGTTGCCTGCTGTCCGGTTATTTCAACCACCGCGACCCGAACCAGGGCACGTGCACGAATTCCTGCCGCTGGGATTACAAGGTGAAAAACGCGTCCGAAGACGCCAGCGGCGACCTGGGCGGCATGCAGGTGGTGCCGCTGGAATTTCACCAGGCGCTGGCCGAGGCGGACAACAATGCGTTTTCCGCCCTGCACCAGCAGCCGCGCCACCCGCTGGCCGACCAGCCCTATCTGATTGAAGAAGCCCAGCGCCCGGGCCAGCTGATGCCGATACTCGAAGACGAGCACGGCACCTACATCATGAATTCGAAGGACTTGCGCGCCGTCGAGCATATCGAGCGCCTGGTGAGAATCGGCGTCGATTCGCTGAAGGTCGAGGGCCGCACCAAGTCGCTGTACTACGCGGCGCGCACGGCGCAAGTCTACCGCCAGGCCATCGATGACGCCGTCGCGGGCCGCCCTTTCGATATCAGCCTCCTGGGCCAGCTGCAAGGCCTGGCCAACCGCGGCTACACGGACGGCTTTTACCAGCGCCACCACACGCAGGCGCACCAGAACTACATGCGCGGCGCGTCCGAGGCGGACCGCAGCCAATACGTGGGCGACGTGCTGGGCGTGGCGGACGGCTGGGCCAGGGTGGAAGTGAAAAACCGCTTCGCCGTGGGCGACCGCATCGAGGCCGTGCATCCGGGCGGCAACCGCGACGTCACCATTACCCGCATGCTCAGCGATGACGGCAGCGAAATCCAGGTGGCGCCCGGCAGCGGCCACTTCGTGCGCATCGAACTTGACGGCGCTCTCGACAAGGCCTTGCTGGCCCGTTATTTGTAACCGCCAGTCTGCTGCGCGGGGTAGCGAAGCAGTCTACAAGTGTTTGATTTGACAAGAAAAATTCCGGCTGGCACTACCTAAATAATTTGTTTAGGCTTCAACATTGCTATACGATACGGCCACCCGCGCCCGGGGGCCTTATCGGCATCCCGTGCGTCCCTGACACGTTCACCGGAATCCCCGATGCCACCTGCCACACCCGCCCTGATCACCAATGACGCCGTCGTCCTCGGCCTGCTCGCCATGACCCTGGGAGCCGTCTTCTGGAGCGCTTCCCGCCCAGACGGCTTCTGGAAAAAGTTCTACACGTATATCCCGTCGCTGCTGATGTGCTATTTGATCCCGGCGTTGCTCAACACGTTCGGCATCATCGACGGCAACGCGTCCGGCCTGTACGCCGTGGCGCGCGACTATCTGCTGCCCAGCGCGCTGGTGCTGCTGTGCGTGGCCATCGATTTCGGCGGCATCATCCGCCTCGGTCCCAAGGCCATCATCATGTTTTTGACGGGCACCCTGGGCGTCATGCTGGGCGCCCTCGTCTCGTTCGAAGCCTTGCGTTTGATCCACCCGGAAACGGTGGCCGGCGACACCTGGCGCGGCATGACCACCGTGGCCGGCTCGTGGATAGGCGGCGGCGCCAACCAGGCGGCCATGAAGGAAGTGTTTGAAGTGGATGCGACGCTGTTTGGCCAGTTCGTCGCCGTCGACGTGCTGGTGGCCAACGTCTGGACGGCCGTGCTGCTGTTCCTGGCCGGCCGCGCGGGCGCCTTCGACCGCTGGACCGGCGCGGACTTATCCGCCATCAACGCGCTCAAGAACAGCATCGAAAGCTACCGCGCCCAGCACGCGCGCATCGCCAACCTGACCGACATCATGATCATCCTCGGCGTAGGCCTGGGCGTGACGGGCCTGTCGCACTTCCTGGCCGGCCCCATCATCGGCTGGATCAGCACCCTGCCCGCCGCATGGCGCTTGCAGGATTACAGCCTGACGTCGAACTTCTTCTGGATCGTCGTGCTCGCCACCACCTTCGGCCTGCTGCTCAGTTTTACCCGGGCGCGCAGCCTGGAAGGCGCGGGCGCCTCGACCATCGGCTCGGCCATGCTGTACGTGCTGGTGGCAACCATCGGCATGCACATGGACTTGAAAGCCCTGTTCGACAAACCGTTTTTGTTCCTGCTGGGCCTGATCTGGATCGCCGTGCATGGCGGCCTGATGCTGCTCGTCGCCAAGCTGATCCGCGCGCCCCTGTTTTTCATGGCCGTGGGATCGCAAGCGAACATCGGCG
This sequence comes from Janthinobacterium sp. HH104, assembly GCF_001758715.1. Taxonomy (NCBI): domain Bacteria; kingdom Pseudomonadati; phylum Pseudomonadota; class Betaproteobacteria; order Burkholderiales; family Oxalobacteraceae; genus Janthinobacterium; species Janthinobacterium sp. HH104. Next base: position 249,661 of record NZ_LRIB01000054.1, on the reverse strand, counting down.
GCGCCGCCTCGGCCCCCGTCATCGCCAGCGCCTTCCACCCATCCCTGGCCCCCGTTGGCGTCCTGCTGGCCGTGCTCGGCTACGCGCTGGGCACCTACGGCGCCTACATCACGGGCTTGATCTTGCGCGGCATGGCGGGGTGATCCCTGTCCTGGCTTGTCCAGCCAGGCACGCAAGAATGACGACAACGCCAGCCTTCGGGCTGGCGTTGTCGTTTACGGCTCGCATCGGCCGCAGCATCCCAAAAAATCCCCACAATGTAGCAGAAACCCCTCAAAACCAAATTTCCGCACCATTTTTGTGCGAAATCTGCGATGATAGTTTCCCAAATAACCGATTACCTCCATGGAATTCTGATGAAATACGCATCTGCTCACGAGTATGTCCAGCATGTCGCCGCACGCAATCCAGGTCAACCCGAGTTTCTGCAAGCCGTCACCGAAGTCATGGAGAGCTTGTGGCCGTTCCTGGAACAGCACCCGAAATACGCGGAACAAGGCTTGCTGGAACGCTTGATCGAGCCGGAGCGCGTGGTGATGTTCCGCGTGTCGTGGGTCGATGACCACGGGCAGGTGCAAGTCAACCGCGGCTACCGCATCCAGCACAGCATGGCCATCGGACCGTACAAGGGCGGCATTCGCTTCCACCCTTCCGTGACCTTGTCCGTGCTGAAATTCCTCGCTTTCGAGCAGACGTTCAAGAATGCGCTGACGACCTTGCCCATGGGCGGTGGCAAGGGCGGTTCCGACTTCGATCCAAAGGGCAAGAGCCCGGGCGAAGTGATGCGTTTCTGCCAGGCCTTCGTGAGCGAACTCTTCCGCCACGTGGGTTCGGACACGGACGTGCCGGCCGGCGACATCGGCGTGGGCGGGCGCGAAGTGGGCTATATGGCAGGCATGATGAAAAAGCTCAGCAACCGCGCCGACTGCGTGTTTACGGGCAAGGGCGCCAGCTTCGGCGGCTCGCTGATGCGCCCGGAAGCGACGGGCTACGGCACCGTATATTTTGCACAGGAAATGCTGAAAACGCGGGGCCGCTCGTTCGAAGGCATGCGCGTGTCCGTGTCCGGCTCGGGCAACGTGGCGCAGTACGCTGTGGAAAAAGCCATGGCGATGGGCGCGAAAGTCATCACCGTCTCCGATTCGAGCGGCACCGTCATCGACGAGGAAGGCTTTACCCCGGAAAAGCTGGCCATCCTGATGGAGGTCAAGAACCATTTGTATGGCAGGGTCAGCGACTACGCCGCGCGCACGGGCGTGCGCTTCGAAGCGGGCGTGTCGCCATGGCATGTGCCGGTCGACATCGCCCTGCCCTGCGCCACGCAAAATGAATTGCATATCGACGACGCGCGCACCTTGATCGCCAACGGCGTGCAATGCGTGGCCGAGGGCGCCAACATGCCGACCACCATCGAGGCAGCCAAGGCCTTCGAGGCGGCCGGCGTGCTGTACGCGCCAGGCAAGGCCAGCAATGCGGGCGGCGTGGCCACGTCCGGCCTGGAAATGAGCCAGAACGCGGCCCGAATTTCTTGGCCGCGCGAGGAAGTCGACGCGCGTTTGCTGCAGATCATGCAAGGCATCCACGCCGCGTGCAAGCAATACGGCACGCGCGCCGATGGCACGGTCAGCTATGTCGATGGCGCCAATATCGCCGGTTTCGTGAAAGTGGCCGATGCGATGCTGGCGCAGGGCGTGATTTAATCATCGGCCAACGGTGGTGTCGGATTACGGCGCCTTGCGCCTAATCCGACCTACGCCGACCTACGACATTTCCGGCTTCATCAGGCTCTTGCGGCTGATGGTCCGGCCCGACACCATGAACTCGCCGTTGCCGCGGTAATGTAACGTTTCCGGCAGCTTGGGCGAGGTGGCCACGTGGGCTTTCACGCATTCGAAGATGAAGAAGCTGCCTTTCGGATTGCCCGCCACCTGGGCCAGCTTGCATTCGAAGTTGGCGTAGCATTCGGCGATCAGGGGCGCGCCCACCAGGTCGGCTGGTTGCGGTGTCAGGCCGAAGGCCGTGAACTTGTCCGTGTCTTCACCGCTGCAATTGCCGATGGCGACCACCTGGTCGACCATGTCGGCCGTGGGCAGGTTGATCACGCACTCCATGCTGCGCTTGATCATTTCATAGCTATGGTTCGCGTCGGAAATAAAGCAGCCCAGCAACGATGGCGTGAATTCCATCAGCATGTGCCAGGCCATGGTCATGACGTCGCTTTCGCCCTGCCAGGTTGAACTGACGAGCACCACCGGCCCCGGTTCGAGGAAGCGCCGGATATCGGCGACGGGATAATCTTCTTTGTGGTAATTTTTCATCTGGTCTCCAGGACGCGGTACGCCATAGCATAGACCAACGGCGCCTTGCCGGGCGCGCGGCTGGCCGGCCGCGGCGTGTTATCGGCACCGCGATTTGTGCCGTTCAACGCAAATTTCTCCCCCTTGGAGATGTTGCAACATAGAATACACTGATCAACTACTCAAGGAAACCGCCATGCGTCCTCTGTTCCTGTTGTCAGTCCTGTCCCTCGCCTGCCTCTCGACCCTCGCACATGCCGACGAGCAAACCCGCACGGTAGCCGCCTTCAACGCCATCGACATCCGCGGCCCCATCAGCATCGAAGTGGAATCGGGCAAGGAGCAAAGCCTGCTGCTGCGCGGCGACCAGAAATTCCTCAGCGGCGTCATCACGGAAGTGGTCGATGGCGAGCTGAAAATTTCCATGAAGGACAAGGACATCAAGAAGACCGAGGGCGATCCGCGCATCATCATCACCATGCCCACCTTGCGCAAGCTGATCGCGGAAGGCGCGGGCGAAAAAATCCTCACCAAGCTCAATGGCCCACGAGTCGACATCAGCTACAAGGGCGCGGGCCGCCTGGCCGCCGATGGCCAGGTCGACTGGCTGCGCCTGAAGGCGCAAGGCGTGGGCGAGGTCGATACGAAAGCCTTGCTGGCGAAAAACGTCGATGTGAATTTCGAAGGCATCGGCTCCGTCAAGGTGTATTCCTCGGGCGAGCTGAACGCCGTGGTGCGCGGCATGGGCGAACTGACCTACTACGGCAAGCCGAAGATCGTGCACAAATCGATCGCCGGCATCGGCAGCGTCAATGCCGCAAAATAAGACTTCCTAGAACAACAAGGCCATCAGGCCACTGGAGACCGCATGACCGCAACACATGATACCGAAGCGCCGCTGGTACTGCGCGAGGAGCACGATGGCCTCGTCACCCTGCGGCTGAACCGCCCGCTGCAATTCAATGCCCTGTCCGAAGCCATGCTGGCCGCGCTGCAGGAAGCGTTCGACACGATCGCGCAGCAGCCGCACGTGCGCTGCGTGGTGCTGGCCGCCGAAGGCAAAGCCTTTTGCGCGGGCCACGATTTGCGCCAGATGCAGGCCACGCGCCAGCTTGCATATTATCAAATCCTGTTCGCGCAATGCTCGCGCGTGATGCAAGCCATTCAAACCTTGCCCGTGCCCGTGATTGCCCGCGTGCACGGCATCGCCACGGCGGCCGGCTGCCAATTGGTCGCCAGCTGCGACCTGGCCGTGGCGGGCGCCTCCGCCCGTTTTGCCGTCTCCGGCATCAACGTAGGCCTGTTCTGCGCCACGCCATCGGTCGCCCTGTCGCGCAATGTGTCGCCCAAGCGGGCCTTCGACATGCTGGTGACGGGGCGCTTCATCGACGCCGACACGGCCGCCGACTGGGGCCTGATCAATGAAACGGTGGCCGACGCGGCGCTCGACGAGGCCGTGGCGCGCCTGGCGCAGCAGATCATGGCGAAAAGCCCGACGGCCATCCGCTACGGCAAGCAGATGTTCTACCGGCAGCGCCAGCTGCCGCTGGACGACGCGTACGCGTATGCGGGCGACGTGATGGCGCGCAACATGATGGAAGAGGATGCGGAAGAAGGCGTCACCGCCTTCTTGGAAAAGCGGCCGCCCAACTGGGCGCGGCCGTAATATAACTTAACGCTCCTGCTTCATCTGCTGCTGCACGGACAAGCTCAAGGTCCCCAGGTCTTCCTTGCCCAGCATCGGCAATTGCGCCAGCAGGTTGGCCAGGGCCGAGCTGCCCGTCACGTCCAGCTCGGACGACTGCACCAGCACCGTGCCGGCGCCCGTGAAGTCGATCTGCTTTTCCTCGCCCGACAGGGTAAAGCCCGTGAGCGCGCCGGCGGCCGAGGCCCAGCCCTGCACGTGGGCGTAATCGTAGTGATACGAAGGACTGGGGCAATCGGCCCAGCCCAGCACGGCCTGCTCGTCCACGCGGCATGGCAACTCGAGGAAATGCACGGGGCCGTTCGACGAGGCGATCACTTTACCCGTGCCTATCATGGTCAGATAGCCGGGCAAGGTCGATTCCTGGCAAATCACATCCTTCGTAAAACCCAGCAGGTTTTTCGCGCGGATGGTCATGTTGGCGTTATCGAGGTCGTAGCAGGCCAGGTCGTTGCCGTTGTCGCCCAGGATCAATTGGCCTTGCCCTTGCGCGACGACAAAGTGGTGGATGTATTTCGGCGCATTGAAGGCATTGCGCACGATCAGGTCGAGCACGCTGCTGCCCATGGCTTCGAAGCGCAGTTCGCCATAGAAGGCGATCATCTTGCCCTTGCGAATGAAGATCTGTTCCTTGACGTCGATGACATACGAAAAACGGTTCAGGTTATCGTTCTTCGGCAAGGTATCGGGAGTGTAAATCGTCATGGCTTACCTTTCGCTCGCTTGGATGTAGACCGTGCCCTGGCCCGTGAACTTCACCTGGTACGATTCGCCGGACGCCTGGCCGACGAAGGTTTTCCAGTTCAAGTCCGTGACGATGGTCGAGCTCAGCTGCCCCGTGTGGCCGATATACGCTTGCGGATCGACAAAGACGGGCACGTCCGGCGTGACGGGCAAGCCGATGGCATTACCATCCGACAAAATCGCCACGTCGCCCGTGCCTTGCAAGGTGGTGGTAAACAAGCCCTGGCCCGTAGCCATGCCGCGCACCACACCCTGCACGCCGCCCTGGTTGCCGAGGAACATGGTACCGGCCGTCAAGCGCGCATCGAAGGCCAGCAGGGAATCGCTTTCCACGTAAAACGTTTCGCCGCGCACGGGGACGATGGTGACGAACAGGCCGCCTTGCGCGTAAAACACGCTGCCCGTGCCACGCGCCGACATCATGGCGTAGCCTTCGTTCGTGACGGCGCGCATGGCCAGGCTTTGCACGCCCTGGCCAGCCAGGAAGGAGCGGCTGAACGCCACGTCGCCCTGGTACGACACCATGGCGCCCTTGCGCGCGAACACTTCTTCATTGCCGAGTTTGACCTCGAGCATCTTTTCATTGATCTGCTGATAGACAGGCATCGCGGGTCCTCGCTAACTTAACGTTCGGCGGGCTGGATGAACACCACGCCCTGGCCTGTGAATTTGTGCTGGTACGATTCGCCCGAGCTCTGGCCGATCATCGTGCGCCAGTTGACGTCGAAAACGAATTCCTGGCGGATGTCGCCCTTGAAGCCGACGAAGGCGTCCGGGTCCACGCGCAGCGGATGCGTGGGCGTCACTTCCAGCATGATCAGGTTGCCGCGCGAAATGACGGCCAGGTTGCCGTTGCCTTCGACGGTGGTGGAAAACAGGCCCTGGCCCGAGCTGGCGCCGCGCAAGCCCGCAAAGCTGGTGCCCGTCTTCAGGCTCGTGTCGTAGGCCAGCAGGCTGCTGCTTTCGATGGTCAACTTTTCGCCGGCCAGCGCCATGACGGTGATCTCGGCCGCATTCTGCGCGAAAAACACCGTGCCGGTGCCAGAGGCCTGCATCACCTGCATGCCTTCGTTCGTCACCTTGCGCTTGAGCGCGCCGAAGAGGCCCTCGCCGCCGAGCAGGGACTTTTCAAATTTGATGGCGCCCGTATAGGCGACCATCGCGCCGGCAATCGTCAGCACTTTTTCATCCTGCAGGCGCACTTCCAGCAGGCGGTCGGTATTGGTGCGGAAACTGGTCACGCGCGACTCCCCAAGAATGCCAGGCCACAAAGCCATGGCTATCCGACAAGATACCGGGGGCGTTACCGCCATGCAAGTGCTATTCCTCCCGAACAGGGGTCTGCGTTAAAAAAAAGGCGTGCCCGGAGGCACGCCTTGCGCTGACATCTGCAACGGTTTACTCGGCCAGCACCGGCTTGGCGCCGCGCGCGTTCTGGAACAGCGGCACGGGATCATTGGTATTGACCTCGACCACCGTCACGCCCTGCACCACGCCAGCGACCTGGTAGCCGACGGCGCCCAGGTGGCGCTTGCCTTCGGCCAGGTTGGACCAGCTCAGCGAGACAGACGCGGTGCCGCCCATGAAGGCCGTGCCCGGCATCAGCGCCTTGAAGCTGCCGTTGTTCAAGCCCGGCGCCAGCACCCACGACGACAAGGTGTAGTCGGCCTGGCCGTTTTGCGGCGCAAAACCGATCACGCACACCTTGTAGGTGCCGGCGGCGGGCAGGCGCAGTTCCACCTGCTCATTGGAACTTTCATTGCCGCTGCTGCCGACCAGCACATTGGCGGCGTTGTAGACCTCCATGTCCATGTCGGTATTCGCACCGCCCGTCGTTTCCGTATCGTAGGTGGCAAAGCGCGCCGCCAGGGTGCCGGCCGGGATCACCACGTTGTGCACGTTCACACCCGTCGCGCCGCCCGCCTTGCAGGCAGCCGATGCGGCGGCGCCCGTCACCGCCTGGCCAATCGTGCGCGTCTGGCGCACGGCTTCGACGAGACCCGACTTGACGCCGACCAGCGCACCCGTGAAGCCCGTGCCCAGGGTCAGCACCTTGCTGCCCGTGGCCGCTTCGCTGCTGACCAGCGGAATGGCGGCCAGCGACGTGCCGCGCGCCGTCAGCGGGCTGCGCACCGTGTGCGTGCCATCCGTCCAGCTCAGGGCGCCGTAGGTCCAGGTATTGGCCGGCGCCGTCGTGCGCGTCAACTTGACCTGGTATTGGCCCTTGGCGCCCGGCGCCAGGCTCAGGCTCGTTGGCGTCACCGCCACCGTGTAGCCGGGCAGGCTGGCCGAGACGTTGTAGACGGCACTGCTGGCGCCCACGTTGGTCACCGTGCGCGTCAGCACCTGCGTGCCCAGCACGTTGGCCGCCGTCAGCGACGCCAGGTTCAGGTTGTAGGCAGGAATGGTGCCGACGGCCTGGCAGGTGGCGGGACTGTAGACCTTCAGGTTCAGGCCGCACAGGAAGCGCGCATAGTCGATTTCCGACACGTCGTACACGAGGCCGGGATCGGCCGCGCTGTTCGGTGCTATGTGGCCGGCGCCCTGGCCCCATGGCAGCTGGCCCGAGTTCTTCGCCGTCGCATCCCACGACACGGAACCGTTCAAGCCATCGGGATACGTGCTGAAGGCCGTCGTCATCAGCGCCGACTTGATGGCCGCGGGCGACCAGCCCGGATGCTGCTGCTTGAGCAGTGCCGCCACGCCGGCCACGTGCGGGCTTGCCATCGAGGTGCCGGAATAGAAATCCCATTCCGCCACAGGCGCCGCGCCGCCAGCGGCCACGGCATCACGCTGCGCCGGCGTCAGGTCGGCCGTCACGCCGGCGAGGATGTTGGTGCCGGGCGCCGACATGTCCGGTTTCAGGATGTTCGCGTTGGCCACGTTCGGTCCGCGCGAGGAACGGTCGCTGACGATCGGCGCCTGCACCGTCGTGTCGGCGATCGTGTGGATTTCACCCAATGCCGCCGTGCCGTCCGGATTGGACGCCATGAAAGCCTTCAGCGCGTCGCCCTGCGCCTGCGCCAAGTGCACGGTCGACAGCGTGTGCGCCTGGTTGATGATGGTGTTGGCGCCACCGGCCACGTTGGCGATGACCACGCCCGCCGCGCCCGCCGTCCTGGCATTCGCGCTCTTGTTGACCAGCACGTTGCCGCCGCGGTCGCACACGAGTATCTTGCCCGCCACTTTCGCCGGGTCCAGATAAGCGGAGGTGGCATCGGCCCCGCCGAAGCAGCGCAGCAAATTGAGGTCCGTCGGCAGCACGCCGGCCAGGCCAGCATCGCGCGAGCGGATCAGCGGCAGCGCCGGCGTCTTCGCATTGCTCGATGCGCCTTCCAGCCTGGTGCCGTTGCTGAGGATGACATTGCCCGCATACAAGCGGTTGTGCGTGGAATTGGCCACCGTCGCCAGCCAAGGGCTGATGTGCGAGACAGGCGCCGGCACGTCGGGCGCCGGCGTGGATGGGCCGGAATTGCCGCCCGACGTGGCGACAAACACGCCGGCCGCCGCCGCGCCGAGGAAGGCGACTTCCGTCGGCTCGTCGAAGGCGCCGCCGCCCGCGTTCGGGCCGATGGAGAAGTTGATGACGTTGACGCCATCCTTGACGGCCTGATCGATGGCGGCCACGCTGTCGGCCGTGGCGCAACCGTTGCGGCCCGTCGATGCGGCCGTCCAGCAGACTTTATAGGCGGCGATGCGGGCACGCGGCGCCATGCCCGAGGCCTTGCCCAGCGACACGCCGTTCGAGGTGGCCAGGGCGCCATTGTTGCCGCCGGCCGTGGACGCCGTATGCGTGCCATGGCCGCCGTGCCCCGTCAGGCCAGCGACGGAATCGCGCGGCGACAGGAATTCCGTCCAGTGCAGCGCCGACGTGGAAGCGCGGTAGTAGCGCGCGCCGATCAGCTTGTTGTTGCAATTCTCGGCGGAGAATCCTTCGCCCGTCTGGCAAGTACCCTGCCAGCTGGCCGGTGGCGCGCCGTACACGACATTGCTGCCGCTGTGGCTGGGCACGCCGTTCTCGTCGAGGCGGTCGGCAAAGGCCGTGTTCTCGGGCCAGATGCCGCTGTCGACGATGCCGATGATGATGTCTTCGCCCGCGTGCGTCTTGCCGCCCAGTTGTTCCCACAGGCCGCCCGGCTTGTCCAGGCCCAGGAAGGTGGGCGTGTAGCTGGTGTCGAGCTGCAGGATGGAGTCGGCGCTGATGCTGGCCACGCCGCTGTTTTTCTTCAGGGCCCGCACTTCATCGTCCGTCAGCAAGGCGGAAAAGCCGTTGAAGACGACGCTGTACTGGTGCGTGATTTCCGCCGCGCTGACGGTGCCGGCCACGGCGGCCTGCTTGGTGTCGAGGTAGCTCAGGTAGGCCTGCACATCGGCGGCGCCCACGTTGATGCGTGCGCCCGGGGCCGGCTTGGTGGCGGCCAGGCCGTCGACCTGGCCCGTGTAGGTGGCGGCCGGCTTGTCGACCAGCTGCACGATGTAGGAGCGGCGTTCCTGCGCCTGCGCCGCTTGCGCCAGGCTGGCGGCCAGCAGGAGGATGCCGAGAGAGACGGGACGTAGTTTCATCTCACGCTCCTTGCACGGTGAACGCTGCGAACTTGCCGCTGCGGCGGCGCGACAGCATGCCGATGGCGCCCAGGCCGGCCAGCAGCAGCATGTAGGTCGATGGTTCCGGCACGGCGCTGATGTTGATATTGTCGAGCGCAAACTGGCCCTGGTTAAAGGCGGGGAAATCGATGGAGTTGGTGCACGCGCCAGTGTCATTGAAAATGCAGGCGTTGAAGGTCAGGCCCGTGAAGGAATAGTTGCTGAAGCCGCCCAGCAGGGATGCGCTCTGGAAATGGTAATTGCCATCGCTGCCCTGGCCCGGAAACGCCAGCGAGGTGCTGACCACCTGGCCGTTGCTGAGGGTACCGCTCAGTTGCAGCTGGCCCCACTGCATGTTGGGCAAGCCGGAAACGGGCGCGATGAAGGAGTAGTCGAAACCGGCCAGGCTGAACGCCTGGTGGTCGGCACGCGCGAAATTCACGCCGCCATCGTTGAGGATAGCCAGGTAGTTGCCGGTGGCGCCCTGCGGGCAGGCGGCGATATCGCACGACGAGCCCACGCGGCCATCGAGGATGGCGCCCACGCCGCTGACACCGCCGCCGGCCGCCGTGGTCGGGTCGGCCAGGAACAGCAGGTTGTAGCTCGACGTATTGAGCGTCTGGCCGCTTTCATACACGTCGGGGGGCAAATTATCGAAGGTCAGGACACCTGCCATGGCCGGCGCCGAGGCCAGCACGGACAAGGTGGCCAGCGCGGCCAGGATGGTGGCGCGGCCGCGGGTAGCGGGCCGATCGGCGGTGGCGGGCGATACCCGCGCATGTGATGGACGATTCATTCTATTCCCTTGGTTGTTGTGGATAGATAGGTCGGCAGGTCTCGCGCCCGCTTTCAGCTTTTTCACAAAAGTGTCAACAAATATAGCAAACCACACAAAACAAATATCATATTTTTAATATCATTTATTTATTTTTTATCTAACTCTGCGATACTTTGTTTTGTTTTATCTATGAAAGCTTGAGCAATCTCAACGTTACATCGGAACAACAATGCCTCGCACCGCAGACGTGCGCGCCAGCGCGCCGGCGCGACTTCAGATAAGCTCGAAAACCGCGCCTGCCGCGCCGTCATCCCGCGTCACATCGCGGTACACCTGTTCCATCCTGGAACACTTGTCTCTCGCCGCCACGCGCCCGGCCACAGCCCCTGCGCGATGGCATGAAGCTTGCACAACAAGGGAATCGACCGTGCTCAGGGAGCAGCATCATGGAACACCATCAATCTGCCGGCAACGGCCGCTCAGGCACGCGGCCGGCACGGCGCCTCCTCGTGTGCTGCGCGCTGGCGCTGGCTTTTTTCCTGCTGGCCGCCAGGCTGGACCTGGCCGAACGGCTGACCTACGCGCTGTGGCGCCACGAGCACTGGCAACTTGATGAACTGGCCCTGAGCCTGCTGTTGCTGACGCTGGCGCTGGCCGGCTTCGCCGTGCGGCGCGGACGCCAGGTGGCGCTGCTGCTGGCGCAAAACCGCACCCTCACGCAGCGCCTGCTGCGTGCGCAGGAAGAAGAGCGCTGCGCGCTGGCGCGCGAGCTGCACGATGAAGTGGGACAGGACTGCACAGCCATCCGCGCGGCCGCCAGCTACATCCTGCGCGCACGCGACGGCGACCAGGCGAACGTTCAGGCGTGCGCCGCCAGCATCGCGCGCTCGTCGGAAGCGCTGCATGCGATGGTGCGCACCATGCTGCGCCGGCTGCGCCCGCCCGTGCTCGACAGCCTGGGCCTGGCGCCGGCCCTGCAGGCGCTGTGCGACAGCTGGTCCCAGCAGCACGGCATCGCCTGCCATTTCGCACCGCACGCCATTCCCGCCAGCCTCGACGACTGCACCGCCACCGCCATCTACCGCTTGGTGCAGGAAGGCTTGACGAACGTGGCGCGCCACGCGGGCGCCAACCGGGCCACGGTGGAATTGCGCGCCGATGCGCACGGCTTGCTGCACCTGGCCATCGAAGACAATGGCCAGGGTTTGCATCCAGACAAAACGCCGGCAGATGGCTTCGGCATGCTGGGCATGCGCGAAAGAGTGGCCGGCCTGCGCGGCCATATCCGCTGGATCAGCGCGCTGGGCAACGGCTTGCGCATCGAAGTGGCGATGCCGCTGGCGGCCGGTGCGGCATGAACGCGGCCATGACCCCGATCCGCGTGATGCTGGTCGACGACCACCCGGTGGTGCGCACAGGTTACCGGCGCCTGCTGGAACAGGGCGGCGACATCGCTGTCGTGGCCGAAGCGGGCAATGGCGAAACGGCGTATGGCTTGTACCAGGAACACGCGCCCGACGTCTGCGTGACGGATTTGTCCATGCCCGGCATCGGCGGCCTGGAATTGCTGCGCAAGCTGCTCGCCCGCGATGCCGGCGCCCGCGTGCTCGTGTTCAGCATGCACGACACGCCGCAGCTGATCGCGCGCGCGTTTGAGGGCGGCGCCTGCGGCTTCGTCAGCAAGCAGGCCGACCCGGAACACCTGGTCGACGCCGTGCGCGCCGCCCACGCGGGCCGGCGCTACCTCGATCCGCACAGCGCGCCCGGCGTGCTGCAGGACACCGCTAGCATGGAAGCGCAGCGCTTGAGCAGCCTGAGCCAGCGCGAATTCGAAATCTTCCGCCTGCTGGCCGAAGGCCGCAGCGCCGCCGACTGCGCCCGCCTGCTGCACGTGAGCAGCAAGACGGTGGCCAACCACCAGACCTGCATCAAAGAAAAGCTCGACGTGCCCGGCCCCGCCGCGCTCGTCCACTTGGCCTTGCGCAACGGGGTCATCGAACAGATCCACTCTTAAAACACGTAGCGCAAGCCCAGATTCACGCTGCGCGGGGCGCCGGCCGCATAGAAGGTCGCGTTGACCATCGGATACTCGCCGTTCACGGCCGGCAGCGGCCGGGCACTAAAATTGCCGTTGGCATCGAATCCCGTCGCGCCCAGCTGGGCCGCCGTCGCATAGTGCCGGTCGAACAGATTACTCACCTGGGCGAACACGCTCAGTTGCCGTGTCAGCTGGTATTTGCCGTTCAGCTCGACCACGGCGTAGCCGCCGCTCTTGCCCGCGCCCAAGTACGCTGGCCCGCCTGCCTGGTGCGCATTGTTTTCATTGCCGCGCGCATAGGAACTCGACACGGCCGTCATGGCCAGGCCCACCGTCCAGTCGCGTCCGCCCTGAACCTCCACGTGCGCCTTCAGGATATGGCTGGGCGTGAGGGGAATCCGGTTGCCCGGCGTGATGACGATATTGCCTTCCAGGCCGGGCGCCTCGGCGTCGCTGCTGCTGTTGGCGCTGCCGTTGACGGTTTCCCGGCTTTGATACGTCGCCTGCAGCCACGTGTAGTTGACGCCGAAGTCCAGCGCGCCCGCCTTGCCGTCCAGCGCCAGCTCCATGCCCTGGTGGCGCGTCTTGCCGAAATTCTTGAAGTAGCCGAAACCGGCCTGGTTGTCGGCCACGAACAGGATATCGTCGTGGTTTTCCGCGCGGAACAGGCCCGCGCTCCAGCGCGCCGCCTCGCCCCACTGGCCGCGCACACCCGCTTCCCACGTCTTCGTCACTACCTGTTTCAAGGGCGGATCGCCAGCCATGGCGTTGGGCAGGCGGCAGGGGTTTTCCGGATCGGCGCAGCCAAGCTCGATGGCCGTCGGCGTGCGACTGCCTTCGTTGTAGCCGAGGTAGGCGCTCACGCCCTTGACTGGCGCATAGGCCAGGCCGATGGCGGGATTGAAGCGGCTGAAACGGTGGTCGCCATCGAGCGAACCGCTGCCGCCGCCGGGCGTGATGGCGTCGCGGTTGCGCACCGTGCTGCGGTTGTAGCGGCCGGAGATGGTCAGGGTCAAGTCTTGCTTGAGCGCGATGCTGTCGCTCGCATACACGCTCCACGTACGCATGCGTCCGCTCAAGTCGACCCGGTTGTCGACGGGCGTGCCATCGTCGTCGATTTGCGTGCCGTCGGCAAAAAAGTCGACCGGCGTGATGCCGCGGTCCGGGTTCAGATAGCCAAACTGGCTCGTCTGGCGGAAGGTGGCGTGGCTCGTATCATAGGCGGCGCCAGCCGTGACGGCATGGCGCATACTGGCCACGTCGGCCAGCGCGGTGAACTGGCCGGAAAAACCATAGTTTTCCTGCTCGGTATGGCTGCGGTTGATCATGCCATTGCATTTTTCGGCAGGCTCGTCATTCAACAGCACGTTGGCTATGCAGCGCCACTTCGGAAACGGCGTATTGGTCACATTTGCCCCGCTGGCGGGAAAGCCCGTGTAGCCGGCCGCCGCCAGGGCCGCGCGCTCGGCCGCGCCGGGCTGGTAGACGGACTGGTCGAGCGACTCGTCGTTGAGGTCGCCATTGAAGGTGTGCGTGTCGATCTTGCGGTAGTAGACATTGCCGGACAAGAGCAAGGCAGCGCTGGCCTGGTGCTTGCCCGTCAGATTCAACAGGGTCGACCTGTTTTTCGTCAAGTCGGGCTTGGTGTAGACGCTGCGGTAGTCGCGCGCCAGCAGGCGCTGTTCCTGCAAGCCGTTGCCCGTCAACGCATTGTCCGCGTGGGCCACGGTGACGGCGATATCGGTGCGCGCATCGCCCCAGCCCAGCTTGCCAAACACCTGGCGCACGTCGGATGGCGAATCGTCACGCCAGCCATCTTCCTTGAAGCGGTTGCCCGTCACGTACCAGTGCCAGCCCTGCGCATTGCTGCCGCCATGCTCGACCTCCACGGCGCGCCGTTGATCGGAACCCAGGCGCGCCTCGACGGCGGTGCCCGGGTGGCTCTTGCCATCCTTGGTCTGCAAGGCCAGCGCACCGCCCAGGGTATTCAAGCCGAACAGGGGATTCGAGCCGGGCATCAAGGTCAGCGATTTGATTGCCATGCGCGGGATCAAGTCCCAGCTGACGACGTCGCCAAATGGCTGGTTCAGGCGCATGCCGTCGAGGTACACGGACAGTCCCTGTGGCGTGCCCAGCAGCGGCGAGGCCGTATAGCCGCGGTAACTGACGTCGGGCTGGAACGGGTTGTTCTGCACTTCGTTCACGTAGACGCTGCCCAGGTTGCGGCGCAGGAAGGCGGAAATATCGAGCGCGCCGCTGCCGGCGATCTGCTGTGCGCTGGCCGTCTGCACGGGCGCGGCCAAGGTATCGCGCGGCTGCTCCACGGTGGGCAGCGGCATGCTGCCCGTGATGACGACGGTGGGCAAGTCGCCCGAGGCGGCCAGGTTCGCGGCCAAGCTGGCGGCAGCAGGCTCGGCGGCCTGCGCCTGGCACAGCGCCATGGCGGCAGCGGCCAATAAAGTCAGTTTCATGCGAGTCCCCGTTTTTATCATGGTTTTTATGTCTGTCCAGTATCGGACAGCCACCGGGGATGCACTAGGGAAAAACTCCCGCCGTGCGGGCAGGCTATCGCTGCAAAGGCAAATAGCTTTGCTTGAGCTGGCGCAGCACGAAACTCGATTTGCTGTGGCGGATGCCGGGAATTTTATACAGGCGCTCGCGCAGCAGGCGTTCATAGTCGCGCGTGTCGCTGACGGCAATGCGCAGGTAGTAGTCGTAGTCGCCGGAGACGAGGAACGCTTCGAGCACTTCCGGGATCATGGCCAGCGCGTGGCCGAACTCGAACAGGGCATGGTCGGAATGGTCGTCCAGGGTCACTTGCACGATGACGGTGTCGGCCAGCCCTACCTTGGCCGCGTTGACGTTCACCGTATAGCCTTCGATGACGCCATCGTCTTCCATGCGCTTGATGCGCGCCCAGCATGGCGACGAGGTCAGGCCCACCTTGGCGCTCAGCTCGTGCAGGCTGATGCGGGCATCCTGCTGCAGGGCCGTCAGGATGGCGAGGTCGAATTTGTCGAGCTTCATTTTGCAATTTCCAATGTTTACAGCAAATTTTGCTGATCAAGGCATTTTATACGAGAAAACCAGCAGCCTTTTCTGCCGGGGCAAGCAGAAAATAGACACATGAAACCCGATCCCGCTCCCCTCCTCGCTCCCGCCCACGATCTTGCGCCGCGCAACGGCGCCAGCACCCTGATCGACACCCTGCTGGCCCTGGGCGTCGACACCGTCTTCGGCTACCCGGGCGGCGCCGTGCTGCCCCTGTACGATGCGCTGCACGCGCAACCGCGCTTGCGCCACGTGCTCGTGCGCCACGAACAGGCGGCCGTGCACGCGGCCGAGGGTTATGCGCGCAGCACGGGGCGGCCCGGCGTCGTCTTCGTCACCTCCGGCCCCGGCATGAGCAACACCACCACGGGCTTGCTCGACGCCCTGTGCGATTCGATTCCCGTCATCTGCATCAGCGGCCAGGTGGCCACCACCAGCATCGGCACGAACGCCTTCCAGGAATGCGACGCGCTGGGCATCTCGCGCCCCGTCACCAAGTGGAACCGGCAAATCCGCGCGGCCGACGAGACGGCCGCCGTCGTGCACGAAGCATTTATCCAGGCCACGCAGGGCCGGCCCGGTCCCGTGCTGATCGATTTTCCCAAGGATATGCAATTGGCGCAGGTCGCGGCCAACACGCCGCCGCCATCCGTCGCCAACGTCGCCGCCCCCCTGCCCGAGGCGGCCGATATCGAGCAAGCCGCCAGCCTGATCGCCTCCGCGCGCCAGCCCGTGTTCTATGGTGGCGGGGGCCTCATCAATTCCGGGCTCGATGCCTGCGCCGCTTTCCAGCAGCTGGTGAAACTGGCGGCCGCGCCCTGCACCCTGACCCTGCTGGGCCTGGGCGCCTTTCCCGCCTCGCATCCGGCCTTCCTTGGCATGCTGGGCATGCACGGCACCCTGGAAGCGAACCTGGCCATGCACCATGCGGACCTGATCGTCTGCGTGGGCGCCCGCTTCGACGACCGGGTGACGGGCAGACTCGATGCCTTCTGCCCCGGCGCGAAAATCATCCACGTCGATATCGACCCGGCGTCGATCGGCAAGGTGGTGCGCGCCGACGTGGCCCTGCGCGGCGATTGCGCGCCCGTGCTGGCGGCATTGCTGGCGCAGCTGCGCGGCCGCTTGCTGGCGGACCGCCAGCCGTGGTGGCAGCGTATCGACGGCTGGCGCGCTCAGGACAGCCTGGCGTTCGACGACACGCCGGACGTGATCGCACCGCAGGCGCTGATGCGCCGGCTGCAGGCGGCCCTGGACGGACAGGACGCCATCGTGTCCACCGACGTGGGCCAGCACCAGATGTGGGCGGCGCAGCACCTGCGCTTCGAGCAGCCGCGCCGCTGGCTGACCTCGGGCGGCGCCGGCACCATGGGCTATGGATTGCCGGCCGCCATCGGCGCGCAGATCGCCCATCCGGGAAAATGCATCGTGTGCGTCAGCGGCGACGCGTCGATTTTGATGAATATCCAGGAACTGGCCACGGCCGTGCAGCACCGCCTGCCCGTGAAAGTGGTGCTGTCGAACAATGGCTACATGGGCATGGTGCGCCAGTGGCAGGAACTCATCCATGGCGGGCGTTACAGCCACAGCTACACGGAAGCGCTGCCCGATTTCGTCGCGCTGGCGCGGGCGTTCGGCTGGCAGGCGCATACGGTCAGCCGGCGCGAAGACCTCGACGCGGCGCTGGCGGCCTGCCTGGCATCCGAAAGCCCGTATTTCCTCGACGTGCGCGTGCATGGCGCAGAAAATTGTTTCCCCATGATGGCGCCCGGCGCGGGGCACCATGAAGTGACCCTGTCCAAGGGCAAGGTGTACAGCGAGCGGTAGGTCGGCATGACCACCGGCCACGCCAACGATGTTGTCGGATTACGCGTGGCGTTGCCACGCTAATCCGACCTACGCTCGTCACCACGGGTAGGTCGGATTACGCCCAAATCCTGTAGATCCAGTAACTTTCATCTTCGCGGCTGGCGCGTGCCAGTTCGGTGGGGCTCAGGCCGGTGATGGCGCGCACTTCGCGGCACAGGTGGGCCTGGTCGGCGTAGCCGCCCTCGGCGGCGATATCGGTCCAAGAAGCATTGCCTTGCAGCATGGCCTCGCGTGCGTCGAGAAACGACTGTTCCGCGCGGCGCATGCGCCGCAGGGTGCGCATGGGCTGGCCGGCCCAGGCCTTGATGCGGCGCTCGATATTGCGCGCGCCGCTGGCCAGGCCCGTCGAGGCCGCCTGTACGCCCAGGCGGCGCACCCAGTCCTGGATGGCGCCGGTGGGATGGTCGCCGCTCTTGCGCGCCAGCGCCCAGCGCGGCGCCAGGAATGCTTCCACCAGCGCGATGCGCGCTGCATCGTCGGGCGCGGCCAGCACGGCGTCGGACAAGGCCAGCCAGTCGGCGTCGAACAGCGGTTCCAGCGGGAGCACCTGGTCGAACAGGGCCGCCATGTCGATGCCCGTCAGCGCGTGCAGGGCGGCCGGATACAGCATCACCATGAACGAGTGCACGGGGCCGGGGTTGTAGCTGACCAGCGGATAGCCGCGCGGTCCGCTGAACAGGGCGGGCGGCATGCGCACATGCAGCAGGTCGGGGCCGGGCGCGGCCGCCTCGACGTCGCCCGCGACCGTCCACAGCAGGCAGCACATGGGCGTGGCGGGAAAGCGGTTCAGGCGCTGCGCGGGCGGCAGCGGCGCGCAATGCGTGGTGTCACGCACGAGGAAGGCGCGCACGCAGGAAGCGAGCGCGGTGCGCGGCGCGATCAAGCGGGTCAGGGGCGTGGGGGCGGCAGGCATGGCGACGATTGTACCGGCAATTTTTGGCCGCGCGCGATGTCGTATTCGTTCAAGACGCGTGCCCGCAAGCGCGCTAGAGTCTAGCCATCGTTCCCACGACAACAGGAGCTTTCCATGCCGCCACTCGACCACGCCGCCGCACCCGCCACCACCCTGCGCCAGATCCGCCAGTTGCCGGGGCCATTCGCCTTGCCCATCATCGGCAACGCCATGCAAGTGCGGCTGCCGCGCATCCACCGCGACGTGGAAGGCTGGGTACGCCGCTATGGACCTTTCATGCGTGCCTGGTTCGGCCGCACTCTGGTACTGGTGGTGGCCGACAGCGAGGCGGTGGCCGCCGTGCTGCGCGACCGTCCCGATGGTTTCCGCCGCCCCCTCAGCAGCTACATCGTCTCGGAGGAAATGGGCGGCAATCCCGGCGTCTTCCTGGCCGAAGGCAGCGAATGGCGCAACCAGCGCCGCATGGTGATGGCCGGCATGGCGCCAGGCGCCATCAAGGCGTATTTTCCCGCGCTGGTGACGGTGGCGCAGCGCCTGCAGCGGCGCTGGCATCTGGCCGCCACGCAAGGCCAGGCCATTGCCCTCGATGGCGACCTGAAGCGCTACACGGTTGACATCATCGCCGGCCTGGCCTTCGGCACGGAAGTCAACACGCTCGAATCGGGCGAGGACGTGATCCAGCGCCACCTGGACGCCATCCTGCCAGCCGTGGCGCGGCGCAGCCTGTCGATGCTGCCGTACTGGCGCTACGTCAAGCTGCCCGTCGACCGGCGCCTGGACCGCGACGTGGCGGCGCTGGACGTGGCCGTGGCGCAACTGGTGCGGCAGGCGCGCGAACGCATGGAACAAGACCCCGCGCGGCGCGTGCGCCCGCCCAACCTGCTCGAAGCCATGATCGCCGCCGCAGACGAACCCGGCAGCGGCGTGAACGACCGCGCCGTGGCCGGCAATGTGCTGACCATGCTGCTGGCCGGCGAAGACACGACGGCCAACACGATTTCCTGGATCATCTACCTGTTGCAGCGCCATCCGCACAGCCTGGCCAAGGCGCGCGAGGAAGTGCGGCGCCTGGCGCCCGACGTGGCGCAGTTCAGCGTGGCGCAAATGGATAGCCTCGACTACCTGGGCGCCTGCGCCAGCGAGGCCATGCGCTTGAAACCGGTGGCACCCTACATTCCGCTCGAAGCGCTGCGCGACACGGTGGTGGGCGACGTGGCCGTGCCCGCCGGCAGCATGCTCTGGTGCGTGATGCGCCACGACAGCGTATCCGATGCGCACTTCCCCGACGCCCAGGCCTTCCAGCCCGAACGCTGGCTGGAAGGCGGCGAGGCGAACAACAAGCGCGCCGCCATGCCTTTCGGCGCCGGCTTGCGCACGTGCCCGGGCCGCTACCTGGCCTTGCTGGAAATCAAGATCGCCATGGCCATGCTGCTGGGCAGCTTCGACATCGCCGGCGTCGATACGCCTGATGGCGGCGAAGCGCAGGAACTGATGGGTTTTGTGATGTCGCCCATCGGCCTGACGATGCGCCTGGCGCGGCCGCAGTGATACCATGGGAGAAGTCCCATACATTCGACCTTCCCATGACCATCCGCCTAGAATCGCCGCAGCAAGCCGACGTGCAAACCCTGATCGCCGAGCTTGACGCCTACCAACAGACCCTGTATCCGGCCGAGTGCGTCTATTCGCTGGACCTGGCATCCGTGCCGTCCGATACCCTGCTGTTTGCCGTCGCCCGCGATGCGGCAGGCGCGGCGCGCGCTTGCGGCGCCATCGTCGTCACGCCCGATTTCGGCGAAGTCAAGCGCATGTACGTGCACCCGGACAGCCGCGGCCTGGGCCTGGCCAAGCGCCTGCTGGCCCTGCTGGAAGAGCAGGCGCTGGCGCGCGGCTGCCGCTTGCTGACCTTGGAGACGGGCATCCACCAGCCCGAAGCCATCGCCCTGTACGCGCGCCACGGCTACCAGCGGCGCGGGCCCTACGGCAACTATCCCGACGATCCGTTCAGTGTCTTCATGGAAAAACCGCTGCAGGTGGCGGCATGAGTACGCCTGCCGACAGCCTGTTTGACATCCGCGCGCGCCTGCGCGCCTTTGCCGACGAGCGCGACTGGGACCAGTTCCACACGCCGAAAAACCTGGCCATGGCCTTGTCCGTCGAAGTGGCGGAACTGGCCGAGCACTACCAGTGGCTGCCCACGGGCGCGGACGCCGAGCTGGACGATGCCAAACGCACGGGCATCCGCCACGAACTGGCCGACGTACTGATGTACCTGGTGCGCCTGGCCGACAAGAGCGGCGTCGACCTGCACGCAGCCGTGCTGGAAAAGATGGAACTCAATGCGCAGAAATACCCGGCGCAGCAGGTACGCGGCGACGCGCGCAAATACAGCGAATACTGAACAGCCATCCGTGCGTGGCTGATGCGCAAAAAAGCGTAGCATCCAGCCATGCGCATCCCTATTTCCCTGCTGCTTGCCTGCCTGCTCCCTGGCCCGGTTGCCCTGGCGCAAACCACGCCCGTGCCGCAGGTGAAAGTGGGCGCCACGCGCGACCCCGTCGATAAATCGTACCGCAAGATGCTGCAGGGCGTGGACCGTTTCGAACGCGACCGTGCGCTGGCGCCGCAAGCGAGCCTGCGCTTTCGTCTGCTGCCGCGCCAGCCTGTCGTGGACATGACGGGCGTGCGGCTGCGCATCGCTGGCGACACCGTCAGCATCCCGTTACCCTTGGCAGAGGACAACAGCTTTGCCCCCGTGCGCAATGCGCAAGCGGCGCGCGAAGATGCCGTGCTGATCGCCAACCGCAAGGCCACCACCATGAGCTGGCGCGCGCAAGTGATCACGCCCGGCTTGCCGCCCGGCACGCGGCGTCTGGGCGACCTGCGCCTGGAATGCCGCGCCGGCATGGATTCGGGCCTGATCTCGAACGACCCGCAAATCATCGCCTGGCTGTCCAGCATGCTCTACAGCACAGACAAGGTGTGTTCCGAGCCGGACGGCAATTACCTGTTCTTCACGGAGCGGCCCCTGTTCGGCGTGACCCTCGTGCATGGCGAGCGCCGCCTGGCGTTGCCGTTCAGGATGCTGTACGCGGGCGGCGAGCAGACGCCCGCCTCGCTGCCCTACTGCGATTGCCAGGTACTGCTTGACCGCACGTATTACGCGCCCTTGTGGGATGCCAGCTGGCCCGACGACACCCTGCTGGAATTTACTTACATGGACGAGGTGGCGCCATGAAGTGGCTGCTGATCGCCATGCTGACGCTGCTGGCCGCCTGCTCCGGCACGCGCGCCTTGCAGGCAAGTAAGAACGTGCCATATGCCACCTTGGAACAGACGGTGCAACCGGGCAGCAGCACGCGCGAACAGGTGCGCGCCGCGCTGGGAGACAGCACGTCCATCCGTTTCGACAGCGGCAATGAAGTATGGATGTACACCTACCCGGCCGCCTCGGGCGCGCAGGGAGAATATGTGATTTTGTTTGGCGGGGATGGGGTGGTGAAGAAGGTGCGCAGCGGAGAGGTGTATCGGGTGAAGCAGTAAAAGTACCCAAAAAGCAAACTGGGGTCGTACCCTGAGGGTACGACCCCGGCCTTTCGCCGTTGGGGTAATTAGCGTGCTTTCAGCAAAGCGCGCGACGCCACGCCCGCGCCCACGCTGCGTCCCATACCAGCTGTCTTGCGCTTGGGCGAGGCCTTCAATTTGAAGATGCCGATCGACTGGGCCACGCTGTCGGTGCGCTGCGCCAGGCTGGTGGCGGCTGCGGCCGCCTGTTCCACCAGCGCCGCATTCTGCTGCGTGATGCCATCCATGTGGATGACGGCCTGGTTGACTTGCCCGATGCCCTGGTTCTGCTCGCGCGTGGTCGAGGAAATCTCGTCCATCACTTCCGTCACGCGGGCTACCGAGGCGATCACCTCCGTCATGGTGGCGCCCGCATTACTGGTCAGCACGCTGCCCGCATTCACGGTGGCGATCGAATGGTCGATCAGGTTTTTCACTTCTTTCGCCGCTGTTGCCGAGCGCTGCGCCAGGCTGCGCACTTCGCCGGCCACGACGGCGAAACCACGGCCGTGTTCGCCCGCGCGTGCCGCTTCCACGGCCGCGTTCAAGGCGAGGATATTCGTCTGGAAGGCGATGCCGTCGATGAGACCAATGATGTCGAGAATCTTGCGCGACGAGGTGCTGATCTCGTCCATCGTGGTGACCACTTCGCTGACGATGGTGCCGCCCTTGGCCGCGACGGTAGACGCCTGCGCCGCCAGCTTATTGGCCGTGTCCACGTGGTCGGCGCTGTTCTGCACCGTGGAAGTCAGCTCTTCCATGCTGGCCGCCGTCTGCTCGAGGCTGGAAGCCTGCGATTCCGTGCGGCTGGACAGGTCCATATTGCCCGTGGCGATCTCGGCCGTGGTGACGCGGATATCCTCGAAGTTGGCGCGCACGTCGCCGATGATGCTGTGCAGGTTGATATTCGTCTGGCGCAAGGCCGCCATCAATTGGCCCATGTCGTCGTCGCGCACTTTGTCGATGACGCCCGTCAAGTCGCCGCCAGCCATCTTGCGCGCCACCGTGATGGCCTCGCCCAGCGGCGCGACGAGGGAATTGTGCAAATGGGCCCAGAAATACAGCATCAGCGCCACGGCCGCGGCGGCAGCGCCGCTGAGCCAGCTGCGCGTGGCCGTGCTCGTGTCGCCATCGATATTCCACACGGCGCAGCCGAGAATGGCCAGCACCACGCCAAAGACGATGCAATGCAGGGCCAGGTCTTGCGACAGGCTCA
The DNA here is from genome assembly GCF_001758715.1 of Janthinobacterium sp. HH104. Taxonomy (NCBI): domain Bacteria; kingdom Pseudomonadati; phylum Pseudomonadota; class Betaproteobacteria; order Burkholderiales; family Oxalobacteraceae; genus Janthinobacterium; species Janthinobacterium sp. HH104. Next base: position 226,902 of record NZ_LRIB01000054.1, on the reverse strand, counting down.
GCTTGCGCCACTCGGCCAGCTTGGCGGCCAAGCCCTGGCGCACGACGCGGCCATTGCGGATCGCCAGCTTGGCGCTATTACCGTCTTTAAAACTTTTATACAGGGCTGCCGCTTCGTTGATCTGCTCGCGCGTGGGCTTGGTGCGCACGGACATATAACCGATCGGGCGGCCGTTTTCGATGACGGGCGTGATATTGGCGAAGACCCAGTAGAAATCGCCATTCTTGCAGCGGTTCTTGACCATGCCGGTCCATGGCATGCCGGTCTTGATGGTATCCCACAGGTCGGCAAACGCTTCGGCCGGCATATCGGGATGACGCAGAATATTCTGTGGCGCACCCAGCAGTTCTATTTCTGAAAAACCGCTGACTTCAATGAAATACTGATTGGCGTAATTGATGTTTCCTTGTAAATCCGTCGTGGAAACAATCGTCATGCCTTCATTTAATACGTATTCATTTTGCGTGATAGGCGTATTGACCCGCATCGTCGCTCCTCTATTTTTTTTCAACTAGCATAACAAAATCATAAAAACAATATACCACATCAAGCACCCATGATATATCGCCTCGGCGACAGTGACACTGATCAAACAATTTAATAAAAGCTAATTCATTTATGTTTTAGAATTTACTTTGATTCAACTTGATTGATTTTATTGAATGTAAAATTCAAATTGCGCGCAGAGACAATAATTAATAAAAAATTATTTATTGGCGAAGCAGGCAATAAATACGGCGTATGCGCCGATAAAAAGGCGCAAGGGAACTGGTGCAATGGCCGGCACGTGGCGACGACTGCCGCCAACCATAACGCGGCAACAATATTCATTTCTTGAGGGAAAATAAAAACTGGCGCGAATGCGCCAGTGGGGGATGTGTCTCCAATCCGCGACACAGGCGCCGAAGCGCCCGTGGGGATGGCTTACTTGTAGGTCTTACGGGGAGGCGACTTCGGACGCGGTGGCGCAGGCTTGCGCTCCGTCGTGCCATCGTCCAGGCTGATGCGCAGCTTCTGGCCCGAGACCACGACCGATTTCAGGTGGTCGAGGATTTCCGGCGGCATGCCTTCCGGCAGGTCCAGCACGCTGTAGTTGTCAAAGATATCGATGCGGCCGATATGCTTGGCTTCCAGGTTCGCTTCGTTGGCGATGGCGCCGACGATGTTGCTTGGCGTCACGGCGTGTTCGCGGCCCACTTCGATGCGGTAAGCCGTCACGCCTGGACGTGGGCGTTCCTTCTTCGGCGCGCGCGGCGCAGGGGCTGCGTCGCCCGCGTCCGCTGGCGCATCCTTGAACGCTGGCGCGGACTTGGCGGCGAACGGCTTGCGCGGCGCGGCTGGCGGCGCCAGGTCCGGCGCGTCGCCGTCGCGGCTGATGCGCAGCTGCTGGCCCGCGACCCACACGGTTTTCAGCTGGTCCAGCAATTCTTTCGGCATGCTGTCCGGCAAGTCCAGGACGCTGTAGTCGTCATAGATTTCGATGCGGCCGATGTTTTTCGAATCGATGCCCGCTTCGTTGGCGATGGCACCCACGATATTGCCTGGTTTCACGCCATGCTGATGACCGACTTCAATGCGGAAGGTCTGCATGCCGGCGTCGGCTGGACGCTGGATGCGTTCCTTTTTCGGGAAGGCCGGGCGTTCGCTGCGCTCGTTACGGTCGAAGCGGTCGCCCCGTTCCGGACGGTCGTTGCGTTCGAAACGATCCTGACGCACTGGACGGTCGTCTTGCCACGTGGCTTGCTCGCGCGCCTTGTTCTTGTCCAGCAGCAGCGGCGTATTGCCACGCGCCATCTTCGCCAGGGCAGCGGCGATTTCGATGGCGGGAATGTTTTGCTCGCGTTCGAAATCCTCAATCAGCGACTGGAACTGTTCCAGTTCGCCCAGGGCCAGGGTTTCGCTGATCTGTTCCTTGAACTTGGCGATACGCACGTCGTTGACGGCCTGGATCGTTGGCAGTTCCAGCATGCCGATCGGCTGGCGGGTCGAGCGTTCGATGGCTTTCAACAAGTTCTTTTCACGCGGGGTGATGAACAAAATCGCTTCGCCGCTGCGGCCGGCGCGGCCCGTGCGGCCGATGCGGTGGGTATAGCTTTCCGGATCGTGCGGCACGTCGTAGTTGACGACGTGGCTGATGCGCTCGACGTCCAGGCCGCGGGCGGCCACGTCGGTTGCCACGAGGATGTCGATCTTGCCGTCTTTCAACTGCTGGATCGTGCGCTCGCGCTGGGCTTGCTGGATGTCGCCGTTGATGGCGGCAGCCGAGAAGCCACGGGCTTGCAGCTTGCCGGCCAGCTCTTCCGTACCCAGCTTGGTGCGGGCGAAGATGATCATGCCGTCAAACGCTTCCGCTTCCAGGATGCGGGTCAGCGCGTCGAGCTTGTGCATGCCCGACACCAGCCAGTAGCGCTGGCGGATGTTGTCGGCCGTGCCCGTCTTGGCGGCGACCGTCACTTCGGCCGGGTTCACCAGATAGGTCGTGGCGATGCGCTTGATGACGGAAGGCATGGTGGCCGAGAACAACGCCGTTTGATGGCCTTCCGGGGTTTCTTTCAAGATACGTTCGACGTCGTCGATAAAGCCCATGCGCAGCATTTCATCGGCTTCGTCGAGCACCAGGGTTTTCAGCTTGGACAGGTCGAGCGAACCCTTGTCCAAGTGATCGATGACGCGGCCTGGGGTGCCGACGATGACGTGCACGCCGCGGCGCAGGGCCGACAGCTGCGGGCCGTAGCTTTGGCCGCCGTAGATCGGCAGCACGTGGAAGCCGGGGATGTGGGCGGCGTACACCTGGAACGCTTCGGCGACCTGGATGGCCAGTTCGCGCGTCGGTGCCAGGACCAGGGCTTGGGGTGAGCTTTGTTTCAGATCGATGCGCGACAGGATCGGCAAGGCGAAGGCAGCGGTTTTACCCGTGCCCGTTTGCGCCTGGCCCAGCACGTCGCGGTTCGCGAGCAATAATGGAATCGTGGCCGCCTGGATAGGCGACGGTGTTTCGTAACCGACATCCTTGAGCGCGCGAATCAGCGGCTCGCTCAGGTTAAGGTCGGAAAATAAGGAAATTGGTGTATCAGACATGAAATCACTCACAAGTTCGCTCGAATCGCCCAATGCGAAAGAGTGTATCCGCTAGTTTACTCTTTACTGGACCTTACCGGGTGGAACGGGGCGGCAGAACGCCATTTTTTGCAGTCTAAAACGCAGAAAAATCGGCGATCCGCACGCAATTGGTGCAAAAACCAAGCAATATTATATGTTTTGCAATAGATTCGACTACTTTACAGATGCGCCTCGATATTGCTTGCCGCATCGACTGAGTGGCGCAAAAATTCCAGCAAGTCCTCGTTCAGCCGGTCCTTGTGCGTCGTCGCCAGGCCGTGCGGCGCGCCCGCATACACGAGCAGCTTGCTGCCGATGATGAGTTCGGCAGTGCGCCGCGCCGAGGCGGCAATCGGCACGATCTGGTCATCGTCGCCATGGATCACCAGGGTCGGCACGTCGAATTTGGCCAGGTCAGCCGTAAAATCCGTCTCGGAAAATTGCTTGATGCACAGGTAGGATGCCGGCATGCCCGCCTGCATGCCTTGCCGCCAGAAACCGTCGCGCACGCCCTGCGACGGCTTCGCATCGGGCCGGTTGTAGCCATAGAAGGCCTCGCTCAAATCCTGGAAAAACTGGCTACGGTCGGCCTGCACGCCGGCGCGGATGGCGTCAAATGTGGACAGGGGCAAGCCCAGCGGGTTTTCCGTGGTTTGCAGCATCAGCGGCGGCACGGCGCCCACGAGCACGGCGCCGGCCAGGCGCCCGGTGCCATGGCGGCCGATGTAGCGCGCCACTTCGCCGCCGCCCGTCGAGTGGCCGACGAGGGTGGCGCCCGTCAAATCCAGCGCGTCGATCAGGGCGGCCAGATCGTCGGCATAGGTATCCATGTCGTTGCCGTCGAACGGCTGGCTCGAGCGGCCATGGCCGCGCCGGTCGTGCGCGATGACGCGGTAGCCGCGCGAGGCCAGATAAAACATCTGGTCTTCCCACGCGTCGGACGACAATGGCCAGCCGTGGCTGAAGACGACGGGCGGGCCGCTGCCCCAGTCCTTGTAGTGGATCAATGTGCCGTCGGCGGTACGCAGGGTATTACTGGATTGCAAGTTCGTGGCAGTCATGGAACGCTCCTTGTCGGTGGACCAGCAGCCATTGTGGCCGCAATTGGCCCGCGCACGCCGCGCGCTACGCCAGGGCATTGCGGTAGAGTAAGATTGTCGCTGCTTTGCTTTCCCGTATTCACTTTTGGAGTTGTCATGCGCTTTCCCTTCGTCCTCGCCGCCAGCCTGTTCAGCACGGCCGCCCTCGCCCAACCGCTCGTGGCCGAAGCGCCCCTGCGCGCCCATCTGTCCTTCCTGGCCGACGATTTACTGGAAGGACGCGGCACGGGCCAGCGCGGCGGCGACCTGGCCGTGCGTTACCTGGAAACGCAGGCGGCCGTGGCCGGCCTGCAGCCGTTGAAGGATGGCACGTACCGCCAGGCGCTGACCATCGTCGGCAGCAAGGCCTTGCCATCCAGCAAAGTCACGTTCAGCGCGGGCGGCAAGACCTTGTCTCCCGCCTTCGGCAAGGACATCGTCTTTGGCGCGGCAAATGGCCAGCAGACAGTGGCGTTCGACGCGCCCGTCGTGTTCGCCGGCTACGGCATCCGCGCGCCAGAAGAAAACTGGGACGATTTCAAGGGCGTCGACCTGAAGGGCAAGCTCGTCATCATGATGGTCAACGACCCGCAACCCACAAGCGCCGAACCGCAGCGCTTCGCCGGCAAGTCGCTGACCTATTACGGCCGCTGGGTCTACAAGTACGAGGAAGCGCTGCGCCAGGGCGCCGCCGGCGTGCTGCTGATACACACGACCGCATCGGCTTCGTATCCGTGGTCGGTGCCGGCCAACGGTTTCGGCCATGAACGCTTCAACCTGGCCGGTGCGGGCAATGCGATGGAAGGCTGGCTGCAGGAAGACATGGCGCGCACGCTGTTCCAGGCGAGCGGACAGGACCTGGACGCCTTGCGCGCGCAGGCGGAAACGCGCGCGTTCCGCCCCGTGGCCCTGAACGCCACGGTCAAGGTGCAACTCGACAGCCAGGTGCGCAGCATCGAGCAATTCAATGTGGCCGGCATCGTGCCGGGCACGGACCCGAAATTGAAGGACGAGGCCGTCATTTACTCGGCCCACTGGGACCACTTGGGCAAGGATGACGAAGGCAGCCAGCGCGCCGGGCAAAGCGACCATATCTACAACGGCGCCATCGACAATGCGTCGGGCGCGGCGGCCTTGCTGGCCATGGCGCAAGTGGCCGTGAAACAGCCGGCGCGCCGCACGCAGATCTTCCTGTGGCCGGCCGGCGAAGAAACGGGCATGCTGGGCAGCACGGCCTACACGCGCGCGCCCCTGTGGCCGCTGGCCAAGACAGCCGCCGACCTGAACCTCGACAGCATGAATTTTGTCGGCAAGACGCACGACATCGGCGTGGCCGGCGCCGAACGCAGCAGCCTGTACACGAGCGCCGCCAAGGTCGCCAAGCGCATGGGCCTGCGTCTGGCGCCCACGATCCCCGACCTGTCCGGCGCGTTTTACCGGGCCGACCATTTTGCCTTCGCCAAGGCTGGCGTACCCGCCTTCAACGTGGGTTCGGCAGTGTTTTCCGGCGACGGCTCGTTCGACTTCGTCCAGGAGCCGAAAGCGTCGGGCGAGCGCCTGGTCGCATTTAAAAAGGACTACCACCAGGTCACCGATGAGTACAACCCGTCGTGGGACTTGTCGGGCATGGTGCAGCAGGCGCAATTTACATTGAACCTCGGCTATGAAGTGGCGAACGACAAGAATTTGCCGGTGTGGAACAAGGGCGAAGCGTTTGGGAAGGTCAAGCGCTAGGCATCATGAAAAACACCGGCCTGTGCCGGTGTTTTTACAAGCGTGCCGGCCACAATCCCGTAGGTCGGATTAGCGGCACAGCCGCGTAATCCGACAACATTGTTAGCGCCGGTGGGAATGCCGGATACGCGGCTTCAGATTGCCATGATGCGTTTCAGGTCGACGAACGCCGTTTCATACAGATGCTGAAACGCGCCGACCATGACCTCTTCCACGCCTTCGGCCGCGTCGAATTCGCTCGACCATTCGGCCACGCACTCGTTCGCGCCTGGCTCGCCCGTGACGCGCAGGGTGGAACGGTAGTTCTTGACGGGGATCGGGCCCGAGACGATGGTGTAGCTGTAGCTCTTGTCCGCTTCGCTGTAGCTTTGCAGCCGTTCGGCGATGATGGCGCCGTCCGTGGTTTTCAGGCGGCGTACGCGGCCGCCGTGCTCGGACAAGCTGGTCTTGATCGAGCTCGACCATTCAGCCAGCGACTGGAAGCCGCCGATAAAATCCCACACGCGTTCGGCGCTTGCCGCCAATGTTACAGAAACAATTACTTGGGCCATCTTTAATTCGGTTCCTCATCCAGGTTTGCCGGGCGCCGTGCCCGGCCGGCCGGAGTTGCCCGGCACAGCCGCTATTTTAACGCCCATGCAGCGTTGCTGCTGGGCGGAAAATAACGGCTGGCCTGGCTGGCGAGGCAGTCTTACAGATTTTCCGCCAAGAAAATCAGGGAATTGCCATGCGCCTGGGCGGCGGAGCGCTGCTGATAGCTGTCGCGGTGGGTGCAGTTGAAACCGTGCTCGGCGCCCGGGTAGATATGGATTTCCACGTCTTGGCGGTCTTCGAAGCGCTCGGCGATCTTTTGCACGGCTTCCGGCGGAATATGGCTATCCTGGCCGCCGAAATGCATGAGCAGCGGCACCTTGATCCGGTCGGCCAGGTCCAGCTTGTTCTGGATGCCGCCGCCGTAATAGGCGATGGCCGCATCAACCAGGCCGGCCGCGGCCGCCTGATACGACAGCCGGCCGCCGAAGCAGTAGCCGACCGAAGCGAGCTTGCCCGTCACTTCCGGACGCGCGCGCAGGGCGGCGATGGTGGCGGCGATATCGGCGTCGGCCTGCGGATTGTCGGTGGCCTGCATCAGCTCGACGGCGCGCTTCCAGCCGTCCGCGTCATAGCCCAGCTCGATGTGCGCGCCGGCGCGCCAGAACAGGTCCGGCACCAGCACCACGTAGCCATCGGCCGCATACTGGTCGGCCACGGCGCGGATGTGCTCGTTGACGCCGAAAATTTCCTGCAACAGGATGATGGCGGGACCCTTGCCCACGTGCGGCACGGCCAGGTAAGCCTGGAAGCTGCCGTCCGGGCCGGCGATATCGATCCACTGCGAAGTTGTGCTCATAGAAAACTCCAGTCTGAGGTTGGGGGGAATGCCACAGCCAGGCATGTTACTGGTTTTTCCTCTTTTCTGCCCCCGCCCTTGGTCCAGGCTCAATACATCTCGCGCAGGTAAATCACGGGACCCGATTTGAAGACACCGAAGACGACGGTGCCGACGGTGCTGGCCAGGTAGGGATGGCTGCCCACGGAAACATCCACGCTGCCGGCCTTGCCGGCGCCGGGCGCCAGCAAGGTCAGGAGATTGGTTTGCGGCAGTGCGCCTTGCGTGACGGTGTATATCCGGTCATCAACGGCCAGCTTGCCGCAGTCCAGCGTTTTCTTGCAATTGACAAACAACACGTCCGACTTGTTCAAGGCACTGACGTTGTCAAGCAGATTCGTGACCCATTTCGTGCCGTTCCAGTACTGGACTTGCACGGCCAGCCTGACTGGCAGCAATTCGGAGCCATAGCCGTGGGGCACCATCCATTGCCCCGACAGCACGGTCATCCGTGCCTCGTTCTGTATCAATGCCGAGCTTGAGCTGACGACGGCGCCGCCGGGATAGGTGCTGCTGGCGCGCAAGCGCACGTCGGTAGGCGCCACCTTCAGCGGCACGCCGGCCTTGCCCGGAAAACGGTAGGCGACCATGGGAAGGGCAACGCCGAGGGTGAATTTCGCGGGCGCCACGCCGGTGATGGTGGTCTGCGCCTTCTTGCCATCGGTAAGCCGGCTGCTGCCATCGGGGGTACTCGGCGGAAAGGAAATCGTGCCCGTGGCCGCATCGAGGCCTTCGAGCAGCACGGGCGCCAGGACGCTCGGGACGCGGTCGTCATAGTTTTTGGTCGGCGTCCCGCCCAGGGCGCGCGCCGTCACACGCATGCCTATCGCCTGCCCCGAGTAAGCGTAGCGGCCTTTTTCCCCGTCGTTGGCGCAGGTGAGCGGTGCGGCGCACGGCGTGGCGATGCCGGCGGGAGCGCCGGTTTTCACCAGTTCCGTAATGAAGTGGTGCGGGATAAACTGCACCTCCCCGCTCACGCCCGAAGCCTTGGGCAAGGCCGGCACAGCAAGGTTGGCATCCAGGTAGCCGTTGGGGTTGGCCAGATTGAAAGCGATGGTGATGGTGCCCACTTCCGGCCAGTTCATGTCGCTGCTGACAACGCTGCCATTCGTGAAGACCACGCCACCCTGCATGGCCGGCTTGGCTGGTGTGTCCGGCGCGGCGATCTCGCTGGTCGTCGGCTTGACCAGGCTGGACAGCGAAGGCAGCACCGTCTCCGCCGGCTTTTCATTGCCGAAGTTCGGCGTCACGGCGCCCACACTATTGAGCACACTCATGCTGACCGCCACAGGCGCGCCCGCGCGCTGGGGGTTGGCGATGGCAACGACGCTGAACGAGGCCGGCACGACGGTAACCTTGCCACTGCCCGTCATGCTCAAGCCGGCGTCGCCGGTTGTGGCCGACCCCGTATAGGTGGCCTTCAAATTCAGCTGTCCCACGTCCGCATACGACATGATGGCGGTGGCGACGCCCTGGTCGTTGAACGCCAGGTTGACGTTCGCGCCCGCCGTGCCGCAGGCGCTGGTGCTGTTCGATGCCAGTGGCACGAGCGCCCCGGTTCCCTGCACGAAAACAGGCAGGGTGCCGCTGGCGGGATTGCCATAGCTGCAAGCGAGATTCAGGTTCTTGCTGGTACTTTTGAACAGGGGCACGCAAGCTTGCGGGGTCGAACTGGGGGGCGCCTGCACGGCGCTGATACTGAACGATTGCAGCTTGGCAGAAACATGATTGACGGGAGTGACCGTCAAGCCTGTCGCCGCAAAGCTCATGTCGCAGCTGCTGCTGTTGTCCGAAGCACGCTTGCATACGAGCGCGCCCGTGGTGCCGGGCACGCTCGTCAGGCTCAGGGTGGCCGTGCCGGCCGTGTACTGGCGCACGCTGGCCGTCGCCACGCCGGTGTTGCCTATCTGCGTCGCCGTGCCACCAGGGCTGACAGTGACATTCACGCCGTTCGTGTACTTGGCGCTGCAGGCGGCATCCGCGCATGCCGTCACCGTCACCGTCTGCGGCGCGCACGTCAGGGCATTGCCCGAATGCTCGATCTGGAAATGGTGGGGCCCCGCCTGCGTACCCGGCCCGCACTTCGGACCCATCGGTTCATTGAAAGCCCAGCCGCTGTTGTTCGTCACGCAGCTGCACGGATACGACGGTGTATAGGTTTTGCAGGTGATGGTTTGCTGCACCCGGCCCTGCCAGCCCAGGGTGATGTGGTCGACCTTGGCATTGCCCGTGATATAGGCGTTGGACGAGTCGAGCGTTACCTCGCCGGCGTCCACATTGCCCTTGATGCCGTTGCCCGAGGCGATCGACAAGGAATTGCTGGCTTCCACGTCGCCCGTGACGAGCAGGCCGGACGCCTTCAAGTCGATCGTCGGCGATTTCAGGTTGCCCGTCACCTGGCTGCCGGAACCGATGGTCAGCGAAGTGGTTGCCGTGATATCGCCCTGGATGCGGGTATTGGCGGCCAGGATATTGACGATGGTGCCGCTGATGGGCCCGTTGATGAGCGAACCCGAGGCGATTTCCACCGGACCCTTGGCGCTGATCCTGCCCGTCACCGTGACGTTGTTCGAGCCCATCTTGATGGTCGTGGCGGAAACGTTTGCCGTGATAGTCTGTTCCTGCGCGCCCAGGAAGAAAGTGCCACCCTCGGCTGTCAGGTTTCCACCCGTCACCTTCAGGTTCGGCGGATTGATGTCCTTGATGTCGAGATTGCCCTTGACCGTCAGCGCGGCATTGCCGCTCATCGTCAAGCCCTGGTTGTAGCTCATCGACAAGGAACTGTTGACTGTCACGCCATACGCGCTGCCGATGACGATGACGTCGGTAGAACCGAGCGCCAGCGAGGCGCACGTGTATTGCAAACCGTCCTGGCTCAGGCCGCAGCCGCTGACGGCGCCGCCATTGAAGTTGAGCGTGACCGCGTGGGCAAGGGATGAGCCCAGCAACAATGTCAGGGCGGCAAAAATGTGGAGTAAGCGCACGATATTCAGGAATCCGATCGGTGGGGAGCCAGCGGGCGCGCCGATTATTTCATGCTAACCTACGCCATCGCTGTTGTTGCATTATGGCAGTATTTATCCCCCTCGCGCATATCGCATGATCAAGCAAAGCCCCAAAGAATTTCCCCTGCGCACAGTCGACATCATCGTCTATCCCGGCTTCAAGGCGCTCGAAGCCATCGGCGCCATGAAGGTGTTTGATTACGCCAACACCCATTTGCGCCTGCGCAAGCTGCCCGGAGGTTACGACGTGCGCATCGCCTCGACGGCCATCGGCTCGGTCGAATCGGACACGCTGATGTCGCTGCACGCGAGCAAGGCGCTCGACGCCAGCCGCCTGCCCGACCTGGCCGTCATCGTCGGCTGCCATCACGTCGAGCAAGTCTTGCAGGACATCCCCGCGCTCGCCGCCTGGGTGGCCGAAGCGGCGCCGCGCATCGATACCCTGGCGGCCCTGTGTACGGGCTGCTTTTTCCTGGCCGAAGCCGGTGTGCTCGACGGCAAAAGCGCCGCCACGCACTGGAGCGCCGTGGACAGCCTGCGCCAGCGCTATCCATTGATACAGGTCAATGCCGATGCGATTTTCGTGCGGGAAGGGAAATTCTGGACGTCGGCCGGCGTGACGGCCGGCATCGACCTGGCGCTGGCCCTGGTGGAAGACGATTTCAGCCGCGATATCGCGCTGGAAGTGGCGCGTGACCTGGTCGTGTATTTGAAGCGGCCCGGCGGCCAGTCGCAGTTTTCCGTGCACCTGTCGAGCCAGATGACGACGCATCCGACCATCCGCCAGTTGCAGGGCTGGATCATGGAGCATCTTGCCGAAGAACTCACCGTGCCGCTGCTGGCGGCCAGGCTAGCCATGAGCGAACGCAATTTTACGCGCGTGTTCCAGCGCGAAACGGGGACCAGCCCCACGGAATTCATCGACACGGCCCGCTTCGAAGTGGCGCGCCGTTTGCTGGAAGACAATGTATCTTCCTTAAAACAGGTGGCCGTGCAGGCGGGCTTGCATAGCGAGGACAGGCTGCGCCGCCTATTCCAAAAGAAACTCGCCATCACGCCGCGCGACTATCGCGAGCGCTTTTCCAGCACGGCGCGCTAGCAGGTCAGCGCGGCTTGCCGTGACGCACGTGGCGCGTGGCCAGCTGGCGGCTCTGCAGGGCCAGCGGTGTAAACAGGAGTGCGCACAGCAGATACGTCGCCAGCAGCGCCAGCCAGATGGCGGGCGTGGCAAGGCTGGCGGCATTGCTCCACCACAAGGCCAGCAGGGAAGACAGGGCCGCGCCGAGGAAGACGGGCAGCATGCGGCGCAAGGTCGCGAGATAGGCAGTGGCAAACATGAACGGCTCCCAAAGCAAGGCGGTGATGTCTTCACACTAGCAGGGGCAGACGGCGAAGTACAGCGTGCCGTCCTGCCCCGTCCGTCAAGTGTTGCGCAATGAGTACAGTCAAATAAAATTAATACAACACGACGGAACGGATCGATTCGCCGCTCTTCATCAGGTCGAAGCCCTCATTGATGCGTTCGAGCGGCAAACGGTGCGTGATCAGGTCGTCGATATTGAGCTTGCCTTCCATATACCAGTCGACGATCTTCGGCACGTCCGTGCGTCCCCGCGCGCCGCCGAAGGCCGAACCGCGCCATTCGCGCCCCGTTACCAGCTGGAATGGACGGGTGGAAATTTCCTGGCCCGCCGCCGCCACGCCGATGATGAACGATTTTCCCCAGCCCTTGTGCGTGCACTCGAGCGCCTGGCGCATCAAGGTCGTGTTGCCCACGCATTCGAACGAATAATCGGCGCCGCCGTCCGTCAGCTGCACGATGGCGTCGACGACGTTTTCCACTTCGTTCGGGTTGATGAAATGCGTCATGCCGAACTTGCGCGCGATGGCCTGGCGCGCCGGGTTGATGTCGATACCGATGATCTTGTCGGCACCGACCATTTTCGCCGCCTGGATCACGTTCAGGCCGATGCCGCCCAGGCCGAACACGGCCACGTTGGCACCCGCTTCCACCTTGGCAGAGAACAAGACGGCGCCCACGCCCGTCGTCACGCCGCAGCCGATGTAGCACACCTTGTCGAACGGCGCGTCTTCGCGGATCTTCGCCAAGGCGATTTCCGGCACGACGATGTAGTTCGAGAACGTGGACGTGCCCATGTAATGGAACAGGGGCTGGCCATTGAGCGAGAAGCGGCTGGTCGCGTCCGGCATCAGACCGCGGCCTTGCGTGGAACGGATGGCCTGGCACAGATTCGTCTTTTGCGACAGGCAGAACTTGCACTGGCGGCATTCCGGCGTGTACAGCGGGATGACGTGGTCGTCCTTTTTCAGGGTCGTCACGCCCGGGCCCACGTCGACGACGACGCCGGCGCCTTCATGGCCGAGGATGGCAGGGAAGATGCCTTCCGGATCGGCGCCGGACAAGGTGTAGTAATCGGTATGGCAAATGCCCGTGGCTTTCAGTTCGACCAGCACTTCGCCGGCGCGCGGGCCGGCCAGGTCGACTTCTTCGATGGTCAGCGGGGCGCCCGCCTTCCAGGCAATCGCGGCTTTGGTTTTCATGTGTGTCATTCCTGCTCGGTTTCAGATGCGCCATTATCGGGCGCCGGCGGGCGCGATGGCGCGGCTGGCCACGCGCTTGTCTGAAAACGCGGCGCATTTGTCCGATGGCGCCGCACGTTTGCGCCAACGCAAACCTACAGGCACAAAGACGCGCATTCTTGGCACAGGCTCCCCGATTGAGCCGCCGTTGCGCCGTTCCCGCAGGAGACCGACATGCGCCATATCCTTTCCCGCTTTCCCCGGCCTTGGCTGGCCCTGCTGCTGGCATGCTGTTTGGCCCTGCTGGCCGGCTGTGGCGGCGGTGGCGACGACGATCCCGCGCCTGGCCCCACCACCGGCAGCCTGACGGTCAGCATCGGCGGCTTGCCGGCCGGCGTGGCCGGTGCCGTCACGGTGACGGGACCTGCGTCCTACAGCAAGACATTGACGGCGAGCGCCACGCTCACGGATCTGGCGCCCGGCGCCTATACGCTCAACGCCGCCAGCGTGACGCAAGGCACGGGACCGCTGGCGCCCACGCCCGTCACGCAGCAGGTGCAAGTCAATGCGGGGGCGACGGCCAGCGCCAGCGTCCTGTATGCGGCGGCCACGACGCTGACCCTGGGCCTGCAGGAGGTGGCCAGCGGCTTGAGCGTGCCCATCTTCCTTACGGCGCCGCCCGGCGACAGCCGTTTGTTCATCCTCGAACGGGCCGGCCGCATCCGCGTAGTGCAGAACGGCACTCTGCTGGCCACGCCCTTCCTCGACATCAGTACGCTCACCACCACCAGCGGCGAGCGGGGTTTGCTGTCGATGGCCTTCCATCCGCAATACGCCAGCAATGGCTATTTCTTCCTGTATTACACCAACCTGGCTGGCGATATCGTCATCGAGCGCCGGCAGGTGTCGGCCGGCAACGCCAACATGGCCGATCCCCTGTCAGCGCTGACCATCCTGACGATCCCCCACCCCACGTTCAGCAACCATTATGGCGGCCTGCTCAGCTTTGGGCCGGACGGCTATCTGTATGCGGGCACGGGCGATGGCGGCGGCGCGGGCGACCCGCCACGCAACGCGCAAAACACGAATGTCCTGCTGGGCAAGCTGCTGCGCCTGGACGTCAGCGCCAGCAGCGCCGCCCAGCCGTACGCCATTCCGCCCGGCAACCCGTTTGCCACAGCAGGCGGGCGCCCTGAAATCTGGGCCTACGGCTTGCGCAACCCGTGGCGCTACGCCTTCGACCTGCCAGCCCAGTTGCTGTATATCGCCGATGTGGGCCAGGCCAACCTGGAAGAAGTCGACGTGCGTCCCGTGGGCCAGGCGGGCAACAACTATGGCTGGAACATCATGGAAGGCACGCAGTGCTACAACAGCACCAGTTGCAACCAGGCGGGGCTGGTTCTACCTGCCATCGAATACGGCAACAATGCAGCCAACGGCTGTTCGATCACGGGCGGCTATGTGTACCGGGGCACGGCCTTGCCGGAACTGGCGGGGCAATACCTGTATTCGGATTACTGCAGCGCCTGGCTGAAGAGTTTCAGCTACAGCAATGGCACGGCATCGGCCGTAAAAGACTGGGGCATCACGAATGTGGGCAACATCCTGTCGTTCGGCCAGAATGCGCAAAACGAGCTGTACATGCTGAGCGGCACGGGCAAGGTGTACAAGATTGTACGTAAATAAGCGTACGCAAAAAGATGGGCCAATGAGGTGGGCCAATGAGCATGTGCAAGCAGTCATGGCGACGCACGCCTGAGGCCGCGTTTTTCGACGGGGCGCGGGGAACCGGCTAAAATTGGTTTTTCCGCCGCGCCCTGCGCACCAGCCCAAGAGAACACCATGGCCCGTTTGAAACTTGAATTTCCCGAAGACCAGTACTGCTATTCCTCGCAACTGACGGTACGCACGACGGACATCAATGCCGGCAACCATCTCGGCAACGATTCCATGATTTCCATGATTTCCGAGGCGCGCGCCCGCTTCCTGTTCGAATATGGCGTGCGCGACATCGAAGCGGACGGCACCGGCATCATCGTCACCGACCTGGCCACCACCTACCGCGCCGAAGCCCATGCGCGCGACCAGCTGCTGTTCGAAGTGGGCGTCATGGATTTCAACAAGTATGGCGGCGACATCACCTTCCGCATCACGCGCCCGCGCGACAACACCCTGATCGCGATGGCAAAGTCCGGCTTTGTCTTCTTCAACTACAAGCGCAGCCAGGTCGTGCCCATGCCGGAAGAGTTCGGCAGCAAGTTCCCGCAGGTGAACTGGATCGATTGACAGCAGCTCGATGCCGCCATGCTGTATCCTTGCCAGGAAGATAATTAATTCTGGAGCGGCATGCAATCAGCAATAACGGCAAGACTGTGCCTGGCCCTGGCGTTGCTGGGCGTCTTGCCATGCGCCCTGGCCGCGCCGCGAACCGTCACGCTGTACGGCGACGATGACTACGCGCCGTACAGCTATGTGGAAAACGGTGTCTTCAAGGGCATGTATATCGACATCCTGCGCCAGGCGGCGGGCACGATGCCCGGCTACCGGCTGGAATTGCAGCCGCGCCCCTGGAAACGGGGGCTCGACGCGCTGGAAAAAGGCCAGGTTTTCGGCCTGTTTCCGCCCGGACGCAAGACGGAACGCTCGTACGTGCAACCATATTCGGCCGTGCTGCACCGCGAATCGGTGGTGCTGTTTTGCCATGACGCCATCATGCGCACGCCGCGCACGCACTTCCCGTCCGACTTTGCGGGCCTGACCATCGGCGTCAACACGGGTTTTTTGCTGTCGGAAAAGTTGATGGCGCCAGCCCGCCAGGGGCTGCTGCGCCTGGAAGCGGCCAAGGGGAATGAAGCGAACCTGAAGAAACTGGCCCTGCGACGCATCGATTGCTACGCCAGCGACCGCGGCGCGGCACGCCACACGGCGCGCCAGCTTCAAGAGGAACTGGCCGGCTACGGCTTTCAATTGCGCGAAGTGCTGGAATTGTCGTCCGAAGCCACCTACATCGCCTACAGCGCGCGCAACACGCCCGCCTACAAGGCCGATTTCATCGAGAGGATGAATGCCGCCCTGCTCGCCATGCGGCAGAACGGCGAGCTGGCGCGCATCGAAGGCGCTTACCTGCGCTGATTTACTACTTGCTCACTACTTGCGCGCGTGGCGCTTCACCTTGACGCCAAAGGTATCGGAAAACCAGTCATCGATCATCAGCTTTTCATAGCGCAACTTTTCATTGCTGAAGTAAGGATTGATGCGGCTCAGGTATGACATATCGGACAGGGCCGCATTGCCGCTGCTGATGACCTTGCCATCCTGTTCCAGCACATACTGCAGGCGCATGCGCGGCCAGTCGACCCGGCCATTCATGACGCGGATATCATGGCCGGCACGCAGGGAAGGATTTTCACGTCCCGCCAGGTCCACATCCGTGACGTCGATTTTCAAGGTCCGCCCGGGCGGCAGCGCCGTACCCAGCTTCTCGAAATGCCGGGTCAGCTCCTTCAGTACGTCTTCCCGTTCGTGCGGGTCGAACGGCACATCCGTGAATTGATCCGGTTTGCTGAAATGCACTTCGGTTCCTGCCCAGGCCGCGCTGCTGGCCAGCAAGGCCAGGCCGGCGATCAGGGCGCGCGTTGTCTTCTTTTTCATGATGTAATCCTTTCAGGAAAAATATGGGTGGCGCATGAGCCACTTTTTATCCGATTCACTATACCCCCATGCGCCGCCGTTCAAAGCGAAATTCATACCTTGTTACCTTTTCCTACGGCAACTCTGACAAGACCGGCCGCCACTTTTTTGCAGATTCATTAGCAATATTAATTAAAACAAAGTATTGTCTTGAAAATATAGTTGCCTAAGCGATAAAGTATAGATAGTGTCGGCAGCACGGATTTAAAGTGCTTTTTTAGCACGTGTGTTGCATGATTTTAGTCAATTGTTCTTGCTTATTGTTAATACTTAGCTGTCAGTCTACAATCGACAAAATGCGCCCGAAAAACGCGCAACGCCGGTCATGGCGCACAGGAATTCCTGGCGCGGGCGTCTCAGCATTGCGTCAGTTATGCCTTTTAGCGGAACTTGCCCTTATGTCATTTTTGTCTTCAGCATCGCCCAAGTTACCTCCCTGGAAAGTCCTGCTCGTCGATGATGAACCCGACATCCACGACATCACCAAACTGACGCTGAGCCGTTTCCGCCTCGAAGGCCGCGCGCTGAGCTTCGTGCACGCGTACAGCGGCGCCGAAGCCAAGCAGGTGCTGGCGCGCGAAGAAGGCATCGCGCTCGTCTTCCTCGACGTGGTGATGGAACGCGAAGATAGCGGCCTGGAAGTGGCGCGCTGGATGCGCGAAGACCTGGGCAACCAGTTTACGCGCATCGTGCTGCGCACGGGACAGCCGGGACAGGCGCCGGAAGAACGGGTGATCGTCAACTACGACATCAATGACTACAAGGAAAAGACGGAACTGGACCGCACCAAGCTGTTCACCACCACCTTTGCCGCCCTGCGCGCCTACCGCGACATCATGAAGGTGGAAGAAGCGCGCCAGGCCCAGCTCCATTACCGCGAAGGCCTTGAGCGCGTCATCGCCGCCTCGGCGCACATCTTCAAGCAGCGCAACCTGCGCGACTTCGCCAGCGGCCTGCTGCAGCAAGTCGTCGCCCTGCTGCGCCTGGAAACGAGCATGCTGCTACGCCTGCGCGGCGCCAGCGCCATCACGGGCGAGCAAGACTATGAAATCCTCGCGCAGATCGGCGACCATGAAGCCGATGGCGGCATCCTCAGCCCGTCCCTGCTGTCGCAGCTGGACGACGCCAAGAGCAACAAGATTTCGCGCCTGCATGGCGACACCTATGTCGGCTATTTCCCGAACAGCAGCGGCAAGGCGTCCTTGCTGGTACTCAAAGGTGTGGAAGAAATCTCCGATCTCGACGCGCAATTGCTGGAAGTATTCTGCTCGGGCGTGGCCATCGCCTTCGACAACATCCTGCTGACGCAGGAAATCACCGATACCCAGGCCGAGCTGATCCTGCGCCTGGGCGACGTGGTCGAATCGCGCTCGCACGAAGGCGGCAACCACGTGCGCCGCATGGCCGAAGTGTGCCAGCTGCTGGCGCAGGCGTCCGGCATGTCGGAAGAGGAAACCATGGTGCTGCGCCACGCGGCGCCCATGCACGACATCGGCAAGATTTCCACCCCCGACGCCGTGCTGCTCAAACCGGGCAAGCTCGATGCGGCCGAATGGGAAATCATGAAGCAGCATCCGACGGTAGGCATGTCCATCCTCGACGGCTCGCAGCGCCCGCTGCTGAAGGCGGCCGCCGTGATCGCCCACCAGCACCATGAAAAATTCGACGGCAGCGGCTACCCGCAAGGTCTCGTCGGCGAAAACATTCACAAATATGCACGCATCGCCGCCGTCGCCGACGTCTTCGACGCCCTCATGCACAAGCGCTGCTACAAGGACGCCTGGCCCCTGGAGCGCGTGGTCAGCTACCTGCGCGAAGTGAGCGGCAGCCACCTCGATCCGCAGTATGTGGAGTTGTTGATTGCGAATCTGGATGAAGCGCTGGCACTGAACAAGCGTTTCCCCGACTAGTAGGTCGGATTAGCGCTTGCGCGTAATCCGACAACATTGTTGGCGCCGCCGACGGCGCCAGATTATGCGGTTCATCAAAGAGCCAAGTGCCCCCCGAATCGATACGCACGCCAGAAAAATACGCTTCGGCCCAAGCCCCCAACATGGGCGTTCCGGGCCAAGCGGGCCTGAAAAATGTCGAGGGCAAGGCGCAGCGACGCAGACAGTACGCATGTACGGCAAGGAGCTGCAACGCCGCCATCGGTATTTTCTCAGGCCCGCGTCTCCGGCCCGCCGTTTTTGGCCGCCGGCGTCGGATTACGCGCAAGCGCTAATCCGACCTACGTGGTTCTAATGGGAAGCGTATCTTGTAATGCAATCCCATGCCCGGCGCACTAACCACCTTCACCGTCCCTCCCAGCGGTCCCGTCACCAGGTTGTACAGGATATGCGCGCCGAGTCCGCTGCCGCCCGAGCCCCGCTTCGTCGTGAAAAAGGGGTCGAACAGCTGTGCCAGAGTGGCGCTGTCCATGCCCATGCCATCGTCGCTGTAGTCAAGTTCCAGCATGTCGCCCGCCGTCCTGGCGGACAGCTTGATCTTGCCCGGTTCGCCTTCGGCAAAGCCGTGCACCAGTGAATTGACCACCATGTTCGTGACGATCTGCGAGACGGCGCCCGGATAGCTGCGCAGCTGCACCTCGGGCGCGCAGTCGATCTCCACCTTGATCGGCTTGCCCTTGAGTTTGGGCTGCAGGGACAGCAGGACTTCATCGAGGTATTTGCGCAAGTTAAAGCTGCGCAATTCGTCCGACGACTGGTCCACGGCCACCTGCTTGAAGCTGCGCACCAGCGCCGCGGCGCGCTGCGTGTTCGTCGTCATGATGCGCAGGGTCTGGTCGATGATGTCGAAGAATTGCCGCAAGCCGTCTTCATCGAGCTGGCCGCCTTCCAGGTCTTCGCGCGTGAGTTTCAATTCCTGCACCAGGTGGCTGGTGGCCGTCACACAGATGCCCAGCGGCGTATTGATTTCATGCGCCACGCCCGCCACCAGGCGCCCCAGCGATGCCAGCTTTTCCTGGCGCACCAGTTCCGACTGCGCTTCCTGCAAGGCGCTCAGGGCGCTGTTCAGGGCCGCGTTCTGTTCTTCCAGCGCTTCCTTGGCCTGGCGCATGGCGCTGTCGGCCTGGATACGGGCCATCGCCACGGCCACGTGGCTGGCCATGAAGGCCAGCACATCCAGTTCCGCCTGGCCATACACGACGGATTCGTCGTAGCTTTGCACGATGATCACGCCATATTTGCGCTCGCCCAGCAGCATGGGCGCGCCCATCCAGCTGGCGATGCCGACATTGCCCAGCGGCTCGTCCATCTCGCCGCTGGCCACCAGCGCCGCATAGCTGCTGGCATCGAGCAGGCAAGCCTTGCGCCGCGCCAGCACGTACGAACTCATGCCGATGCCGTAATGAAAGCGTTTCACGGGCGCCTGCGCATCCTTCTCGTCGACGAAATACGGGATCGTGATGTCCTTGTTGTCCGGGTGGTACAGGGCGATCAGGAAATTCTTGGCCGTCACCAGCTCGCTGATGATGGCGTGCAGGCGCGCATACAGGGTCGTCGCGTCGGCCGCCTGCGCCGACAGGTTGGCGATTTCATACAGCGCATGCTGGAGGTTTTCCGCGCGGCGCCGCTCGGCCACCTCGTGCGCCAGCAGGGCCGTGCGCTCCTGCACCGCCTTTTCCAGCCGGTCCATACTTTGCATGCCTTGCAGGGCGCTCGACACGTGGGTGGCGATCAGCGCGAACAGGGCCTGGTCTTCCAGGCTGAAGCGGTGCTGCGCGTCATAGCTCTGGATGACGATGGCGCCCAGCACCTGGTGCTGCTGGTCCAGCAGCGGACAGCCGATCCAGTGCTCGGCAGCCGTGCCGCCGCCCCAGGCGCCGCCGCCGATGGCGCGCATGGCGTCGTCGTCGGCCGTCATCACCAGCTGCTTGCGGTTGACGATGACCCACGCCGTGGGCGACTGCGCGGCGCTGGCCAGGCGCACGCCCTCGTCCGGGTCGGGCGCGGCGTCGAATTCATCGACAAAATACGGAAAGCGCACGAGGCCGTCGTCATGGTCGCTGAGCGCCACGTAAAAGTTCGCCGCATACATGATGCGTCCCAGCGCCGCATGCACCGCCTGCAGGAATTCGCTGATATCGCTGCAGGTGCTCGAGCGCTGCCCGATCTCCAGCAACACGGTTTGAACGGCTTCCAGACGGCTGAGGCGGCTTTCCATGGGTGACTATGTACCTTGTGCAAGTATATGTTCTGAAAATCAATATTATCAGTTCAGCCCGGCCTTGGCACGGCATAAAACGGAGAATCTTGCCTTGAGGCAGCGCAACGCACGCCACGCGCACATTTGCCACGCTGGCAATACAGTGGCAGACTAGGCCCCTTCCTACAGACCAGACTGTCCTCATGACCGCCACGCTACGCGCCTCGCTTCGTCCCTATACCCTCGCCGGCCTGCTGGCCTTTGCCGCGCTGGGCATGCCGCCGCTGTGCGCCGCGCCAGCCAAGGCGCCGGCGGCGGAAACGGCCGATGGCGGACGCTATTTCGGCCCCCTCGTCGCGGGCAAGATGCATGGCCAGGGCCGGCTCGAGTATGCGAGCGGCGCATTCTACGAAGGCGGTTTCGCGCGCGGGGTGTTTTCCGGCCAGGGCAAGCTGCGCCAGGCGTCCGGCGTCGAATACACGGGCGCCTTCCGCCAGGGCGCCTTCGATGGCATCGGCCGCTACACTTCGCCCAAGGGCGAGATTTATGCGGGCAGCTTCGTCAAAGGCAGCTTCGAGGGACAAGGCCGCTTCCAGGGCGCCGATGGCGCCACCTTCGAAGGCCATTTCAGGCACTGGCGCCCGCACGGCGCCGGCAAACTGACCGACACGGACGGCACCGTCTTCGAGGGCGACTTCGTCCAGGGCCAGGTGCAGGGCAAGGCCGAGGTCACCACCAGCGACGGCATCCACTACGAAGGCGAGCTGAAAGACTGGAAATTCGAAGGTGAAGGCGTGCTGCGCACGGCCGACGGCGACGAATACCGGGGCGGCTTCAAGAATGGCCAGTTCGACGGCAAGGGCGTGCTGCGCTACGCCGTGGCGCAAGCGGACGGCCGGCGCGAAGACAGCGGCAACTGGACGGAAGGCCAGCTGGACGACCCGGCCCTGGACAAGCTCACGCGCGACAATATCGAGCTGGCGCTGTACAACCAGCGCAGCCTGCTCGACGGCGCCCTGGCCCGCATCGCACCGCGCGACACGGCGAAAAAGATCAATCTGTATTTGCTGGGCGTGGCCGGCGATGGCGCGCAGGAAGTGTTCCACCGCGAAACGGCCTTCGTGCAGCGCCAGTTCGACCGCGATTACGGTACCGTGGGCCGCTCCTTGATGCTGGTCAACAGCCGCAACACGGTGGCCCAGCAGCCGATGGCCACGCGCACCAGCATCGCGGCCAGCCTCGACGCGCTGGGCGCGAAGATGGACAAGGCCAACGACATCCTGTTTCTGTTTCTCACCAGCCACGGCTCGCCCGAGCACGAACTGGCGCTGGCGCAAAACGGCATGGACTTGCACAGCCTGCCCGCGCAGGAGCTGGCGTCCATGCTCAAGCACAGCGGCATCCGCTGGAAAGTCATCGTGATCTCGGCCTGCTATGCGGACGGCTTCATTGCGCCCTTAAAAGATGACAATACCCTCATCATCACGGCCGCGCGCAGCGACCGCACCTCGTTCGGCTGCGACGACCAGAACGATTTTACGTATTTCAGCGAAGCGTATTTCAAGGAAGCCTTGCCGAAGAGCGCTGGCTTTGCGGAAGCGTTCGACAAGGCCAAAGTGCTGGTGCAGGCGCGCGAAGCGGCCGACTTTAACGAAGGCGGCATGGAAGCGGAAGAGCATTCCGAGCCGCAGCTGTTCCAGGGCAAGGCCATCGCCGCGCAGCTGAAGGCGTGGCGCACCCAGCCGCGCTGACATGGGCACGGCCTTCTTTCTTTCTGTACAATAGCCGTCACCATGCGCCGATTCTTCCTCATTTTTCTGCTGTTCGTGCTTCCGCTCCAGATGTCCTGGGCCGCGGCGAGCGCGTATTGCCTGCATGAGGAAGGCAAGGCGGCGCAGCACCTGGGCCACCACAGCCACCAGCACAAGGCCGAGTCCGATGCGGACAAGCAGCCCGCCGGCGACAAAAAAGTGGCGGACCAGCAGAAAAAAGGCCAGCCGCACAGCGACTGCAACGTCTGCCATGGCATTGGCCACGCGTGGCTGCCAGCCGGCTCCAGCCTGCCCATCGGCGACACGGCGTCCGTCAACGCGGACACCTCCCCCTTCTTTTACGCTTCCCACATCCCGGACGCTCCCAAGCGCCCTGACTGGTCGTCGGCCATCTAGGCCGACGGGACGTTTCAATCACTTATCGCAGTAAGTCAGGCGCAGGCCTGCGCGTCCCGTCGAATTCTTTTCCATGCTTTTGGAGAATTCGATGTACCGATTCATTTTCTTGCTATCCGCTGGCCTGCTGGCCGGCAACTTTGCCCATGCACAAGCTCCACAGGAGCCTGCCGGCCCCCTGACCCTGCCCGCCGCGCTGGCTCTGGCCAAGGGCGGCAACGCCACCCTGTCCGCCGCCCGCCACGAACTGGCGGCGCAGGGCGGCGCCCTGCAGCAGGCACGCGCCCTGCCCAATCCGGAACTGCAAACCGTGCTGGAAGACACGCGGCGCGCCACGCGCAGCACCACGGTGCAACTGAACCAGCTCATCGAACTGGGCGGCAAACGCGGGGCGCGCGCCGCCGTTGCCCAGCGCGGCGCAGACCTGGCGCAAGCGGGCCTGTCAATGCAGCAAGCCGACACGCGCGCCGCCGTCACGAGTGCCTTTGTCGACGTGCTGGCCGCGCAGGAAGGCTTGCGCCTGGCCGACAGCGCACAGGCCCTGGCCGCGCGCGCCAGCGACATCACGGCGCGCAGGGTAACGGCCGGCAAGGCCTCGCCCGTCGAGGAAACCCGCGCCAGGGTCGCCGAAGCGAGCGTGCGGCTGGAGCTGAACCTGGCCCGCAGCACCCTGGCCAGCGCCCGCAAGCGCCTGGCCGCCCTGTGGGGCAACGCCACGCCGCGCTTCAGCGTCGCCGAGGGACGGCTGGAAACCTTGCCCGAACTGCCACCGGCCAGCGAACTGGCGGCGCGCCTGGAGCAAGCCCCGGCTGTGCGCCAGGCGCAAAGCGCGCTGGCCCAGCGGCAAGCCATGCTCGACGTGGAACAGCGGCGCGCCACGCCCGACGTCACGGTCAGCATCGGCATGAAGCGCTCGGAAGAGCTGGGCCGCAACCAGGCCATCATCGGCCTGGCCCTGCCGCTGCCACTGTTCGACCGCAATGCGGGCAACAAGCTCGACGCCCTGCGCCGCAGCGACAAGGCCAGCGACGAGCTGGCCGCCGCCCGCATCGCCGTGCAAACGGACGTGGCCGCCGCCACCGAACGCCTGGCCACGGCCCGGCTCGACGTGGAAAGCTTGCGCCAGGACATCTTGCCCGGCGCCCAAAGCGCCTACGACGCGGCCAGCAAAGGTTTCGAGTTCGGCAAGTTCGCCTTCCTCGACGTGCTCGATGCCCAGCGCACCTTGCTGCAAGCCAAAAACCAATACCTGCGCGCGCTGACGGAAGCGCAACACGCCGCCGCCGACATCGAACGCCTGCTGGGTACACCAGCTCCCCTGTAAGGAACACCATCCATGAACATCACACTCAACAAAAAACAGGCGGTCGCCATGGCTTCCATCGCGGCCGCCGGCGTCGTGCTGGCCATCCTCATCCTCGGCACGGGGAAATCCAGCGCCCCGCCGGCCCTTGCCGTCAAGGCGGAAGCACATGCTGAAAAGAAAGACGAACACGGCCACGAAGAAGTGGAAGGCAAGCTGGAATTGACGGCGGCGCAAAGCAAGGCCGCCGGCGTCGTCATCGCCACGGCCGCGCCCGGCCGCATCAAGACGACGGTCGCCCTGCCCGGTGAAATCCGGTTCAATGAAGACCGCACGGCCCACGTCGTGCCGCGCCTGGCCGGCGTGGTCGAAACGGTGCAGGCGGACCTGGGCCAGCTTGTCAAGAAGGGACAAGTGCTGGCCGTCATCGCCAGCACGGAATTGTCGGAACAGCGCAGCGCGCTGCTGTCGGCGCAGCGGCGCTTGTCGCTGGCCCGCTCCACGTATGAGCGCGAGGAAAAACTGTGGCGCGAGAAAATTTCAGCCGAACAGGATTATCTGCAGGCGCAGCAGGCGTGGCGCGAAGCGGAAATCGCCGTGCAGAACGCGCAGCAAAAGCTCAGCGCGCTGGGCGCCACGAGTACCAGCAAAGGTCCGCTGAACCGCTATGAGATCCGCGCGCCGTTCGACGGCATGGTGCTGGAAAAACATATCACCCTGGGCGAGGCCGTCAAGGAAGACGCGAACATCTTCGTCATTTCCGACCTGTCGACCGTGTGGGCGGAAATCGCCGTGCCGGCGAAAGACCTGGCCACCGTGCGCATGGGAGGCAAGGCGGAGGTGAAAGCGTCCGCGTTTGACGCCAGCGCGCAAGGCACGATCACCTACGTGGGCGCGCTGCTGGGCGAGCAGACGCGCACGGCCAAGGCACGCATCAGCTTGCAAAACCCCGACATGGCCTGGCGCCCGGGTCTGTTCGTCACGGTGGAAGTGGTGTCCGGCGAAGCGGACGCGCCCGTCACCGTGCACAGCACGGCCATCCAGACGGTGGAAGACAAGCCCGTCGTCTTCGTGCAGGTGAAAGACGGCTACCAGGCCACGCCCGTGGTGCTGGGCCGCAGCGATGGCACATTGACGCACATCAAGCAGGGCCTGGCAGCCGGCACGCCGTACGCGGCGCAAGGCAGTTTTGTTCTGAAGTCCGAGCTGGGCAAAGACTCCGCCGGCCACGAACACTGATCACGTCAAACTAAAGGAAACCATCATGTTTGAACGCTTGATCCGCTTCGCCATCGACCAGCGCTGGCTGGTGATGCTGGCCGTCGCCGCCATGGCTGGCCTCGGCATCTACAGCTATCAAAAGCTGCCCATCGACGCCGTGCCCGACATCACCAATGTGCAGGTGCAAATCAATACCCAGTCCGCCGGCTATTCGCCGTTGGAAACCGAGCAGCGCGTGACCTTCCCCATCGAGACGGCCATGGCCGGCTTGCCGAATCTGGAACAGACGCGCTCGCTGTCACGCTATGGCCTGTCGCAAGTGACCGTGATCTTCAAGGATGGCACGGACATTTATTTCGCGCGCCAGATGATCAACGAGCGCTTGCAGGAAGCCAGGGAAAGCCTGCCGTCCGGCATCACGCCCAAGATGGGCCCCGTCTCCACGGGCCTCGGCGAAATCTACCTGTGGACGGTGGAAACGCAGGACGGCGCGAAAAAGCCGGACGGCACGCCGTACACGCCGACGGACTTGCGCGAAATCCAGGACTGGATCATCAAGCCGCAGTTGCGCAACGTCACGGGCGTGACGGAAATCAATGCCATCGGCGGCTACGCCAAGCAATACCAGGTG
Source organism: Janthinobacterium sp. HH104 (assembly GCF_001758715.1). NCBI lineage: Bacteria > Pseudomonadati > Pseudomonadota > Betaproteobacteria > Burkholderiales > Oxalobacteraceae > Janthinobacterium > Janthinobacterium sp. HH104. The sequence continues at coordinate 200,853 of NZ_LRIB01000054.1, read as the reverse complement.
GCGCCCTACCCTGAAAAACTGGCCGCCTACGGCATCAGCCTGCAAGACGTGGTGACGGCGCTCGAGCGCAACAACAGCAACGTGGGCGCCGGGTATATCGAAAAACAGGGCGAGCAGCTGCTGATACGCGCGCCGGGCCAGGTGGCATCCAAAAGCGACATCGGCAACATCGTCGTCGCCAATGTGCAAGGCGTGGCGATCCGCATCCGCGACGTGGCCGACGTGGTGCTGGGGCGCGAGCTGCGCACGGGCGCGGCCACGGAAAACGGCCGCGAAGTGGTGCTCGGCACCGTCTTCATGCTGATCGGGCAGAACAGCCGCGCCGTCTCGCAAGCCGTCGACAAGAAGATGGTGGAGATCAACCGCAGCCTGCCCAAAGGCGTGCACGCCGTCACCGTGTATGACCGCACGGTCCTCGTCGACAAGGCCATCAATACGGTAAAGAAAAACCTGCTCGAAGGCGCGGTATTGGTGATCGCCATTTTGTTCCTGTTCCTCGGCAATATCCGCGCGGCCGTCATCACGGCCATGGTGATTCCGCTGGCCATGCTGTTCACGTTTACGGGCATGGTGCAATACCACGTGAGCGCCAACCTGATGAGTTTGGGCGCGCTCGACTTCGGCATCATCATCGATGGCGCCGTGGTGATCGTGGAAAACTGCGTGCGCCGCCTGGCCCACGCGCAGCAGAAACTGGGACGGCCGTTGACCTTGCAGGAGCGTTTTCACGAAGTGTTTGCCGCATCGCAAGAGGCCCGCCGTCCCCTGCTGTACGGCCAGCTGATCATCATGGTCGTGTACCTGCCCATCTTCGCGCTGACGGGCGTGGAAGGCCGCATGTTTACGCCGATGGCGCTGACGGTCGTCATCGCCCTGCTAGGCGCCATGCTGCTGTCGATCACCTTCATTCCGGCCGCCGTGGCGCTGTTCATCGGCGACAAGGTGGCGGAAAAGGAAAACGCCATCATGCGCGCCGCCAAGCGCTGGTATGCGCCGCTGCTGGACAAGGTGATGCGCAACACGCCCGTCGTACTGACGGGCGCGGCCATGGCCGTCGTGCTGTCGGGCTTGCTGGCCACGCGCATGGGCAGCGAATTCGTACCCAGCCTGAACGAGGGCGACATCGCCATCCAGGCCCTGCGCATCCCCGGCACCAGCTTGACGCAATCGCTGGCCATGCAGCAGCAGCTGGAAAGCAAGCTCATGGCAAACCACAAGGAAATCGCGCGCGTGTTCGCCCGCACGGGGACGGCCGAGATCGCGTCCGACCCCATGCCGCCGAATATTTCCGATGGCTACATCATGCTCAAGCCCCGCGACCAGTGGCCGGAACCGAAGAAACCGCGCGAGCAGTTGCTGGCGGAAATCGAAGCGACGGCCACCAGTTTACCGGGCAATAACTACGAGTTTTCGCAGCCGATCCAGCTGCGCTTCAATGAACTGATTTCCGGCGTGCGCAGCGACGTGGCCGTTAAACTGTTCGGCGACGACATGCTTGTCCTCGACGGCACAGCCGCGAAGATCGCCGGCGTACTGGGCAAGATTCCCGGCGCGACGGAAGTGAAGGTCGAGCAGACGACGGGGTTACCGATGCTGACGGTGCAGATCGACCGCGAGCAGACGGCCCGCTACGGCCTCAACATAGCGGACGTGCAAGCGGCGATTGCCACGGCCATTGGCGGGCAAGAGGCCGGCACCCTGTTCCAGGGCGACCGCCGCTTCGACATCGTCGTACGCCTGCCCGACAGCCTGCGCAGCGACCTCGAGCAGCTGAAACGCTTGCCCATCGCCCTGCCCCTGGGCGCGTCGGCGGAAGGCCGTGCCCGCTTCATTCCGCTCGGTGAAGTGGCCAGCCTGCAAGTGGCGCCGGGACCGAACCAGATCAGCCGCGAAGACGGCAAGCGCCGCATCGTCATCAGCGCGAATGTGCGCGGACGCGATATTGGGTCGTTTGTCGCCGACGCCACGCAGCAGCTGCAAGCGCAAGTGGCCATTCCCGCCGGCTACTGGACCAGCTGGGGCGGCCAGTTCGAGCAGCTGCAGTCGGCGACGAAACGCCTGGAGCTGGTGGTGCCCGTGGCGCTGGCCCTCGTCTTCGTCTTGCTGTTCGCCATGTTCGGCAATCTGAAGGATGGTTTGCTGGTGTTCAGCGGCATCCCGTTCGCCTTGACAGGCGGCATCGTCGCCCTGTGGCTGCGCGACATCCCTATGTCGATCTCGGCCGCTGTCGGCTTCATCGCCCTGTCCGGCGTGGCCGTGCTGAACGGCCTCGTGATGATCGCCTACATCCGCCAGTTGCGCGAACAGGGCATGCCCTTGCACGATGCCATACGGGAAGGCGCAATCACCCGCTTGCGGCCCGTCTTGATGACAGCGCTGGTGGCGTCGCTCGGTTTCGTGCCGATGGCGATCGCCACGGGCACGGGCGCCGAAGTGCAGCGTCCGCTGGCCACCGTGGTGATCGGCGGCATCCTGTCGTCGACAGCGTTGACCTTGCTGGTACTGCCGCTGTTGTACAGGCTCGCGTATCGCAGGAAAGAAGAGGAGGTAGGTCGGATTAGCGTGGCCGAAGGGCACGCGTAATCCGACACATTGTTGGCGCTGGTGGCGTCGGATTACGGCCTTTCAGGCCTAATCCGACCTACGCCTGCCGCTGCTGTATCGGCTGGCGCATGCCGCAAGAGGTAGGTCGGATTAGCGCGCAAGCGCGTAATCCGACACATTGTTGACGCCGGTGGTGGCGTTGGATTACGGACGGCGGTAGCCGCCCTCGATCCAGTTCGCGGCGGACGTCGCATTGAACTTGAACGCGGCCGAGGTGCGCACCTTGGCGATCTGTTCGCCGTCGGCGTCGTAGGCGCTCAGTTCCGCGTACGGGTGGTCTTCGTCGGGGACGATGTCGAACATCACCTTGACTTGCCCCTCGTCCGTGGCGACGAACAGGTTCTTGTGCAATTGCGCATGCAGCTGCTGCTCGTGGCGGCGCAGCACTTCCGACGCCGTCTTGACCAGGGTATTGAAGGCGTTGACGTCGAGCGGTTTCGGGTTTTTCTTGTCGCGGCCCATGGTCCACGGGCCCACCAGCGCCGGCTCCGGTTCGCCATCCTTGATCATGGCCACGGCCCAGCCTTCATCTTCCTCGTTCTTGATCACCCTCGCCGTCCAGCCATTGCCCACCCACAGGCGCGGCTCCTGGATCGGGGCATCATTGTCCTGCTCGGCTGCTTCGTCGGAAAAGTCGGGGAAATCGGTACTCATGGCGGTGCTCGTGATGGAAGGTCGGGGCTAGCATGATAGTCGAAAACGCCCGCCCGTGCCGCGTTCCCGGCGGCACGGGTGAACGTTCAACACTTCCGTCCGGCATCTTCCCACGCGACTGTCAGCACATGGACATGGCAGGCCGGTTGGGCCAGGTCAGCGGCGGGCCCGGCGGCACCCAGCGCGGGTCGATGGCCGGCAGCGGCGCATGGTAATTAAAGGGATTGATGATGATCGGCGGTATCGCCGATGGCGCACCGACGGGCTCGGCGCAGGACTGCGTGGCGCTACGCTGGCGCGTGATTCGATGGTCAGGGGGGGATAGCGATTGATCCCCGGTATCTGCAAACAAAAGCATGTTGCCCTCCTTGCGAGAGTGAGGTATTCAGTATAGGACGGCTTGCGTACATTACAAGAAAAGAAATCTTGTTCCAGATCAGCGTTTTCTGGCCTCCAGCGCCTTCCATACCGTGAAAATGACGGCCTGTCGCACGCCGCTGGCGGCAAACCGGGCGCGCCCCTACAGTGTGACCATGCAATACCCGATCACCCACACTGCGAGGCTTACCATGAAAAAACTGCTCACCTTCGTCCTCATCGTCATGCTCGCCTGCCTGTTCCTCGACAAGGTCGGCGGCAGCGACATGCACATGCAGTTCAACGGCGACGATGTCGACGGTCCGCTCGAGTGGCTGTTCGGCCTCGTGTTTGCCGGCGGCGGCTTGCTGATCGCCGCCATTGCGGTGGTGTGCGCCGCCATCGTGGCGGGCGTGGTGCTGGCCGGCGTGAGCGTAGTGCTGATCGCCGCCGTGGCCCTGTGCGTCGTGCTGGCGCTCGCGCTGAGCACGCCCGTGCTGCTGCCGCTGCTGATACCCGTCGCCATCGTCTGGCTGATCGTCAGCCGCAACCGCAAGCAGACGCAAGCGCGTCAGCACAGCCTGTAATCACTGCGCCATGAATTTGCTGAGCACGCCGTCGCCGCCGCCATCGTTCTGTTCGATGCGGTTGCGCCCGCCCCGCTTGGCCCGGTACAGCGCCTCGTCGGCGCGCGCCAGCACGGCGTCGCAATCGGCATCGGTACCGGCCATGGCAGCCATGCCGATGCTCACCGTGATGGTGATCACCGTGCCGCCATCGATGGTCAGCGAACTTTCCGCCACGCGCCGGCGCAGCCGTTCGGCAAACACGGCGGCGGCGCTCAGATCCGTGCCCGGCAACAAGATGGCAAATTCCTCGCCGCCCACGCGGCCCGGCACGTCGACCTTGCGCAGCGCCTGGCACATCAGCGCGCCCAGGTGGCGCAGCACGGCGTCGCCCACGGCATGGCCATACTCGTCGTTGACGCGCTTGAAGTGATCGATGTCGAGCATCAGCACGCTGGCGCAGCTGGCCAGCTCGCGCTGCAAGCGGGCATGCTCGTTTTCCAGCGACGCCATGAAGTGGCGCCGGTTCGGCAAGCCGGTCAGGAAATCCGTAGTGGCCAGCTGCAGCAGTTCCGCGTTCATGCGCTTGCGCTCGGTGATGTCGAGCGAAGACACCATGACGAAATCGAGGCTGTCCGCATGGCCAGGCATCACCAGCAAGCTCAATTCATTTTGCCGCGCCGCGCCATCGAGACGCACGAAGCTGCTCTCGCACTCGTACAGGTGGGCGCCGCCAGCCAGCGCCAGCAGCGCATCGCCGAAACGGGGCAAGGCGCTGTCGTCGAAATTCTGTGCCAGGCCCAGCGCCCCGCGGCGCTGGTCTTCCTCGTTGGCGCGCACCTGCGCCAGCGCGGCGCCGTTCGCATCGATGATGCGCACCAGCCCCGCCAGCCGCCGCAGCACATCCGGATTGGCCTGGAAGTGGGCGCCCAGGTCGCGCACGCCCGCTTGCTCGATAGCATCGAGCGCGGCGCGCACAGCCGACCAGTCCTGTTCCCACAAGGCCACGGGCGCATGGTCGTACAGGCTGCGGAAACGCGCTTCGCCGGCGCGCAGGGCCAGCGCCACCTGCGCCTGCTCGATGGCCATGCCGGCCAGGTGCGCCGCCTCGCTCAGCCGCGCCAGATGCGCCGCGCCCGGCAAGGTCGGCTGGCGGTGATACGCCATCAGCACACCGAGCAGCTTGCCCGAGCCGCCACGCACGGGCTCGGCCCAGCACGATTGCAGCTGGGCCCGGCACGCCAGTTCCATCGTTTCCTGCGCAACGGCATGCAGATCGCCGACGATCACGCGCTGGCCGTCGCGCACGGCTTGCGCGGCGATGCCGTGCACGCCCTGCAGGGTGTCGAGGTCGTGGCCATGGCTGGACAGGTTGAAAAACGCGGGCAGGCTCGGCGCCGCGCCCAGCACCAGGCGGTGGCGGCTTTCGTCGAGCAGCAAGATGCTGCACAGCATGGCGGGATGGTCGGCTTGCACGCTCAGCACCACGCTTTCCAGCACCCGTTCCAGCGGCGCGCCCGTGGCCAGCATTTCCAGCACTTGCCGCCGCGTGTGCTCGCGCCGTTCCATCTGGCTGCGCTCGCTGATATCGCGGAAGGTCCACAAACGCGCCTGCTCATTGCCCAGCTGCATGCTGCGCACGTATTGCTCGACCACCCGTCCATCGCGCAGGTGCAGCACGTCGCGCCGCTCGCGGTGGCCGTGCGGCGCGTGGGCGCGTGCCCCGAGGAAAGGTGCCGCCTGCTCGAGCTGGCTTTCCACATGGCGCACGAGCGCCGTGCCATCGGCTTGCCAGTCGAGCGCGTCGGGCACTTGCCACAGGTCGCGGAAACGCCGGTTCGACGTGAAGATGCGGCCGTTGATATTGTCGACCAGAATGCCGTCGATGGTCGAATCGAGGATGCTGCGCAGCATGGCCTGGCTGCGCTGCGCAGCCTCGGCCATCGCCAGCACGCTCGCCTGCCCCTGCTCCAGCTGGCCGGTCAGCTCGCTCGAGCGCGCCAGCGCCGCCTGGGCGCGGGCACGGCCCGCCGCCAGCAGCCACGCCGCCAGCGCCAGCACGATGCTGGCCAGCAAACCGGTCCAGGCCACCAGACGGGGCCGCGCCAGCAGCTCGCCATCGAAGCCCGGCATGGCGCGCACGCGCAAGGTCCAGGGGCGGCCCGCGATGGTGATGACTTGCCGCGACACGAGGCTGTCCGACGCGGCAGAGGAAAAGCCGCCCGGCAAGCTGTCGTACATCAGGGTCGCCTCGGCCAGTTGCGCGCCGTCATAGATTTCCAGGTCCAGCTGGCGCGCCGCCTCGCCGCCCACGCCCGCCATCAGGTCGCCCATGCGGAACGGCGCAAACACCCAGGCGCGCAAGGCGGCGCGCCGCTGTTCCACGCTCGCATGCAGCATGCCGTTGTCATACACGGGCAGCACGACGAGGAAGCCATGCGCCTGGGCGCTGCCGCTGTCTTGCACCAGGTGAATCTTGCCCGTCATGGCGGCCCGCCCCGTATCGCGTGCCTGCTCGAGCGCGGCGCGGCGCACGGGTTCGGACCAGAGGTCATAGCCGAAGGCCAGCAGGTTGCTGTCGCTTAAAGGTTCCAGATAGGTGATGGGCGCATGCCAGGCGCGCTGGCCGTGCGGACGCACGGCATAGCCGGGATAGCCTTCCGCGCGCACGCTGGCCTCGTGCCGCGCCAAGGCGGCGCCGGGCAACAGCGGCAGGTAGCCGATGCCGTGGATGCCAGGAAAGTGACGGTCCACCTGCTGCACCGACAGATAGGCATGGAATTCGCGGCGCGTGACTTCCTGCGAACTGGCATACAGTCCCTGCACCCCGTGCAGCACCTGGATATAGGTCTGCATGCGGCCGGCGATGTTGCCCACCAGTTCGCGCACGCGGAAATCGAAATCGGCCTGCACCTGCTGTTCGCTGGCATCATGGGCATTGCGCCAGGCGCCATACGTCAACCCCAGGCACAGCGCCAGCACCAGCGCGGCCAACGCGCGCGGTCCCACCCAGTGCGACACTGGCTTGGCAAACCACGACGAAGACGCGCGTGTAGACATGACAGGCTGACAGGACGGACATCAAACCATTTCACGGCCAGCAACATGGCTGGCAGCGGGCTGTACAACTACCATCGGTAGTCGATGAGAATGATAGTACGTTACAGCGGGCGCCCTTGCAATGCTGAATATTGTATTAAAAAGAGCACATATTTCGTGAACGCAATGATGTGTACTCCAGGAAAATTCGATGCCATGAAAACCATCGCCCGACACTGGTATGATCGCCCCGCAATCCATTACCGAGGAGCCGCGTTTGCAGCAAGATAGCTGGCAGGGAACACTCTGGCTGGCGCCGGACTTTGCCATCTTGCATGGCGCAGCGGGCGCCACGGACAGCCACGCCCATTATGCGCACCAGCTGATGCTGAGCACGGGAGCGCCCTTCACCGCCGAGCTCGACGGCATCATCCACACGGCGCGGCACTTGCTGGTCGACAGCCTGCGCCCGCACGCCATCATCGCCGCGCCGGCCCCCATGCTGACCATCTATGCGGAACCGCAGCGCCTGGGCGGCGCGGCCCTGCTGGCGGCGGCCGCCAGCGCCGGCGTACCCAGTCTCGACAGCCTGGCCGCCGCGCTGCACGCGCAGCCGCGCGAGCGCTTGCCCGATCCCCGCCTGCTGCGGGCGCTGGACAAGGTCGATGCGCTATTGTCTGGCAAGGTCAGCGCGGCGGAAGTGGCCGAGGCCGCGCATTTGTCGCTGAGCCAGCTGGAGCGCCTGTTCAGCGCCCAGCTGGGCTTGCCTGTGCGGCGCCTGGTGCTGTGGCGCCGCTTGCGCCTGGCCATCCGCTTCATCTTGCTCGGCAGTACCCTGACGCAGGCGGCCCACGGCGCCGGCTTTGCCGATGCCGCGCATTTTTCGCGCACCATGCGCAGCCTGTTCGGCGTGCGCGCCGACCGCAGCTTGCGCCAGCTCGACGTCAAGCTGCTCGATTGACGGCACGATTGAGTGCCTGCCGCAAGCCGGCCGGCAACTCGGGCGCGCGCACGCCCTCTTCCGCGCGGAACGGCTCCAGCAGCTGCGGTCCATAAGCGACGGGATAATCGGGACGGCTGCCGATGCCCAGGTCTTCACCCCGCATGCGGTAGCCGGGCGCGTCGAAGGCCGTGCCCAGCAGACGGTCCCAGCACGTAAAGAACAGGCCGAAATTCACGTCGCCGGCCGTGCCATACTTCATGTGGTGAAAACGGTGCAAGGGCGCCCAGGCGAACACGTGGCGCAGCGGCCCCATGCGCATGTCGACATTCGCGTGCTGCAGCAACAGCTGGATCGCCACGGCAAACGCCAGCACGGCCATGACCTTCTCCGGTATGCCCAGCAGCAGCAAGGGCAGCATGCCACCCGCCGCTTCGAGCAGCAGATGCAGCGGATGTTTCATCCAGCCGTTGAAACCGTACATGCGCTGCACGCTGTGGTGCACGGCATGCAGTTTCCACAGAAAATAATAGCGGTGGCTCAGGTAGTGCACGAGCGTGATGCCGCAGTCGGCAATCAGGATCGCCAGCAGCAGCTGCGCCCAGAACGGCAGCTGGCCCGGCCAGAACGGCCCCAGCGCCAGGTGCCCGGCCAGCAGGGGAAAAGCCGCCAGGCCCAGCAGGTAGAGCGCTTCATTGACGAGCGCATGCAGCGTATCGCGCCAGCCGTCGCCGTGACCGTCGTTCCACGCGCCGTCATACGGCGCATAGCGTTCGGCAAGAAAGGAAGTGAGCAGGGCCAGCAGCAACAAGGGCGGCAAGACCCACAGGGAATAGTGGCACGCCGCGATCAGGCAAGCGGCGGCGCCGATGAAGCCGGCCCAGAATACGGGGCCGTACAGCGCGGTAAAGAGGGATTTCATGGCAAGACGCTCCTGTGGCAAAAACCACAGCATGGCTGCTCCCCCTGCCGCGCCGCTTGAAGAAACGGCGCAACCTGTTACTTCAGGGCTTTTCTCGCAGCATATTGCTGGTAGCCATTCGCGCGCAGGGCGCAGGCGGGGCAAGTGCCGCAGCCATAGCCCCAGTCGTGCAGCTCGCCCCGCTCGCCCAGGTAGCACGTATGCGTGCCGCTGCGGATCAGGTCGACCAGCGGCTGGCCGCCCAGGTCTTCCGCCAGGTCCCAGCTTTGCGCCTTGTCCAGCCACATCAGCGGCGTTTCCAGCTTCAAGCGCGTGTCCATGCCCAGGTTCAGGGCCACTTGCAGGGCCTTCATCGTATCGTCGCGGCAATCCGGATAGCCGGAAAAATCCGTCTCGCACATGCCGCCCACTAACACCGTCAAGCCGCGGCGGTAGGCCACGGTGGCGGCCACGGTCATGAACAGCAAGTTGCGTCCAGGAACAAAAGTATTCGGCAAGCCGTTTTCCTGCATGACGATCTCGACGTTCTGCGTCATGGCCGTATCGGAAATGGCGGAAATGAGCGACAGGTCGATCATGTGATCCTGGCCCAGGCGGCTGTCCCATTCGGGCGACTGCTGGCGTATCTGTTCCAGCACGCCGGGACGCACGGTCAGTTCGATCGCGTGGCGCTGGCCATAATCAAAGCCGATGGTTTCGACGCGGCTATAGTGCTTGAGGGCCCAGGCCAGGCAGGTGGTGGAATCTTGTCCACCGCTAAAGAGCACCAGTGCGGAGTCCGTTGCTAGCATAATTTCTTTCTTTTCAGTTTTATTCTGTCCGAGTGCGCGGGCAAACATGATTCCCTGCGCAAAAAATACTTATTCGTCCGCCATCAGTTTACCTATTCCGGTAACATGCAGTCAGCATTTACTTATCTGGAGCACCATGTTTTCTGCACGACCCATACGGCATACGGCTGCCGGCAAGGCGATACGACCACGAATTTTGGCACAAGTAGTGGCAAAAGTAATGGGGCAACTGACACTGGCCGCCGCTGGCGGTGCCATATTGCTGTTTCCTGCCGCCCATGCCGCCGCACAAGAGGCCACGCAAGATGCTGCTCCAGAGAGCGCCAGCGCCACGGAAGCGGCGCCTGCCCCGCTGCAGTACGAGGTCAAGGTCAACGCGCCCGGCGACCTCGATGAGTTGCTCGAAAAAAACCTGGACCTGGAACGCTTTCGCGGCAACCCGCGCATGGACCGTGAGCAATTGCGGCGCCTCGTGCGCGCCACGCCCGAGGAAGCCAAAAACCTCATCGCCACGGCCGGCTACTATACGCCCGTCGTCACGGTGCGCGTCGATACGACGGGCGCCAAACCCGTCGTCATCGTCGACGTCGACCCGGGCCAGCCCGCGACCATCGACAAGGTCGAGCTGGAATTGCGCGGCTTCGACCCCACGCCGCCGCTGGCCGCCAGCGAACCCTACGATACGGAAGCGCTGAAGCGCAGCTGGGCCCTGAAGACGGGCAGCGTGTTTCGCCAGTCCGACTGGGAAGCGGCCAAGCGCGCGCTGCTGCGCGAAGTGGTACAGACGCGCTACCCGCGCGCCCAGCTGGTCGACACGCAAGCCGTGGTCGACCCGGAAACGCACAAGGTCTCGCTGCTGGTGGTGCTCGACAGCGGCCCCGAGCTGCGCTTCGGCGAGCTGCGCATCGAAGGCTTGAAGCGCTACGATGCCAGCATCATCCGCAACCTCGACAAGATCCGTCCCGGCGATTACTACAGCGAATCGGCGCTGCAATCGTACCAGGCGCGCCTGCAGGACACCGGTTACTTTGCCAGCGTGGAAGTGAGCGCCGACATGAGCAGCATCCTCAGCGAGCAGATCGAGGCGGGCCAGGAAAGCCAGCAAGCCGATGCCGCCGGCGCCGCGCCCGACGCCAAGCCCGCCAACCGCGGCCCCGCGCCGCAGTTGCCGCTGGTCGTGCGCGTGACGGAAAACAAGCAGCAGAACGTCAGCGCCGGTCTCGGTTTCAGTACGAATACGGGGAATCGCGCCCAGCTCAACTATGACAACCTGAACGTGTGGGGCACGCGCTTCAAGAGCGCTCTCACAATGGAAACGAAGAAACAGGCGGCGCACGCCAATTTTTACTTTCCAACGACCGAACGCGGCTACAACGACAGCGCGGGCGCCTCGTTCGAGCGCAGCGACATTTCCAACGAAATCACGGCCGTGACGACCATCTCGGCCAAGCGCAACTGGGGCGGCACCAACCTCGAGCGCAGCCTGACATTCGAGTTCCTCAGCGAAGACAAGACCGTCGTGGGCCTGGAACAGACGCGCAGCAAGAGCTTGCCGCTGACCTACGCGATCACCAAGCGCAGCCTCGACAGCCTGCTGTTCCCCACCAAGGGCTATGTCATCAACGCACAAGTGGGCGGCGCCCTGCTGCCCGTGCTGACGGACGAGCGCTTTGTGCGCGTGGCCGGCAAGGCCGTGTATTACCGTCCGCTCGGTGAAAAAGGCGAGCTGATCGTGCGCGGCGAAATGGGCGCGCTCGGTTCAAAGGAAAAACGCGGCGTGCCGGCCGTCTACCTGTTCCGCGCGGGCGGCGACCAGTCGGTGCGCGGCTATGCCTACCAGGAACTGGGCGTCAAAGAGGGCGACGCTACCGTCGGCGGGCGCTACATGCTCACCGGCAGCGCCGAATACCAGTACTGGTTCAAGCCGAAGTGGGCCATTGCCGCTTTCTATGACGCCGGCAACGCGGCCGACACCATGAAAGCGGCCATGACGCCGAAATCGGGCTACGGCCTGGGCGGGCGCTACAAGAGCCCCGTCGGTCCCATCAATGTCGACGTGGCATATGGCCACGCCGTCCACGCCTACCGTTTGCACTTCTCTCTGGGATTCACTTTCTGATGTCCGATATGACTACCGAATCGCCCGGCGCCGTCCCTCCGCCGCCGGCGAAAAAACCGCGCCGCTGGGTGCGCTACGTACTGATCGCCGTCGCCAGCCTGGCGGTGCTGCTGGGCGGCGCCTTCTGGTTCCTGGGCCGCGAATCGACCTTGCAGATGCTGGTGCAAAAAGTGGCCAGCGCCAGCGGCGGCGACATCGAAGTGTCGGGCGTGTCCGGCTCGCTGTACAACCGCATGCACCTGGGCCACGTCAGCTACCGCAGCAAGACGCAGCACATCACGGCCGACAATATCGACATCAACTGGTCGCCGTTCCAGTTCTTCTCGGAAGGCATTGCCATCAGCGAACTGCACGTGGCCAGCCTGTCCGTCGAAAGCACGGCGCCGTCCGAGGAACCGTCGACCATGCCCACCAGCCTGGCCGCGCCGTTCAGGATCGGCATTGCCGACGCGCGCCTGGACAAGGTAACCCTGGTCAGCCCGGGCGGCAATACGGTGTTTGAAAAGATCCATTTCACCTTGTCGGGCGACAAGTCGCAATGGCAACTGGAAGACGCTTCGGCCCTGACGCCGTTCGGCCAGGCCACTGCCAGCGCGACGATAGCCGCCACGCAGCCGTTCAAACTGTCGGGCAAGGCCGGCTTGACGCAGCTCAACCCCGCCGCCGGCGAAAAACCGGCTGCCCTCGCCTTGCAGCTGGGCGGCGACTTGAACGTGCTGAACGTCACGGCCAAGGGCAGCGCGGGCGCGGCCACGGCCGACGCCCGGCTGGCGCTGGCGCCGTTCGATCCCGTCATCATCCTGCACTCGGCCAGCATCAAAGGCCGCAACATCAATCCGGGCAAGTTCGACACCACCTTGCCGCAGGCGGACCTGAGCCTGGAACTCGATGCCGCCATCGACACGCGCCCCAACGCGCAAACCGTGTCGGGCAAGCTGGCCATCCTCAACCACGCCACGCCGGGCCCCATCGACCAGCAAAAGCTGCCGCTGCGCCAGTTCGAGGCACGCCTGGGCGGCACCCTGACGGCCACGACGCTCGAGTCGGCCATCATCGACTTCGGCAACGCGGGCAAATTCACGGGCGGCGGCAAGCTCAACCGCGACGCGGCCGACGCGCCCATCGGCAATGCGCAGCTGACCTTGCACACGGACAAGATCGACTTGCAGCACATTTACAGCAGCATCAACAGCACGAAGATCGTCGGCGACATCGTGCTCGACAGCGACGGCAAGACGCAGACCCTGCGCGCAAAGCTCGGCGAAGCCAAGCTGCGCCTGGACGTGGAAGCGACCTTGGCCGACTCCTTGGTGCAACTGCGCAAGGCAACCTTGCAAGCGGGCAAAAGCAGCGTCAATGCGACGGGCCAGATCAGTCTGAAGGACGAGCAGCCATTCAAGGCCGAGGCCAGTACCAGCCGTCTCAATCCCGCCGACTTCGGCGCCTTCCCCGTGGCCGACCTGAACCTCGACGTGCGCGCGAATGGTCACGTGGCGCCCAAGTGGCTGGCGAATACGGACTTCACCGTGCGCCCCAGCAAGCTGCTCGACCAGCCCCTGTCGGGCAAGGGCAAGCTGACGGCCGACGCGGCCCATTTCAGCGGCATCGACGTGCAATTGGCGCTGGGCAAGAACAACGTGACAGCCAAGGGCAACTTTGGCGGCGCGGGCGAAAAGCTCAACTGGAACGTCGATGCGCGGCAACTTTCCGCCTTGCAGGGCGACTTGCTGGGCACGGTGCTGGCCAGCGGCGTGGTGCAGGGCACCATGCAGCAGCCGCGCACGAGCTTTGTTGCCGATGCGAAGGGCCTGGGCCTGACCAGCGGCAAGCGCCCTGCGCCCGACAGCGCCATCCACGCCAGCGGCGAAGTGGGCTTGACGGGAGCCAAGCAGCAGGCGGAACTGAAAGTGGCGGGTTCGCTGCAAAAGATCAATCCGGCCGCCTTTGGCGCGGCTTTGCCCAACGGCAACGTCAACGCAGACTTCACCGGCAGCGGCCGCCTGACGAGCGACTGGCAAGTGGCCCTGAACCTTGCCTTGAGCGAATCGACCTTGCAAAACGCGCCGCTGGCCGGCTACGCCAAGCTGTCGGCCAACGCAAAACGCATCGACAGCGTCGATACGGAATTGCGCCTGGGGCCGAACAGCCTGCTGGCCAAGGGCGCGCTGGGCGGCGCCACGGACAAGCTGACGTGGAAACTCGATGCGCCGCAACTGTCGACCCTGGGACCGCGCTTTGCCGGCGTGCTGCATGCGGCCGGTTCCGTCTCGGGCAAGATGGATGCGCCCGCAGCCCAGCTGACGCTCGACGGCAAGGACTTGACCTTCTTTGGCGACCAGCAATTGAAAGCCGTCAAAGGCAGCGCCAGCGTGGGCGCCGGCCAGGGCGCGCTCGACCCCATGGTCAGCAGCCTGGAAATCACGGGCTACAGCACGCCCACCTTCAAGCTGGCCAGCGCCCGCCTGGGCACGACGGGTACGCGCGGCAGCCATACGGTGAGCCTGGCGGCGCGCAATGACGATTTCGACGCCACCGTGCAAGTGCGCGGCAGCCAGAGCGGCGCCAGCTGGACGGGCACCATCGACAGCCTGCAAAACAAGGGCCGCTATGCACTCGTGCTGCAAGCGCCCGTGCCCGTGAAAGTGGCGGGCCCTGCCAACAGCGGCGTGGCGGGCCTGGGCCAGCCCGAGCAGATCAGCGTGGGCAACACCGTCATCAAATTGCCGGCAGGCAGCATCACCATGCAAAGCCTCGTCAAGAACGGCCCCCGCTGGACCAGTTCCGGCCAGGCGGCCGGCGTAGCGCTGACCTATCTGGCGCAAGTGATTCCCGCGCTGCAAGCCAATGCGCGCAGCGACCTGACCCTGGGCGCGCAATGGTCGCTCGACATGCAAGTGCCGACGGCGAAACAGAAGGATCCATCTTTGGCCGGCATGCTGCACATCTACCGCGAAAAAGGCGACGTGACGGTGGGCGTGGAGCAGCCGCTGGCGCTGGGCTTGCGCACGCTCGATGCGAGAGTGGACGTGGCCAACCAGCAGCTGCGCCTGGCCGTGAAACTCGACGGCGCGCGCGCGGGCCAGAGCGACATCAATGCCACCGTGCAAATGCTGGGCGGACGCATCAGCAACGACAGCGCCCTCTCGCTGACGGGCACCACCAATATCGATTCGCTGGCGTGGCTGGCGCCGCTGACGGGCCAGCCGGGCCTGGAACTGGGCGGCGCCTTGAAGGTGGCCCTGTCCGGCAGCGGTACCATCGGCGCGCCGCAATTGAATGGCGACATCAACGGCAGCAAGCTGCTCGTCAACTGGGCCGACCAGGGCTTGAAATTGCGCAATGGCGTGCTGCAGGCGAAGCTGGCCGGCGATCAACTGCAATTGCAGCGCCTGAGCTTTGACGGCGGCGATGGCAAGGTGCAGGCAGATGGCTGGGTACGCTTTGCGAATGGTGAAGCAAGCCTGGAACTGAAACTGCTGGCCGACCGCCTGCAAGCGCTGTCGCGGCCGGACCGTACCCTGGTCCTGTCGGGCAACAGCACCCTGGTGCGCAACGACAAACGCTTCAGCTTCGAGGGCAAGTTCAGGGCCAACCGCGCGCTGATCGAACTGGCGCCGCAAGACACGCCGACGCAAAGCAGCGACGTGGTGGTGCTGGGCAAGGAAGTCAAGGGCAGCAAGGAAGCGCCTTCGCTGCCCCTGAATATCGACCTCGAGTTCGACCTGGGCAATGCCTTCCACCTGCGCGGCATGGGCATCGATGCAGATCTGGCCGGCAATGTGCGCGCGCGTGTCATCAACCGCGCCGCGCCGCGCGTGACGGGCAGCATCAAGGTCACCAGCGGCCAGTACGCGGCCTACGGGCAGAAGCTGTCGATCGAGCGGGGCCTGATCGCCTTCACGGGCGCCTACGACAACCCGTCGCTGAACATCCTGGCCGTGCGCAAGCGCCCTGAAGGCGAAGCGCTGTCGGAAACGAACGTGGAAGCGGGCGTGGAAGTGCGCGGCACGGCCCAGGCGCCGACGGCCAAGCTGGTGTCCACGCCGAGCGTGTCGGACAGCGACAAGCTGGCCTGGCTGATCCTCGGCCACGGCGCGGAAACGGCGGCCGGCGATGAAATGGCCCTCCTGACGACGGCGGCAGGCGCCCTCTTCGGCGGCTCCGGCGGCGGCCTGCAAGGCAAGCTGGCCAATTCGCTGGGCCTCGACGAAGTGGGCCTGTCGCAGGCGCAGGGGCTGGAAAGCACGGTCGTCACCGTCGGCAAGCGCCTGTCCTCGCGCGCCTACCTGACGTTCGAGCAAGGCACGAGCACGGCGACGAGCCTGGTCAAGCTGCGTTATAAGCTGAACCGCCGCATCACCTTGCAGTTCCAGACGGGCACGAACAATGCGCTCGACGTGTTGTACACGTGGGCGTTTGATTAGATTGGTCGTGGCCATCGTGGTGCCAACCATGTTGTCGGATTACGCCCTGGCGGGCTAATCCGACCTACGGTCCATGTGCATGCGCGTCATCCGACGCCACCAGAAACACAAAGGGCGCCTCGGCGCCCTTTTCTTTGCTCTAACGCAAACAGCTTACTCGGCCACGTCGAGCCCCCGCTCGATCATGCCTTCGACGTAGGCGCGCAGGTACTGTTCCAGCGCGGGGCCGGACAGCACGTTGGCCGTCAGCGCGCCGTGCGGCGAGCCTTTCAGCACGCCGTCGTGGTACACGCGCGCAATCCAGGCCACGTCCGCGCCCTGGGTATAATCGAGTTCATAGTCGAACGATTCTCCGCTGACTTTGCGTGTGTAGACTTCCTTGACAATTGCCATCTAAAACAGCCTTTCTTGACGAGATTAACTGGGATGCGGGTGCGGCACGGGATCGTCCTGCGGCACCGGGTGCACGGGTCCTGGCTGGCGCCCGGGCGCTTCTTGCGGCTCCGGCGCCGGCATGGGTTCATCGACGGGAGCCGGGTCGGGCGCGCGGTGGGTATGGATGACTGACATGGCTGGCCTCCCTGCAGACAAAGGAAGACCATACCACGAGATGCGCGCCGCTGCCCTTATTTGCTTGCCGGCTTGGCGTCGGCGGCTGGCGGTGCCGCGTTCTTCACATATTTCTCCAGCCAGTTGTTGCTTTCATACAGCATCTGCATGATCGATTCGCGCGCGCGGTAGCCGTGGCTCTCGTTCGGCAACATCACCAGGCGCGCCGTGCCGCCCAGTCCCTTGACGGCCTGGAACATGCGCTCGCTCTGGATGGGGAAGGTGCCAGAGTTGTTGTCCTGCTCGCCATGGATCATCAGCAGCGCATCCTTGATCTTGTCCGCATAATTAAACGGCGACATGGCCTGGTAGACGGCCGGCGCCTGCCAGAACGAGCGCTCCTCCGCCTGGAAGCCGAACGGCGTCAGAGTGCGGTTGTAGGCGCCGCTGCGCGCGATGCCGGCGCGGAACAGCCGCGTGTGCGCCAGCAGATTGCCCGTCATGAAAGCGCCATATGAGTGGCCGCCGATGGCGATGCGGTTGCGGTCGGACACGCCGCGGCGCACCACTTCCTCAACGGCAGCCTCGGCGTCGGCCACCAGCTGCGGCAGATAGGTGTCGTTCGGTTCCTGCTCGCCATTGCCGACGATGGGGAACGATGGATTGTCGAGCACGGCGTAGCCCATGGACAGGAAGGCGGCCGGGCCCCAGTAGCTGACGGCATTGAATTTGTACGGCGAACCCTTGGTCTGGCTGGCGGCGCTGGCCGTCTTGAATTCCTGCGGGTATGCCCACATCAGGGTCGGCAGCGGGCCGTCGCGTTTGACGTCATAGTTCGGCGGCAGCATCAATGTCGCCGTCAAGTCCACGCCGTCGGCGCGCTTGTAGCGGATCAGCTCTTTCTGCACGTCCTTCAATTGCGGCAGCGGATGGGGGAAATGCGTGAGGGCCGTCAATTGCGCCGCGCCCTGCTGTTTCAGGTTGCGCACATAGTAATTCGGCTGCTCGGTCGGCGATTCGCGCGTCGACAGCAAACGGCTGCCATCCTCGTCCAGCACGGCCACCACGTTTTCATAGTAGGGTGCGGCGCTCTGGAACAGGCGCTGCTTCTGTTTCGTCGCCAGGTTCAGGCGGTCGATGAAGGGACGGTCGCCTTCCTTCGACGCGCCCTGGCCGTCGAGCAGGATGGAGTTGTCAAAGGCGATCAGCAGGCGCGGCAAGCCGGCCGCGTCGGCGCGCATGACGGGCTGGCCCGGATCGTTGTAGCGGTCTTCGAACGATCCCGCATACACGAGGTCGGCCGGCGCGGAAGGTTGATCTGGCGAAATCTTCCACTGCTTGACGGCGCGCGTCTTGTACCACGCTTCGCTGAGCAGGGCCAGGTCGCCACGGCCCCAGGCCACGCCCGCATAACGCGAACCGAGCTTGGCCAGCACGGCCGGCTTGGCGGTGAACGGCGCCGCCTGCGTGTAGACGATGTCGCGGATCTCGACCGCCTTGGCCGGGTCGCCGCCATCCTGCGCTTCGGCCCACACCAGGGTGGCTGGCGCATCAACCCGCCAGCTGACGGAGCGCACGCCGGCGGACACGGCATCATTGCCTGGCGGCAGGCCTTCTTCCAGCGGCAGGGCCGCCACCGCATGCACCACCTTGCCATTCAGGTCGCGCACGTCGATCTTGTGGGCAAAGTCGGAGGCCGGCACGATGTAGGAATACGGACGCACGATGCTCGTCGTCAGCAAGTGCTTGCCATCGGGCGAGGCCGCCACGCGCGAGAACTGGCCCGGCTGGCCGACGAGGCGCTGCTTGCCCGCCACGTCCAGCAAGGCCAGCTGCACGGTGATGTAGTGCTCGAACAGCTGTGCATCCTGTTCGTTTTTCAGCAGGTCGGGATAGGTGCGCAATTGCTTGACGCCGCCGCCCGGCACGCTGTCCTGGATGGACGGGCCTGTCGGAATACCGCTCGCCACGGGCGCCGCGCCCAGCTTGGCCGGTTTCAGTTGCACCAGCAAGGTCTTGCTGTCTGGCAGCCAGGAAAAGCCGCGGCCATATACGGTCGACAGGGCTTGATTGCCCAGCTTGCGCGCCGCTTTCGTCTGCACGTCAAGCAGCCACAGTTCCACGCCCGATTCCTTCACGCCCTTGGCGGGATCGGCAAAGGCGATGTGCGTAAACGCCAGGTAGCGCTGGTCGGGCGACCAGGCCAGGTCGGCGATGCGGGGCGAAGCTGGCAAGCCGCTGACCTTGATTTCCTTCTGCGTATCGATGTCGAGCAAACCCAGTCCCGTGTGAAAACTGAAACGGCTGGCCGAATACGTGCGTGGATTGATGCGCAAGCCCGCCAGTTTCAGTTCCGGCTGCGCCACTTCGCTGATGCTGGGCAAGGATGGCGTGGGCAGCACGGCCGCCAGGTTGCGTTTCGGGCTCAGGCTCAGGGTCGGCGCGCGCGGCGCATCGACGATGGCTTGCAGGGGCGCTGGCGGGGCTTGATAGGCGCCATCTTGCGCCATGGCCAGGGAAGACGAGGCCATCAGGCCGACAGTGATGGGCAGCAAAGGCAAACGAGTAGACATGGAACTCCAGTGTATGAAGGTGGCGACAACAAGCAAGCGCACCGCACCGCTCATGGCGGCGCTGTGTGACAGGGCATAGTGCGTTCATGCCATGTAAATGTCAACCAGCAACTTTTGCTGTTTGACAAGCATCGCCGCCCATCCCCATCTGGCTTACAATCGCTGTTTTACCCGCACCCGAATGTCTACATGGAAACCACTACTCTCGCCCTGCTGTTCCTGGTCCCGCTGCTGGTCTGGCGCATTTATTCGCGTCTGAAGAAACTGGTGGCGCGCCAGAAGTCGCAGCTGTGGCGTCACTGGAGCGTGGCCATCGTCTTTCCCGCGCTGCTGCTGTTCCTGGCGACGACGACGAAATTCGAGCTGTTGCCCCTGTCCAGCCTGGGCGCGGGCGCGCTGGCCGGCGGCTGGCTGGGCGTGCTGGGCTTGAAACTGACGCGCTTCGAACAGGTCGGCAAGGATTTCTTCTTTACCCAGCACCGCTATCTGGGCCTGGCCGTCACGATGCTGTTCATCGCCCGCCTGCTGTACCGCGGCATGGAAATCTACCTGAACACGCGCCTGGACGTGCCCGTACCGCCGCCGCCGTTCGGCCAGAGTCCGCTGACCATGGCCGCCTACGGCCTCGTCATCGGCTACTACGCCGTGTATGCGTGGGGCCTCGTGCGCTGGCGCCAGCGCAACAAGCCGCTGCAGGCATCGGAGTAAGTCACATCAGTCAGTAGTACTGGCACAGGCCGGTACACGTCGTCACCGACAGCGCCTGGCGTATCGCCGCCAGCGCCGGTGCAAGGGCCGGATCGAGATCCTTGTCCGCATCGACCAGGCTGGTCAGCAAACGCTCGCGCAAGGGCGGCGCCATCAGATTGGCATTCGCTGCGGCGTGCTGCGCCGCCGCTTCCAGCATCCGCTTCTTTTGCGCCACGTTCCAGAACGGCACTTGCACGAACTGCACCACGTTCACAAACATGGTGCTCGATCCCTTGCTGAAGGCGCGGGCGCGCATGCGCTCCGCACTGCTCACCTCGGGCAAGGGCTGGCTGCTGAACTCCTTTTCCATCAAGCCAATCAAGTGCGCATGGCAATGCATGCCAAAGGCGAACAAGGCAGCCATTTCATCGCCGTAGTCGGCCAGGTTCTGCGTCACTTGTTCCCTGCGCGCCTGCTGCAATTCGGCGCCCGACAACAGCAGCGGCCGCGTGAGGCCAAATTGGTAATAGGACTTGCCCAGATTGGTGCTCCGTTCGCACAGGGACACGCTCTGGTTGACGTCCTGCAGCGCCGCGACGGGCGCCCGGAACAGACGCGGGCCGTCGGCGATATGGGCAAACAGCTGCGCCACGCCGGGGTCGCTCAGGCGCGGCAAGCCGCTTTGCGGCGTCGCCTTGGCCATCAGCGCTTCCAGCTGGCCGCTCGCTTGCTGGAAATCGGTATAGCTGTCGGCCCAGGCGGCGGGCGCCACGAGGGCGGAGGAAAGGCAGAACAAACGGCCGAGGCGGCGCAGCGGCATGGAAATGGACAGGGACAGGGACATGAGATCAGGAAAACACTATTGGATAACTAGCAATTATAGGCAATCTGTATCCATAGTGCATTTAATTGCTTTTACGCCAGCATTTCTCAAGCGACGATGGTGACACGCGGCCAGCGCGCCGCATAGTTTTTGCTGGCCAGGCGCTGCGCATAGCCGTCTTCGCTGATGCGCGCCGGGTTGCGCCGCACCACCATGTCGAACAGGTCATCGAGGCCATGCGGCGCAATGATGCCGATCCCGCCGTCAGGCTGCAGATGGATGCCAACCGCCGTGGCAAACTCGGGCCAGGAAGCGATGGCGTCGTCGAGCGACAGCAGCGGCGGCACGGCGTAGCCGAACTCGTCTTCAAACCACAGGTGCACCCGGGCCTGGTTGCACACTTCCCACGGCACACCGGGCAGCACAGTCTCCAGGCGCTGGCGCAACTGCGTTTCGCTTTCCGGATGCACATCGTGCGCATCGAAATACGCCACGTCGATGTCGCTCAATGCCGATGGTTGCGCGTAACCGTGCAAGGCGTCCCACACGAGGTTGCGCACGGCGCCGGCGCCGATACAGCAGTGGGGCAAGCCCAGCTGCGCCACGGCGCGCAGGGCTTGCATGCACCACGGCGTGGCGCGGGCGATGGCGCGCAGGCGCGCGGCCAGCGCTTCCTGCGTGCTCATTTGCTCATTCCTATGGCCGGATCCGTGGCGCCACGCCGTCGTGGTCACCCGCGCTTTCGACATTGCCGAAGTACACGTCGAGATCCTGCTTCGGATGGAAGTTGCGCAGCTTGACTTGCAAGGTGGTGGGGTTGATTTTCGTGAACGTGCCGGGGAAGCACAGGCTGACCAGTTCGTCCGGCTTGCCCTTGATCAGATTCAAGGTAAAGTCTTCGATGCCATTCTTCCACGTGTTGCCCGTCGTCAGAATGTACGACACCCAGACAGCATTGACGAAGCCGCTCTCGCCCTGCTTGGCCGCCAGGCGGTTCCACGTCTTGTAGAAGGCTTTGTCGCCGCAGTATTTCTTTTCAAATGTATCGCCATCACCCAGGTAGGACGCGCCCGGACCGGCCGCGACGAAGGGCGCATATTGATGGCGCACGCGCACGACTTTGCCAGCGGGGAATTTCTGCTGCCACAGGTAGATGACTTTGACGGTCCAGGCCGGCACCCATTCTTCGTCATACAGCTGGGCCAGCAAGCCTTCGCGTATCATGATCTTGCTCTGCGCGGCCGTCAGCGGCGCCACCTTCTTGTCGAACGGCGTGTGCGAAGGGAAATACGCGATCTGCGCATCCGACAGGCCCAGCTGGCGCAAGCGGGCCGTCACGTCGGCGCTATCGAGCTTGGCGACGAAGGTGGTTTGATAGTCCTTGCGCTTGCCATCGACGTCGACGGTGAACTGCTGCGGCTGGCCGTAATACGTGGGCGAGCCATGGTAGCCGGCCGAGTATTCGGGCAGCGGGAAGAAGATCGTCTCTTCCACATCCTTGGCGGACTCGTTGAGGAACTCATACTCGACCTTGATCAAGTCCGTGCTCACGCTGAGCACTTCCTTTTTCATGGCCACGGCATCCGTCTTGCCGAACAGGATACCGCCCGCGCTCACGGAACCGATGCCGTCGTTGGCCACGGCTGGCGCCGAGCACGCCAGCGCCAGTACTGCAGATGCGAGCAAAGTGCGTACAAGCATCACGCCGCCTTGCCCGGCGCGGGTTCGACCCGGCGCTGCAGCACGAAAATCGGTTGCGCCCATTGGGTATCCTTTTTCTTCTTGCTGGTGATCAAAGTAAGCTCGGACGGATCATAGACGTCCGTGTTGTGCGTCAACGGCGTCGTCATCAGGTATTGCGCTTCCGTATTCTTCAGGAATTCGCCGACCAGTTGAATGTTGCGGATATCCAAATGAGCAAACGGTTCGTCGATGAAGACGAAGCCGCCGGAACCATCTTCCGATTTCAGCAGGCCGATCAAGAGCACCAAGGACTTCATCACCTGCTGGCCGCCCGACGCTTCGCCATCGTTCATGCCGATGACGCCCTTGCCGTCGAACTTGAAGCGCACGTGCAAGCCCGCCTGCGACAGCTGCACATCGTCGTTTTCCAGGCGCACGGGGTCGGCATGGACTTCGATGCCGGCCAGTTCGCCCAGCTCCTTGATGTTCTTGCTGTACGTCTTGATGGTGTAGCGCAAGCGCTCCATGTAGGCGCCGCGGGCATTGCCCGTCGCTTCGATGGCGCGGTTGTTCTGGTAGCGGCGCTCGTCCGTTTCCGACTGGCGGCCGTGCAGCTGGTCCGACAGGCGGTGATGCTGGTCGATGACGGTCGCGTCCAGTTCCCAGTCGTCGCGCGCCAGGCTGTTTTGCAGGCTGGCCACGCGCAGATCGACCTGGTGCGCATTTTGGTGCTCGGCCACGAGGGCTGCGCGACGAGCGGGACGGCGCCAGCTTTTCGGCAGGTGGCGCCACGCATGGCGCAGGGCCAGCAAGGCGCGCGCATGCTCGGCGCGCTGTTCAATTTGCTTCTTGTAGCCGAGGCGCGAACCGGCTTCCGCTTCCGACAAAGCCAGGCGCGCGTTTTGCCACACCGTATCGGCACGCGTGCGCGCCACGGTGGCGTTCTTCGTCAGGTTCTGCAGCTCGCCCAGGCGGCCGCCCACTTCCAGGCGCTCTTCCTTGAGCGGCTTCGAATTGCGCAGCGCTTCGGCGAATTCTTCCTGGCGTGCGCTCAGTTCCTTGGCCGCGTCGACGCCGGCGATGCGCGCCTTCAAGGCACCCACTTCGGCCGCCAGCTTCGAGATCGCCAGGGTGAGCGTGTCTTCCTGTCCTTCCAGTCCCGGCAGCGAGCGCAGCAGCGCTTCCAGGCGGCCGCTGCGGCCAGCCTGGCCGAAGCGGTAGCGCGACGCTTCCACGAACAGCGAGCGTCCGCCTCGGCGTTCGCGGTGGTAAGCCTCGGGCGTGATCCACTCTTCATGGTTGCCCAGCTTGAAACCGGCTTCGACGGAATCGACGCGCGAAATGCGCGACAGCTGCTCGATCAGCCAGCTTGGCACGGGCGCGGAAAATTTCACCACAGCCAGCAAGCTTTCGTCTTTCGCCACGGGCGCCGTCACGAGGTCGGGCACGATGAAGTGGCGATAGCGTTCCTTCTCGGCCAGACGGTAAGCGGCGGCCGCATCCTTGGCCTTGTCGAGCAGAACGACCGAGGCGTAACCGCCCAGCACGCCTTCGACGGCGCCCTGCCAGCGGCTGTCCGTCACTTCGACGATGTCCGACAGCATCGCGTGGCTGATCCCCGCGTCACGCAACGCGCGGCGCATGCCGCGCACATTGTCCGGCTCCGGCATGGCCGTCTTGCCTTGCAATGCTGCAATCGTCGCCTGCTCGCCCGCAATGCGCGCCGACAGGGCGTCGCGCTGCTGGCGCTGACGCAGCAGTTCCGCTTCCTTCTGTTCCAGCTGGGCCGCCACTTCGGCGATGTCGCTGCCCGAATCCGCGGCCAGCTTCTGCAGGCGATCCTTCTGTTCCAGCAGGCTGTCCAGCGGTTTCAGCTTGGCATTGATCAGTGACAAGCGGCTCTGCAGGCCGATCGATTCCTGCTCCAGCAGGGTTTCGTTCATCTGCGCGTCGGACAGGGCCTTCGCTTGCGCGGCCAGCGCATTGCGCTTGTCGGTCAGTTGCTGGTCCGCCTGCGCCATCGGCTTGCGCGCGTCGCGCAATTGCCGGCTGGCAATGGCCGCCTTTTCGCGCGCCTCGTGGTATTGCAGGCTGGGCAGCACTTCTTCCAGCAGGTTGCGGCGCTCTTTATGCAGCCCTTCCCACTGGTGGTAATTGGCCACGCGCAGGCGCAAGCCTTCCAAGTTGGTCTTCGACGCTTCCAGTTCCGTTTCGAAACGTTTCAGCTCCACTTCCGTGTCGCGCTGGTGGCGCTTGGCTTCATCGTAGGCGTCCAGCACTTCCTTGTCGCCGAATACCTGGAACACCAGATCGAGCAGCTGGCGCGGCGCATATTCGCACAATTTGTCCGTCTCGCCCTGCTCCAGCGCCAGCACTTTCGACATGGCTGGCGACAGGCCCGCATTGGCCAGGCGCTTGCGGTAGTTTTCCACGCCGAGCCAGTCGTTGGCATCCGTGATGTCCTCGATCTGCACGTTGCCCGGACGCATCAGATACTGGCGCTTCCAGTCGCCGCCATTTTTCTGGATCTGGCAAAACAGGGTCACTTCATCGTCGCTGAAGAAGCCGGAACTGCGGAACGGACGGTTCGACAGCTGCTTGCCCACGTTCTTGTTGTCGACCACGGCGCGCAGCCAGGCCGTCTGCTGGCCCGAGTGGCGCGCATAGTGTTTATACGTGCGCCCCATCGAACAGTCGAGGCCGAACAGGGTGCGCAAGGCGTCAAGCAAGGTGGTCTTGCCCGAACCGTTCTGCCCCGCGATGGTGATGATCTTCGCGTCGAGCGGGATATTCTTGATGCGCTGCCAGTAATCCCAGTGCACCAGTTCAAGTGATTTGATATGAAACATGGGCGCTTTCAGTGAGGAAGGTCGGACGCGG
This sequence comes from Janthinobacterium sp. HH104, assembly GCF_001758715.1. NCBI lineage: Bacteria > Pseudomonadati > Pseudomonadota > Betaproteobacteria > Burkholderiales > Oxalobacteraceae > Janthinobacterium > Janthinobacterium sp. HH104. The sequence continues at coordinate 175,239 of NZ_LRIB01000054.1, read as the reverse complement.
GCTCGTCGCCAGCGTCAGGCAGGTCGCCGATATCGGCGGACAAATCAGCGGACAAGTCAGCATCGAGGTCGACGGCCACCAGGCGCGCCGGCGCCCGCTTGAACACGTCGGCCAGGGCGCCGTTGATGATGCGCTCTTTCAAGACGTCCGTGTCCATCATCAGGTCCAGCAGCGGACCTTCCAGGATGAAATCGCCGCGCCGCTCGATGAAGCCCAGCTTGGCCAGGGTGCCCAGATTCATGTCCATGCGCGTCTTCTTGCCCAGCTTGTCGCCGAAGTCCGACAGCAGCGCCTTGTAGGAAATGCCGATCGACGCGTCTTCCGCGCGCGGCAGCGGTTTTTCCGTGCCGAACATATCGTTCTGGTCATCGTCCGCATGCTGGTGCGTTTCCTGGCGTTCGCGCTTGGGCAGGATGATCTGCGCCCACAGCACCACCAGCAAGGCCACGCCATCGCGGGCCAAACCGAAATTATTGTTTTGCCACACGTCGCGCGCGCCGAAGATCTTCGGCTCGATGGTGCGCGTCAGGGCCAACGTCACGTGGTCGGCATACACGTTGTCGAGCAGTTTCAAGCCGCAGGCCAGCAATCGCGCATCGATCTCGGCGCGGAACAGCTCGTCGGACAGCACGCGCTTGACGAGCTTGTCGTCGCGGCGCAGGGTTTGATGCGTGAGCAGGCGCGCAATCAGGATTTGGGAATCGTCATTCATCGGCGGTGCCGCTATCTAAATCAAGTGAAACATTCAGTGAAAGCGAGGCGATCGACATGGCCGCCACGTGGGGGTCGGTCAGTTGGACCATCTCGTCGGTCGGTGTAAAGGTAATCGGCAAGCGGGCCAGTTCGGCCGTCGAGCCTTGCAAGCTCGCTTCGGACACGTCGCCCAGCAGCGGCAGCATCGAGGCGCGATATGACGCCACGGCAAAGCTGGCCGGCAGCAGCGAGTCCTGCACGGGCACCGACTTCGGCCCCTCTTCGCCGATGCTGGGGAAATTGCCCAGGCTGGCGAAGTTCGACAGGCGGTCCAACAGGTCATCGAGTTCAAGCTGCATGGCGGGTCCGTCGCTGATGGTGGTGGGCGCATCCTCTCCGCTGGGCAGGCCCGTGTTGGTAATGCCTGCCGCCCGTTCGGACAGCAGTTCCGTTTCGGCCACGTCGATCATCTCGGCCGGCGTGGAGAACAGCGGCACGACGGGCTGGTCGATAGCGCCTTCGGCCAGGCTGGCCAGGTCTTCGTGCAGCAAGAGCCAGCGCTTGATGTCCGTGGTCGACAAGCCCGACTGGCCCAGGTGCACGCGCTGGCGCTCGATCTGGTTCAGGGCGCGCGAAAACATGCCTTGCATGTTGAGCAATTTGCTTTGCGCGCGGCCGATCGCCTGCGCCGCCTTGTGCGTGGCGCTGTCCGCGTTTTCATCGGACGTGATGGCCACGAGGATTTCGGAACCCTTCTCGACCCAGTCGCAGGCCATGTTCCACTTTGCCTGCGCCGTGCGCAGCCGGAATTCGGAACCGGACGCGATGGCGTCGGAGAACTCCTCCGTCAAGTCCACCAGGCGCCCCAGCAAATGCTGGAGTTGTTCAACGGATACGCCGCCGACGGCTTGCGCGCCCGCTACCTGCGACAGCAGAAAACCCATTTCCGCTTCGTCTTCCGTCTGGCCCAGGCCCAGCAAGCTGTCGATGGCCGACAGCACATTGCGCGCCATCGGCGTCACGCGATACACGCCCTGCTGCGCATCCCAGGCCAGCAACTGGTTCGAGCGCAGGCGCAGCAAGACCGTTTCCAGGCTTTCCGGCAACAGGTAGGCGAGTTTCGTGTTGATATCGGCGCGCGTATAGGCGGACGTGGCCGCATCGGACGCGAGTTCGCGCAACACGAGCAGACGCACCAGCACGCCATCGAAACCGCCGTGGAACAGGGCCGTAAACACTTGCAGCAGGGGCTGCGCCCGCTTCAAGTGAAAAACTTGCTCTATTTCATCGGCCGAAATATTGGGCTGGAAATGCGCCTGCAAGGAATCGTGATGCTCTTGCTCTGTCTGATTTGCATCCGTAGCCACGGCTGCACTTGCCATTATATCAATCATTCTTTTCCGGATGAGTGTTCAGCGGGCGGCGCAGCGGGCTAACGCAGCGCTGCGGGGCGGGGGCGTCAGTATATCAGTTCTGACATGCAATTTGACTGATGGCCAGCGGCGGAAATCCGGGGTCAGACCCGGCGGGTCTGACCCCAGCATTTGCTTTGGGGCAAGAAAATCGAATGCAAGCAAGCGTGGAAACCTACTTCTGCACGACCTTTTGCAAGGTTTGCTCGACGTAATCACCGTCTTCATCGGCGAACGTCACCTTCACGGGATACCATTCCAGCGACGGCGCCAGCCACAGGTCCACTTGCTGCCCCTTCTTGTCCGGCGGCGGGGCCTTGATCAGGTGCACGGCCTCCACCAGACCCTGGCCGGTGGCGACGGTCTCCTGCTTGACGACCTTGAAGGTCCACGGCTCGGCGTCGCGGCGGCCGGCAACGAAGAAGCTCCATTCCGAACCGGGCGTAAATTTCTCGGGCGTGGCGCGCGCTATGCTGACCAGTTGCCAGACGGTGCTGTTGCGGTCCTGCTCGCCGCCTTTCAGCGGATAGCTGTCGTCGCCTTCGCTGAAGACGATGGTCTTGCTGTCGCGCTTGAAGGTGGTCGTGGCCGCTTCCTTGCGGAAACGCTTTTCCACGAACTGGGCCGGCGCCAGGCCGTAATCGTCGACTGTGCCTTCGCTGCGCTGCTCGAGGATCTTGCCGAACAGGGCAGCCTTGGTTTCGGCCAGCAGCGAGTACTTGCCGTCGCCGGCGCGCCAGTTGCTGACCGATTCGCCGGACAGCGCGATGCCGCGCTGCTTCGCCTTGATCGAATAGACGAGGTCGGCCGACGGCGCCAGCTTGTACGGGCGCTTGATGACGGGATGGTCCACGGGCGCGTCGGCCATGGCGGGAGCGAAGGTGGCGGCCAGCACGCCGGCGGCCAGCAAGTGTTTCAAAGAATTCAGAGTCATCATTTATTTTCCTGTAGCGTCATTGACGCGAATTTGGGTCACGGTTTGCGTGGTCAGCGCCCCGTTCGCTTCGGTATTGCGTATTTGTACCGGATACCATTGCATCGATGGCGCCAGCCAGATATCGAGCTGCGACGAATACGTGCCGGGCTTCGGCGGCCGGCGCAAATGCCAGGTCACCAGGCGGCCCATCTTGGTCTCCAGTTCTTCCTCGCCCACCAGCTGGAAGCGGAACACGGTCGCTTCCTTTTCCTCGCCGACGAGGATGTCGATATTGCCCGCCAGCTGATTGACGTCGGCGCGGCCGATGGCGGCCAGCTGGAATGGCACGGTGGCCTTGTCCTGCGCCCCCTCCTGCCATGGCGCCGTGGCCGTCGTGGCCGAAAACGTGATGGCCTTGGCGTCGCGGTTGAAATGCGTGGCCGTTTGCGCGCGGCCCTTGCGCTTTTCCGTCGCCGTGACGGGCACGATGCCGCTGCCATCGATCACGCCTTCGCTGGTCAGCACCAGCAGGTTGATGCGCGTGATCAGCATGCTCAAGCCCACTTCCAGTTTCAGCTGGTACGTGTCACCGCGGTTGTCCCACGCCATGGCGGCCACGCCCTGCCACTTGGTGCCGTCCGCATCGCGCCGGTCCACGTGCAGGTCGAACTGGGCCGATGCAGGCGCATTCGTCTTGTAGCGCCGCGCCTGCTCGACGGGCGGTGGCGGCGGACTGGCCGCTGCCGCTGCTTCCGCCACGGCGGGCGGCGGCGCCGTGATGGCTGGCGCGCTGGCCGCCGGTGCCGCTGGCGTGACCGGCCCTTGCGGCGCGTCGCTGGCGGGCGCCGTGAACTGCGCCGTGTCGCTCGACGGCAGCTCCGTCGGCGGCGGCGGTGGCGGCAAGCGGGGCTCGGGCAAGGGCCGCAGCTTGGGCGGCGGAGGCGGCACCGGCACGGGTGCGGGCGGCTCGGCGATCAAGGCCATGCTGACCACCTGCGCATGATCCTGCCCCAGCGGCACCATGCTGGCACGCGAGGTGAGCCATTCCAGCGCCACGTAATGCAGTGCGCCGATGACCGCGACAAAAATGACGGTGCGGCGGCGCGGTGGCGAAAAGAAGGAGTCAGGCATCATAGGCCGTAGTGTAACGCCTTCCCCCTACTTCCCGCTTCTTGCCCGTACTCAACTCCTGCTGTTTTATGTAAGAAAATGTTGGCGGCTTTGCGTCAGTTGCAAGCTGATATCTGCTACGCTAGGCACATCCACCTACCAGGAGATTTCGCATGGCAAACCCGCAAATGCCCCAAATGCCGGGCGCAGCAGTTGTGACCGACACCCTCGACTTCGTCAAGAACCTGTGGGGCAGCATGAGCGTGCCCGGCATGGGCGTGCCTGGCATCACGGCGCCCACCATGTCGGTGGAAGAGCTGGACAAGAAAATCAATGACTTGAAAGCCGTCGAAGCCTGGCTGAACCTCAATACCAGCATGCTGCGCGGCAGTATTCAGGCATTGGAAGTGCAGCGCGGCACCATCGCTACCCTGAAATCAATGGGCGCTTCTCTGGCGGCAGCCATTACCCAGCCCGGCGCCAGCGAGAAATCCGTGTTTGAATCGGTACCCTACGCTTCCGCATTTTTCCAGCAAGCCGCACCCGCAGCTGCGGCGACAGCGCCTGAACCAAAGCCGGCGCCTGCCCCCGCACCGGAACCGGCTGCGGCGGTGCCCAGCGATGCCGGCAGCCAGGCGGCAGCCCAGCTGGCCAATCCAAGTGCCTGGTGGAATTTGTTACAAGATCAGTTCAAGCAGGCCGTGTCGACAGCCATGTCGCCCGATGCTGCCAGTTTTGGCGGTGGAGCGGCTGGAGCGACGGCCAAGCCAGCGGCCGGCAAATCCGCCAAACCGGCTGAAGCAGGCACGGCAGCCAAGGCCAAGGCCCCGCTGCGCAAGGCGCCGGCAAAGCGCGCGGCACCCAAGTCGAAAGCACCAGGCAAGGCCTGATGTTTCAAGCTGGCGATATGATCAGGCGATACGATGAATGCGGATCGCCTCGATCTGATTGTCGGCTTGGCGTTTTACGTCACCGATCGTGATCAGGCCTTCGTCGGCCAGCGCCTTGGCGTGCTCGTACGAAGACTGGAATGTTTCCAGCGTGTCTCCCTTGGCGGCGACCGGGCGTACCCAGGCAACGGCGCCGACTTTCATTTTTTTGTATACTTCATTGACCACATCACGCATAGTTTCTTCCTTATTGTTGTAGAGCAACTCAAGCACGGGCGAACCCACGCTGGCCCCTAGTTTATCATCCGGCACGCTCACGCACGACTTTTCCCCCTTTTTCCGGCACCGGCGGCGCTTTTTCCGCTACCACGACGGCCTCTTCCGGCCCGGGCGGCGGCGTCAACTGCACCAGTTGCTCCATCAATTGCGCGAAGCGCTGCTGCCCTGGTGCAATTTTGTCCACATACAACAACACTTCCATGGCTTCGGCCGCCAATTCCGCCTGGTAGCCGCGCTGCTCCAAGAACGACACGATGATTTGCGCGGAATTGAACAGGATGCGCAAGTTGTTCGGCAGCTTGTCGCGCGCCGTGCGCATCCAGGCCACGGCTTCGTTGAGCTTGTCCGTCTTCCACAGCAGCACGCCCTTGTTCATCAAGTCCGACGCTTCCTTGCGCGAGGCGATGATCAGGCTCGTGCCCTCGTCGCCCATCTTGGCCTTGTCGAAAATTTTCTGCACTTCGTCCTGCACCACCTGGTTATCGTGGTTGTTCTTGACCACGTAGCACAACAAACCGGCCGGCGCATCCTTGACGCCGACGGCGAACAGCAGGGTCGCCAGTTCCATGCAAATGCTTTTCTCGGGCCGCGCCGGGTCTTCGGCCAGCATCGCTTCGAGTTCGTCGCCGCACTTGCGCGCGCGCCGGTAGTCGCCCGTTTCGTGGTGCACCATGCCTTCCGTGATCTTCGCGCGCAGCCCGATCTGCTCGGGCGAGAATTCGCGCTGCGCCAGCAGCAGCCATTGCAGCGCTTCCTTTGCATCCTTTTTGAGGCCGCACACGCGCGCCAGGCCCAGGTAAGCGTCCGGCGTCTTCATGACGGAAAACTCGCCGATGGAAATACACTTGCGAAAGGCCTTTTCCGCCATGCTGACATTGCCGACCTTCAGGGCCGCGAGGCCCAGGTTGCGCTGGCGCGGCACGGAATTGGGTGACAGGCGCGCCGCCTTTTCCAGCACGCCGCAGGCCTCTTCGTGCTGGCCCATCAGCTGGTAGGCGACGGCCATCTGGTCGTAGGCATCGATGTAGTACTTGTTTTCCACGATCACGCCCTGGAAGATTTGCCGCGCCGCCTCGTGCTCGCCGTTGTTCATGCGGATCTTGCCCAGGCCCGCCTTGGCCCAGCTGTAATCGCGCTCGGCCAAGACTTTTTCGTACACGGCACGGGCCTTTTCCGGCTCGCCGCTTTTCAGCAGCAACGACGCCTTCATGCGCAGCAATTCCAGCTCGTGCAGCTTGTTGACTTCGATCTGCGCGTCGCACAGCTTGGCCGCGCGCAGATAATCCTTTTCCATGCAGGCCTGGTCGATTTCGCGAAACACCTGCTTCTTGTGCCACACGCGGTTCAAGCGCGTCAGCAGCACGCCTTCCGTGATCGGCTTGATCAGATACGCGTCGGGCTGGTGCTCGGCCGCGCCCATCACGGATTCCACGCTTTTCTCGGCCGACACCATCAGCCACACGCTCGACGGCGCCGTCAGGTTGCGCACGCGCGTCTCTTCCAGCACTTGCTGGCCATTCTTGCCTTCGCCCAGGTTGTAATCGCACAGCACCACGTCGTAGCGCGTCTTGGCCAGCAGCTTCATGGCTTCGCCGCCGCTGGCCGCCTGGTCGATATGGCGCGCGCCCAGGTTGCGCAACGATTCGCGCAGCAGGATGCGGATGCCGATGAAATCGTCGACCAGCAGATAATGTTTATCGGCCCAGTCGGTGCTGCCCGCTTCGGCGGCGGTGGCGTGGCTGTCTGTCGTCATGGAGTCCTCGTTCAGGGCAGGCGCAGGATGAAACAGCCGCCGCCCAGGGCGCCGCCATTTTCCAGGGCGATGCTGCCGCTGCTGCCCCGGTGCTTGTGCATCTTTGCCACTTCGCTGGAAAAATACAGGCCCAGGCCCGTGCTGTTGGTGGAAAAATTCACGCCGGCGGCCATGCCATCCATGGCCGCGCTGCCCGCGTCGAGCAAGGCCTGCGTATAGCCGTCGCCATTGTCTTCCACGCGCAGCTCGAGCATGCCGCCGTGCTCCCGCACGGACAGGCGGATCGTGTCCTTCGTGTAGCGGATGGCGTTGTTGATGGCATGCGCGAGCACGCCGATGACCAGGTCTTCATCGAGGGTCCAGATCAGCTCTGGCGGGCAGGCCGTCTCCAGGGCGATGCCTTTCGACGCCAGCAGGATCTTTTCCTGGTCCACCACCTGGTCGACCACCTGGCTCACCAGCTGCGGCTGCACGTCGAACGGGTAGCCGGGCTTGCCCACTTCCTTGTACAGGGCCAGCAGCTGGATCAGGTTATCGTTGAGGCGCTTGGTCTGGTACAGCATCTGCGCCATCTGCAGGTAGGCGGGGTCGGCCTGGGGGGCCGTTTTCGCCTGCTCGGCCGCCAGCAGCGACTCCAACGTGCCGCTGACCACGCTGATCGAGTTTTTCATGTCGTGCACGGTCGACGCCAGGAACAGGAATAGCTCGGGCGAGCTGTGTTGATCTTCCACCGGATATCTCCTTGGGCCGCAGCTTCAATATTGCCAAGGATAAATTATACCGCCAGCCTGCGGGCGCCAGCCAGCCGCGCGCAAAGTCCGTGACATGACGCAACAATGCCGCCCCCGCTTGCGCAAGGGCGGCATCAGGCTGACAAACAGGCAAGATCAGCGGCGCGCACCCGCCAGGCGCTTGACCACGACGATCATGCGGTCGATTTCCTCATATGTGTTGTAGAAGGCGAACGATGGCCGCACGGTCGCTTCCACGCCGAAGCGGCGCAGAATCGGCTGGGCGCAGTGGTGGCCCGAGCGCACAGCGATGCCCTCGTCGTTCAGCGCGCGCCCCACTTCCGCCGGCTCGTAGCCGGCCAGCACGAACGAAGCCACGCTCGCCTTTTCAATCGCCGTGCCGATCAGGCGCACGCCGGGAATCGCCTGCAAGTGGTGCGTCGCGTATTCCAGCAGCGCGTGCTCGTAGGCGGCGATGTTTTCCAGGCCGATGCGCTGCACGTAATCGATGGCCGCGCCCAGGCCCACGGCATCGGCGATATTGCCCGTGCCCGCTTCGAAACGGTTCGGCACGCCCTGGTAGACGGTGCGCTCGAACGTGACGTCGGCGATCATGTTGCCGCCGCCCTGCCATGGCGGCAATTGCTCGAGTAAGTCCGCCTTGCCATACACGGCGCCGATGCCCGTCGGACCAAATACCTTGTGGCCCGAGAAGACATAGAAATCGGCGCCCAGCGCCTGCACGTCCACGCGCAAATGCGACACGGCTTGCGCCCCGTCGACCAGCACGCGCACGCCGGCCGCATGCGCCAGCGCAATGATCTGCGCCACGGGCGTCACGGTGCCCAATGCATTCGACACCTGCGTGACGGACACGAGCTTGGTGCGGCCGTTGAGCAGCTTGCGGAATTCATCGAGGATGATCTGCCCGCTGTCGTCGACGGGAATCACGCGCAGGGTTGCACCCTTCTCCGCCGCCAGCTGCTGCCACGGCACGATGTTGGCGTGGTGCTCGAGCTGCGAGACGATGATCTCGTCGCCGCTGCCGATGTATTTGCGCCCGAACGTATTGGCGACCAGGTTGATGCCCTCGGTGGCGCCCCGCACGAAGATGATTTCATTGGGCGAAGCCGCACCGAGGAAATTGGCCACCTTGGCGCGCGCGGCCTCGTACGCGTCGCTGGCACGCGCCGCCAATGCGTGCGCGGCGCGGTGGATGTTCGAGTTCTCGTGCGCATAGAAATACGACACGCGGTCGATCACCGACTGCGGCTTGTGCGTGGTGGCCGCATTGTCGAACCAGGCCAGCGGCTTGCCGTTGATCCTTTCGGCCAGCACGGGAAAATCGCGCCGCACAGCATGCACGTCGAACGGCGCCGGCGTTTGTCCCTGCTGCCGCGCAGGCAGCTCGGTCTGGAAATAGAACATGGGCTGGCCACTGGCCGGCGAGACTGGCAGCTGGCGCGCGGGCGAGCGCTGCGGCGTGGCATCGGGAGCCGCCTGTCCCAGCCCCTGCTGCGCCAGGCCATCGAGCTTGCCGTTCGACGCGGGATAACCATGCGCGCCGCCGACAAAATAGTAGGGCGACGGCGCACCGAGGCTTGATGCACGCGGCGTCGGCACGGAAGCCGGCGCCGGCGCAACCGGTGCCTCCAGCGGCGCCGTCACGGGCGGCACTTGCGCCGTCGCCACGCCGGGGGCGATGGCGGCGAAGGAAGGGCCGGGCTGCGGCGGCGGACGGTTCGCATAGCGGGGCGCCGCATCGAGCACGCTGCCGGAACCGCCGAGGCTGGGTGACTTGTCCGACGCGGGGGCCAACCCCGGCAAGCGGGCAAAGAATTCACCGGCCAGGCGGTTCAAGGTCGCTTCGTCGGGTAAGAACGGGACGGCAGGCAAGCCCGCCGCGCCATCACTTGTAGGTGTCTGGGTAGTCATGGTATTTACCGATCTCCACGTCTTCCAGTACGGCCAGCGCATCGTCGGTCAGCACGGCCAGCGAGCAATACAGCGAAATCAGGTAGGACGAAATCGCATGGCGGTTGATGCCCATGAAGCGCACGGACAAGCCCGGGCTTTGCTCGCCCGCCAGACCAGGCTGGAACAGGCCGATCACGCCCTGCCGCTGTTCGCCCGCGCGCAGCAAAATGATCTTCGTCTTGCCGTCTTCGATCGGCAGTTTGTCCGATGGCACCAGCGGCACGCCGCGCCACGTGAGGAACTGGGAACCGAACAGGCTGACCGTCGGCGGCGGCACGCCGCGGCGCGTGCATTCGCGGCCAAAGGCGGCAATGGCCAGCGGATGGGCGAGGAAAAAGCCCGGCTCTTTCCACACTTTCGTCAGCAGTTCGTCGAGATCGTCCGGCGTGGGCGCGCCCGTCAGGGTAAAAATGCGCTGGTCGTCGTGCACGCTGGCCAGCAGGCCGTAATCGGGATTGTTGATCAACTCGCTTTCCTGGCGCTCCTTGATCGTCTCGATGGTCAGGCGCAGCTGCTCCTTGATCTGGTCGTGCGGGCTGCTGTACAGGTCCGACACGCGCGTGTGCACGTCGAGCACCGTGCTGACGGCGTTGAGAAAATATTCGCGCGGCTGGTCGTCATAGTCGACGAAGGTTTGCGGCAGTTCCGACTCGTCGCGCTGCGAGCAGGCCACGCGCACGTCCTTCGGATTTTTCACGCGGTTCAGGCGGTAGATACCCGCTTCCACGGGCAGCCATTGCAGCAGGTGCACGAGCCAGCGCGGCGTGATCGTGGATAACTGGGGGACGCTCTTGCTTGCATTGGCCAGCTGGCGCGCGGCGTTATCGCCCAGCGCGAACTGGTTCTCTGTTGCTTCTGCCATGACTACTCCTGATGAGAAAAGTGAATATGCTTATCTGAAAAACGAATAAAGTATCGGGTGTCTCCCCTCTTCTCTCAACATGCTATCGCCACCAAAAAACGCTTAACCAAACCTACTGCGCGTCGCGATTTGCAGCCTGCGATGCTCACTGTGCATTCGCACAGCTGCGCTTCTCGGCCACAACTCACTGCCGCTCGCCACAGCTTTGTTAAGCGTTTTACCCGTTTTTAATCGACCAACTCCGGCTCGCAGCGCGCCATCAATCCGGCCAGGCCGACGCCCAGCGCGACGGCCAGCTTTTCCACCGTCAGCAGCGACGGCGTGGCGGCGCCCCGTTCTATTTCGCCGATGAACGAGCGGTTCAAGTCGGCCGCTTCGGCCAGCCGCTCCTGCGACCAGCCATGCCCTTCACGCAACTGGCGCACGGCCAGTCCAAACTGTTTGATCAACATGCTGTCCTCATGGGTGGTGGGCAAAGGCGGGGTGGGATGGCGCCGGCAATTCCGGTGCCTCCTGCTGGTTGTGCGCTTGCGTAACATGGCTGCCGGGCGCCACGCTGCGGGTCAGCCAGACATTGCCGCCGATGACGGAACCCTGGCCGATGGTCACCCGTCCCAGGATCGTCGCGCCCGCATAAATGACCACGTCGTCCTGCACGATGGGGTGGCGCGCCAGTCCCTTTTTCAGCACGCCGTCGGCGCCGGCGGGAAAGCGCTTGGCGCCCAGGGTGACGGCTTGATAGATGCGCACCCGTTCGCCGATGATGGCCGTCTCGCCGATCACCACGCCCGTGCCATGGTCGATGAAAAAACTGCTGCCGATGATGGCGCCCGGGTGGATGTCGATGCCCGTCTGCGAATGGGCCACTTCGGCGATGATGCGCGCCACCAGCGGCGCGCCCAGTGCATACAAGGTGTGCGCGAGGCGGTAATGGATGATGGCCAGGATGCCCGGATAGCACAGCAGCACCTCATCGACGCTGTGCGCGGCCGGGTCGCCATGGAAGGCGGCCGCCACGTCCGTGTCGAGCTGGGCGCGGATGCGCGGCAGAGCGCGGGCAAAGCGCTGCACGATGGCCAGCGCCTGCTGTTCGATGGAGACCGTCTGCTGCAAGCCATGCTGGCGCGCGTGGTAACTGAGTTCGCGCCGCACCTGTTCATGCAAGCCCGTGAGGGTCGTGTCGAGCGTGTGGCCGACGAAGAAATCCTCGCTCTCCTGCTGCAGGTCGAGGGGGCCGAGGCGCATGGGGAACAGGGCCGCGCACAGGGCTTTGATGATGTCGTGCAAATGCTGGCGCGACGGGAATTCGCGCGCGCCGCACTCCTGGTTGCTGGCCAAGCCTTCGCGCCACTGCTCGCGCACGGCGCGCAATTCATCGACGATCTGGCGCAGTTCCCATTGCGGCTGCGCGGCAAGGGAGGCAGGGGGAATGGCTCGCTGGTTCATGGTGGTCCCGGGAAGAGGTTCAGTCTTGCAGCCAGGGCAGCGCATGCCAGCGCCAGCCACCGCTGTGGCCGCGCTGCTGCTGTTCGTCGAGGTCGCCCTCGAAGCCTTGCGCGATATTGAAGACGTGCGTGAAACCGGCCTTGGCAGCCGCTTCGGCGGCCGCGGCCGAGCGCTTGCCGCTGCGGCACAGCAGCACCACGACGGCCTCCTTGCCGCCCACCTTCGCTTCCAGTTCGCGCGTAAAGCGGGGATTGCGGTTCATGGCCGTGCCGGTGGCCCACGCCACGTGCAGCGAGGCGGGCACGTAGCCGACGAACGTGCGTTCTTCATGCGTGCGCACGTCGACCAGCACGGCTTTGCCAGCCTGCACCAGTTGCCACGCATCCTGCGCGCTGACGATGCCCGCATACGGCAAGCCCTGCGCCTGCGCCTGGGTACGCGCGAGATTGAGCACCTCGTCAAAAGCCGCCTCGCCGTGCGCGGCGCGGGGATCAAAAATCAGTTCTGCAGCAGCCATCTTTCCACCTCTTTCTTCCGTCGTCAAAAACCAGCACGAGTCCACTGTAGCGAACTTATGTTGTTCGGAAAACAAATTAAAAAGAGTTTAGAAAGCTGAAAAACGTATATGGAGATATTGCAGCGTAAAGCCGGGGTCAGACCCGCCGGGTCTGACCCCGGAATTTGCCTTTGGGTGTCCTCAGGAAGCGCGGCGGCGTTCGCGAAGTAGAAAACGCGCCGGGTCAAGCGCCTCTGCCAACTGACGTTCCAGCGGCAGCGGCTCCCCCTCCAGCTGGCACGCCAGCAGCTCGGCCGCCAGCGGTGCCCAGATCAGGCCACGCGAGGCATAACCGAGCAAGCCAAACAGGCCGGGCCAGCGCGGTACGTCGCGCAGGCGCTCGCAGCGGCCCGGTACGCCGGGGTCGGGCAAGGCGCCCGCCAGCGGCAGGCGGTCCGGTGCCATGCAGCGAAAGCCCGTGCGCCCGGCCAGCGGCGCGGCGAACGGAGCCACACCAAGGATATCGGCGATCTTCGCGATATTGTCTTCCTGGCTCGATGGGCGCAAGCTGGTGTCCGCGTCCGCATCGTAGCTGGCGCCCACGCACACGATGCCCTGGTGCGCCGGCGTCATGTAGGCTTCGCGACAGACGACGAACGGCAACGATGGCAAGCTGCCTTCGGCCAGGTGCGTGACCTGACCGCGCACGGCGTCCAGCGGCAGGCCGGCCGCCTGTTCGAAATCGACGGCACCCGTGCCCGCCGCCAGGATGACGTTGGGTGCAGCCGCGATCAGGGCGCCGTCCGCATCGCGCACCAGCCATTCCTGGTCGCCGCGCTCCAGGCGCAAGGCGCTGCTGGAAAAGCGCCGCGTGAGCGAGGCGCCGCAGGCGTCCAGCATGGCCGCGCAGACGGAAGACGGGCGCGCCCAGCCGCCCTGCTCGAACCACCAGGCGCCATCGGGCGCCGGTGCACCCAGCATGGCGGTCGCCTCGGGCGCTTCCAGCCAGCGGGCGAATTCACGCGGATACAGGCCACTGGCGGCGATCTGCCGCTGCACCTGCGCATGCGCGCCGTCGCGCGCCAGGTGCAGCACGCCGCTTTGCGCACCCTCGATGGCGGCGCCGATGCCGCCCAGGTCTTTCCAGCGGTTCAGCGAATACAGGTAGGCGGCGCGCACCAGGCGCGTGGCGATATTGTCGTCCTTCGACATCAGCGGCATGAAGATGCCGGCCAGGTTGCCCGAGGCCTCGCTGGCCGGTTGCATGTGGCGCTCGACCAGGGTCACCTTCCAGCCGCGCGCGGCCAGCCGTTCGCAGGCGGCCGCACCGGCCACGCCCGCGCCGATGACGATGGCGCGCCGCTCGGGCGCGGTGACGGCCGCGTACTCTGCGCGCCGCGCATAAAACACGGCGCGCAAACGGCTCTCGTCGAAGACAAAGCCATTCTTTTGCAGGGCCGCGCGCTGCGCCTCGTCCAGATGCACGGCTTGCAGACGTGCGCCATCGGCCATCAGGCGCGCCAGCACCGGCGTGGCTGGCGGCACCCAGGCCAGGTGTACTTCATCGACGCGCGCCGACAGTTGCGCCAGGCAGGCATCGGCTTCGCCGATCAGCACATCGAGCGTGACGAGGCCATCGTGCGAGACCATGCGATGCAGGCCCGGCACGCAGGGCGGCCATTGCGCACGCCACTCTTCGGGCAAGTGGCGCGCATCGACGGGACGCGGCGCCAGCGCGATGTAATGCAGGCGGCGCTCCCCATGCGCCGCACAGGCGGCACGCAAGCGGGCGCCGTCAAAATCCGTGTCGAGCAGGACGAGCACGCGGTGCATCAGCGCCCCGCGCGGCAAAAGCAGGCGGGCGCATGGTCATTGACCATGCCGATGCCCTGCATGTAGGCGTAGATGATGGTCGAGCCGACGAACTTGAAGCCCAGCTTGAGCAAGTCTTTCGACAGTTGGTCGGACAATGCCGTCTTGGCAGGAAATTCGCCCGGCTGCCAGCTGTTGACGATAGGCTGGCCATCGACATACGCCCACAGGAAGCTGTCCAGGGTCTGGCCTTGCGCGCGCAGGCGCAAATAGGCTTGCGCATTCGTGATGGCGGCCGCCACCTTCAGGCGGTTGCGCACGATGCCGGGGTCCGCCAGCAGCTGCGCCACCTTGCCCGGGCCATACGCGGCGATCTTTTCCGCGTCCCAGTCGTCAAACGCGGCGCGGTAGGTGTCGCGCTTGTTGAGGATGGTTTCCCAGCTCAGGCCAGCCTGTGCGCCTTCCAGGTTCAGCATCTCGAACAGCCGGTGCTCGTCGTGGCAGGGCACGCCCCACTCCGTATCGTGGTAGTCGAGATAGCGGGGATTGGCCGGGTTGGCCCAGGAGCAGCGGATGGTGGTCATGGTCGTGTTCTTAATGTGCAGGCAAGTGCCAGTATAGTTTATCGGCCGCGCAGGATGCGGCCCAATTCCTGCAAGCCGTGCTCCATCTCGGCCGGGGGAATGGCCGCAAAGCCCAGCAGCAGCCCGGGCGGCGTGGCGCACTCGGGCCCCGCCGCCGGATCGGCATAGTGGTTCAACGGACGCAATTCGATGCCGCGTGCCAGGCCCGCGCGCGCGACCGTTTCTTCATCGTGGCCGGCGCGAAAATACGCGCACAATTCCAGGCCGCTGTCGGCCGGGCCGCACGCGAGCTGGTCGCACAATTCGCGCGCGATGCCGCGCACCAGCAGGTCGCGCCGTTCGGCATTGCTGTCGCGCGTGCGGCGGATATGCCGGCCAAAGTGGCCCTCGGCGATGAAGTCGGCCAGCGCCATCTGCGGCACGATGGCCGTGTGCCGATCCATCACGGCCTTGGCTTGCACCAGCGCGTCGGCCAGCGCGGGCGGCGCCACCATGTAACCCAGGCGCAGGCCAGGGAACAGCACTTTCGACAGGGTGCCGACATACACCACGCAGCCGGCCCGGTCCAGGCTTTGCAGCGAAGCCAATGGCGCGCCCGCGTAGCGGTATTCGCTGTCGTAATCGTCTTCCACCAGCCACGCCTTGTGCTGTGCGGCCCAGGCCAGCAAGGCCAGGCGGCGGGGCAAGCTCATGCTCACGCCCAGCGGCATCTGGTGCGACGGCGTCACGTACGCCAGCTTCGCCTGCGGACAGTGCGCCACGCCATACGCCACGTCCAGCCCCTGCGCATCGACGGGGACGGGAAACACGCGCGCACCGGCCGCGCGCAGCGGGCCGCTGGCGCCCCGGTAGCCGGGCGACTCCATCCAGACCGGGTCGCCGGGCGCCAGCAAAATGGTCGACAGCAGGAACAGCGCCTGCTGCGAACCGGACGTAATGACGATCTGCTGCGGCGTGCACTGGACACCGCGCGACGCCTTCAGATACACGCACAGCAGTTCGCGCAGCGGCAGGTAGCCGGCCGGGTCGCTGTAGCCGAAATGGTGGTCGGGCCGGCGCCAGCGCCGCGCTTCCAGGCGATTCCACACGTCGAACGGGAAATGGTCGATGCGCGGCATGCCGACGCGGAAAGCCCGCAGCGGACCACGGTGGAACGCCACCTGGCGCATGGCCGTCACCACGCCCTGACCGCGCGCCGACAGGGGCCGCAGCAGGCCAGGCGCTTCCATCTTGGTGGCCGGCGCGGCCATGGGGACCTCGACGCTGACGAAGGTGCCGCGCCCCACGGCGCCATCGAGATAGCCTTCGGCTGTCAGAAGCGCATACGCATTGAGCACCGTCTGGCGCGACACGGCCAGCAGGCGGCAAAAGTCGCGCGTGGGCGGCAGCTGCATGCCGGGATTCATGCGGCCATCGAGGATGGCGGCCTTGATGGCCGCATACAGCTGGCGAAACAGCGGCTCGCTGGCGCCGCGCTGCAGCGGCAAGGTGGCGATGATCTGGTGCAAATGGGAAGCTGGCATGGCGGCACTCTTGAATTGGTAGCTTAAAGATAGCACTTATTGGCTGTTTTAAATAGCCAAGACTGGCGCTAAGATGGCGCATCCCCTCTATTTTTGCGGAGCACCCATGCATCAGTTTTTCGCCACCGTGGCCTGGCAGCGCGACGGCCAGGATTTCGTCGGCCAGCGCTACAGCCGTGGCCATGAATGGCAGTTCGACGGCGGCCTGACGGTAGCTGCCTCGTCGTCGCCCCTGTCCGTGCCGCTGCCCATGTCGGTGGCGGAAAATATCGATCCGGAAGAAGCGCTGGTGGCGGCCACGTCGAGCTGCCACATGCTGTTCTTCCTGTCGCTGGCGGCGCAGCGCGGCTACGTCATCGACGACTACAGCGACGACGCCACCGGCGAGCTGGGCAAGAATGCGCAAGGCCGCCTGGCCATGACGCGCATCGTGCTGCGTCCGCGCATCGCGTTTGCGGGAACGCCGCCCTCGCCCGAAGCGCTGGCCGCCCTGCACCACGACGCGCACGAGCGCTGCTACATCGCCAATTCGCTGACGGCCGACGTGGTCGTGGAAGGAGCCGATTAAATGTACTCGCCCGCCAGCTTTCGCGAAGAACGCCTCGACGTGCTGCATGGCTTGATCGACGCGCATCCGCTGGGCGCGCTGGTGCGCCACGATGCCGATGGCTTGTGCGCCGACCACCTGCCGTTCGAGATCACCGCGCCCACGCCCGACGCCCCATTCGGCACCCTGCGCGCCCACGTGGCGCGCGCCAATCCGCTATGGCGCGCTGCCGGCGGGAACGACGAAGCACTGGTGATCTTCCAGGGACCGCACGCCTACATCACGCCCGCCTGGTACGCGGAAAAGCAGCGCAGCGGCAAGGAAGTGCCGACCTTTAATTACGCGGTCGTGCACGCCCACGGCCCCCTGCGCGCCATCGACGACGCGGCGTGGCTGCTGGGATTGGTGGAGCGGCTGACGGCGCGCCATGAGACAGATCAAGCCGCGCCATGGCGGGTGAGCGACGCGCCGGCCAGCTATATCGAGAAACTCTTGAAAGCCATCGTCGGCATCGAAATCCCCCTCACGCGCATCACGGGCAAATGGAAGCTGGGCCAGAACCGCAGCATGCAGGACCAGGCCACCATGGCGCGCGAACTGGCCGCCGGCCCCCAGCCCGGCGCGGCGCAGGCCCTGGGTGCGCTGATCGCCGCCAACGTCACGCCAGCCAGCTGACGGCCGCCGAAAACGTCAGGAACGACAGCGCCGTCGAGACCAGGATGATGCGGGCGATGCGCGCCGTCGCTGTGCTCTCGACGATGCGCAAGGCGCGCGGCGAGGCCCGGGGCCACGCGGCCACCCTCACGCCAGCCAGCTGACGGCTGCCGAAAACGTCAAAAACGACAGCGCCGTCGATACCAGGATGATGCGGGCGATGCGCGCCGTGTTCGCGCCGAAGCGCTCCGACAGCAGCGAGACATTGCTGGCGCTGGGCAGGCAAGCCACCAGCACCATGCAGGTCAGCGCGAACGGATCGAGCGGCGCGCCCAGCGCGATGGCCGCATGGCCAATACCCCACACCAGCAGCGGATGCAGCAGCAGTTTTTTCAGCGCCACGGGCACATACTCGCCCAGCGGCGCCGGATCGGCCGTGCTCATTTGCGAACGGGCCAGCACGGCGCCGATGGTAAACAGGGCGACCGGCGAGGCGGCGTCGGCCAGCAGGCCCACCGTCTGCATCAATGGCTTGGGCAAGGCCAGTTCCAGCCACGACGACATGGCGCCCAGCACGATCGCCCACGGCATCGGGTTGCCCAGCATGCCTTTCATGGCGTTGGCGATGGCGGCGCGGCTGCCGTGCGCGCCGCCGCTGCCGATACGCGACAGGGCGATGCACAGCGAGCTGGTAATGAGCATGTCGACGACGATGGTGACGATGACGGGACCCGAGGAACGGGGCCCCAGCAGGGTCAACAGCAGGGGCACGCCCATGAAGCCCGTATTCGGGAAGGCCGCCACCAGCGCGCCGAAGGCGGCATTGTTCCAGTCGATGCGGTGGCTCAAGGTCATGGCCGTGGTGACGCCCACCATGATCAGTGCGCACAGCAAGTAGACGCCGAACACGCTGCCATCGAGCAGCTGCGCGATGGGCGTGGCGGCGCCGAAGCGATACAACATGCACGGCAGCGCGAAGTACAGGACAAAACTGTTCAAGCCGCCGATGGCGGCCAGCGGCAGCAGCGTACGCCGCACGGCCAGGTAGCCGCACAGTACCAGGGCGAAGAAGGGAAAGGTGATGGCGAGGATGGTCAGCATGAAGCGCCATTGTAGCGCGCTGCTGTGGCTGGCCGCCGGGCGCAAAAAAAGGCCGCTCGCGCGGCCCAAGGAGGTTTCGGGAAAGCGCCAGCGGCTATGGCTTGAGCTGGGCGCGGATCTCGCCGGCCGGGTAGGCGGCGCTGTGCACGTTCACGTACAGGTTGCCGGCTTGGTAGCTCGCATACTGGGGCGGCGTGAGCATGGCGCCGGCCGGCACGGCAAACATGCCTTCGGCCGTTTTCACCAGGGGCATGATGACGGGGCCGTTGGCGCCGGCCGGCGCTTCATGGATATGCGCGACGGTGGCCACCATGCCCGTGTAGCGCACGCCGCCGCTGACGCTGCGGTCGTGGGCGACACGGATATTACTGCTGCCGCTGGCCGTGCTCGTATTGGCCGGCACTTCCTGCGCGCCCGTCAAGGTGACGTCATGGCCGCCCGGCTGATGCGGGCCATGGGAACAGGCGCCCAGCAGGGCGGCCAGCGCCAGCACGGTGGCGGCGCGGCGAGCGTGTTGTGGCAATGTAGTCATCGCAGTACTCCTTTAACGGACATCGGGTCACGGATGGCGCCTCACCCTGCACAGCCGGGCCTGCGCCGCACTTGCATTGCATAGTGCGACGGTAACGCCATGCCGTGCAGTCCGTCTTGCTTTGCGCCAAACTCGGCGCACCTCCGCCAGCGCGTCTTCAGGCCAGATGCCCTTCCGCCACCCAGCCGCGGTTGGCGGCCGGCGCCTTCGGCTTGGGCGCGATGCCGCTGCTTTTTTCCGCGTCGAGGATGATGCTGCGCATGCTGTCGCTGGCGGCAGGCCCTGGCGCGAACGCGTAATACTCGTCATTGATGGGCAAGCCCGTCGTGGCATCGACCAGCACCGGATCGGCGGCCAGGCCCGTGTCGCGGCTGGCGATGACGAGGCTGGCGCCTTCGGGCGCAAAGTTTTCATTGCCCCAGGCGATAAACGCCAGCAAGACGGGCTTGAAGGCGCGCCCGGACTTGGTCAGCACGTAGTCATAGCGGGGCGGCTTGGCGCAATACAGGCGGCGCGTCATCAAGCCGCCTTCCACCAGGTCGGCCAGGCGGCGCGTCAGGATGGTGGGGGCGATCTTGAGGCTTTTTTCAAATTCGTCGAAGCGCGTCTTGCCGTAAAACGCTTCGCGCAGGATGAGGATGCTCCACCATTCGCCCACCTTTCCCAGGCTGCGCGCAATCGGGCAAGGCAAATTATTAAAGTTGGTATGTTTCATGGCCATCTCCTCACATTGATTCAACACAACAATCGAAAAAAATTTCAGTTGCAACACGGAAACTTAATTACTATCATTTTGAAAGTGAGCTGCTTGCCCCTGCGGCGGGCTGAAAATACACGAAAACTCACACTTTCCTTGTTCAAGTACAATCATGGCTGGTTCTGCTCTCCCAATCCCGGTGCGAAAAACGGTGCCAGCCACGCCTTCCGGCGCTGCTGCCCACGCCCGTTTTTCACTCGATGCGTTCACGATGACCCCTTTGAAGCTTGCCGTACTGCCTGCCCTGCTCGCCCTGTCCCTTTGCCAGACCACCACCGCCGGTACCGCCGCTTCCGCAACGCTGCAGGCCACCTTCGTCGTGCAGGAAGCGTGCACCATCGTCTCGCAGCGCAACATCACCCAGGTACGCTGCCAGCACAACACGCCTTATCTGCTGCACCAGCAGGCGACGCCATCGGGCGCCGGCCTCGTTACCGTCACGTTCTAAAAATAAATCGTTGCCGTCACCGTGTCCTTGTAGTCGCCGGGGCGGGGCGACACCTGCGCCGGCACGCGGCCGTAAATCGTCAGCGGCACGCTGGCGCCCGTGCCCGTGCCCGTCACCATGCTCGTGCCTGCCGTGCCATCGCCCCAGGGCGCGCCATCGAGCGTGGATGACAGCAGGTAGCTGACCTTGTCCGTCGTTAAGAGGTTTTTCATTTGCCGGTTGGCCACATTGGCCGCCACGCTGCCGCCGTTCAGGGCAATCTGATAGGCGTTGTTATTCACGCAGCGCACGGACAAGGTGCTGGTGCTGCGCAAGTTGCCCGTCAGGATGGAGGCGTTGGCGAACGCCATCGGGCTGGCCGCGATGGTGCAGTCGTTGACGGCCGTGGCACTTACCGTGAAACCGAAGCTGCCGCTGGTGGCCGAGCACCCCTGCAAGTTGACGAGGCCATACGTCGTGTACGTGTAGGTGCCCACGCCGGCAAAGCTCGACGCATAGACGGTATTGGCGTTGGCGACCGTGGGCACGGCGGCCAGGGCCGTACCGGCAGGGATCTTCGCGTACACGGTAAAGGTGGTGGAATACGTGCCGGGCGGGGCCAGCAAGCCGGCAGACAGGGTCATGCCAAAGGTCGATGGCGCGCCCGCCACGCCGGCGCCGCCCCAGATCTTCGCCGTCGCATATGAACTGTCCACGTACACGTTGTACTCCATGCGGTTGCTGCCATTGCCCAGCTTGCGCGGCAGGGCCGAGGTGGAATTCGTGCCCAGCCCCAGCGAGATGCACACTTGCGCATTGGGCGTAAGCAACTGTCCCAGGTTCAGCGACGAAAACAGGCAGCTGAAGGTGCCCGTGGCCTGCGCCACGTAATCGGTGCCGGAAATCGGGCTGACGGAGCCAAAATTGATATTCGTCATGCTGACCGTGCAGGTATCGGCCGCCTGCGCCACACTACCCCAGGCGCAGCCCAGCAGCAAGGTCAGCCATGGCAGCAGGCGGCGCATCAGCGGCCTCCTCCGGTGGCAGCGCAGCGCAAAGGCCCGATCACGGGCAAGCCGCCCGTGGCCGGACGCACATACGCAAAGCCGACCGTGCACGCGCTGTCCTCCTCACCCACTTGCAATTGATTCTGTTCGCGCAGATCGTCGACGAAAATGATGCCGTCAAAGCCCACGACCGTCTGCTTGCCGCTTTGCACATGCAGCACGGGCAAGCCCGTAGCCAGCGGCTTGCCATCGGCGCCCTGCACGATGACGGTGGCGGCGCTGTAGCGTTCGACGGGAAAGGCCGCCAGCACGCCGGCCAGGTGTTGCGGTACAACCGTCATATTGGTCACGGGTACGCGCGCGTCGACGTCGAGTTCATCGGTGGCGATACTGATCTGGTTATTGCCATAGGGATTCAAATTCGGCACCAGCAGGTAGCCGCTCCCGCCCGTCACGCCGATCTGGCGGTTTTCATGCAGCACAGGAATATTGCCCACGCCGCCAGTGGAGACCAGCGCAAAACCGTTGCCCACCTGGCGCGTCGTCTCGACATGGCCATCCATCAATACCAGCGCGCCAGCCGCGCCCAGCGAGGAGGCCTTGCCCATGCTGCTGCTTTGCGTGCGCGCACTCACTCGGCCGTCATTGCCCAGGTATTCCACTTGCGCCTGCCGGTAGGTATTGCCACCCACCGTGCCAGCTTGCAAGTTCCAGCCGAAGCCGCCGCCAAAGTCGGCCGCGCGCTGCGCGCTGACGCTGCGGCCGCTCTCGCCGTTTTGCCGGCTGGCGCTCGTGCTGATGGACAGATTATTGTCGAAGGCCATGCTCAGGCCGACATAAAATCCCCGCTTCTCGCGTTGCCGCACATCCTGGAACAGGCTGGCGTTCAGGAACAGGCCGTGCAACAGGGTGGCCGAATAGCCCAGGGTGGCCAGCTTCGATGACGGTGCGCCCGGTGTGCGGTAGCGGATATAGCTGCTGCTGATGAAGCTTCCCGCCGGCAAGGGCAAACTTACGGTAAAGCGGTCCGCCGCGCGCACCACGGGGCTGCCGTCGCGCGAGGCCAGGTCGCCGAATCCGGCGCTGGCGCGCACGCTTTGCACGTCGACGCTGAAGCGCGGCCCCATGTATTGGTAGCCTGCGCCCAGCTGCGCGCCACGGCTGTGGCCGGCACTGGCCGACAGCGATCCGCTGAGCACGCCCGCCTGGCCCAGCCGCACCAGCGCGCCCGTCCCCACCTGATACAGGCCGGCAGCCAGTTCCGCATGGCCTTCGATGGTGAAGCTGTCGCTGACGCCATGGCGGACGGAAGCGCTGGCAACGAGCTGCCGCTCATAGCCGAACAGGCGGCGGCCATAGTCGCGCCGCACGGCGCCCGCCTCGACCGAATAATCGCTCAAGCCGACAGCCAGCATGCGCGTGTCGACATACAGGGGCAGCACGGTCGTCACGCTGCGCCCCAGGGCATCGCGCGTGATGAGGGTGGCTTGCCCGGCGCCATTGATGCCGGCCACCTGGTTCAGCACGAACGGACCGCTGGGCACGCTAGCAGCATATTGCTGCACGCCATTGACGTACAGGCTCAGCGACGAAGGCACGAGCGCCGTGCCATCGACGGAGGCGACGGGAAAGGTCAGCAGGTCGGGGCGCAGCTGGAAATTCTTGCGCCACTGCACGCCGCCCACGCGCACGGCGCGGCTCCAGCTGAGCGAGGAGGAAATCAGGTCGCCCACTTGCCACGTCTGCAGGGTCTCGGGATCGGCATGGCTCCAGAACGTGTCAAAGCGCATGTATTTGCGCTGGTCCGACCCCAGGTTCACGGTGCCGGTATTGCTGAACACGCCGCTGTCATTGAAATAGCGCAAGTCGTTGAAGATGGCGGCGCGCCGCGTCCGGCCCAGTTCCGCATAGGCTTCGTAATTGAGGACGGCGCCGGGCGTAACGCGCGACGGCGGCGTCTGCGGGGCCAGGCGCGCGTTGATTCGGTACGGCGAGCGCAAGTCGTCCGCCACCTGCAGCGACACGCTCTGGCGCGCCGCATCATAGTCATAGCTGAGTCCGGGAATCGCATCGAGCGCCACCTCGGTCTGACCGGGTGCGGACAGGCGCGCCGGGTCCAGCCCCAACTGCTGCAAGTTCGCCACACTGCTGCGCAAGCCTTTGCCCACCTGGGTAAAGCGCAAGATCAGCCCGGTTGATTCAGCATTCACAGTCACCTCCAGATACAGTTCATTCGGCGCCATCGGATCGCTCGGCAAGCTGGCCGGTCCCGGATCGGCGCCCGTTTCGGCGGCCGATCCATCGGCCCTGGCCACCGGTGCCATGGCCAGCAACAGCAACAGCAAGGATGCCAGTGCGCGTCTCATGGTTTAACCCGGTTCGCGGCAAACCCGCCCGCCATGGCGGCCCGGTTCAAGGTGTCGAATTCGTGGCAACGAGCGCCTTTGCATTCACGTTTGCCGCAATACTCAACGGTCCATCCAGTTCGGCCTCCCTGGCGACGGGCAAGCGCCAGACGCGCATGCGTGCCGCCAGGACATAACCAAACAGCCCCTTGCTGATGACAAATTCCTTGCCCGCCTGGTTCGTCAATGTCATCGCACCGATCTGTGCATGGAAATTGCCGCTGTTCTTGACACGCAACATCCACTCGCCCCGCTCGCGAAACACTTGCCAGTCGAGTATTTCCTTGCCCGGCGCACCGGCCGGCAGCACGAACACGGGCACCGAATAGCGCAAGCGGATATCGATGCCGCTGCGGCCCGCTCCATCTTCGCGGCTGACTTCATCGATGAGCACGCGATACGTCTTTTCCTGCACCACAAGACCGGCCTGGGCACGCACGAGGCGGATGGTCTGCCGGCTGTTGGCGGCGATTTCCACGATCGGCGGACTGGCCACCAGTTCCTGCGTCGGCGCCAGAGTTTCCTCGCCATCGCGCTGCTCCCAGGCGAACACCCGCACCTGTCCGTAGATGGGCTGGTCGCCGAGGTTTTGCAGGCTGATGCCGGCCGCATTCTGTGGCGCGCGCAAATTGAGCGTCACCGGCGAAATCTGCAGATTGGCGCCGTGTGCGCCCGCCGCACAGCAGGCCAGCAGCGCCAGCACGCTTTTCATCAGGGAAACAGCACCGGCCTTCACGCAGCGCCTGGCTTAAAAGTACACGGTGGCCGTGATGGTCGACTTGTAGGTATCGGGCGCCGGTGTCGCTTGCGGCGGAATATTGCCGTACACCGTGATCGGCTGCGATGAGCCGTTGCCGGTGCCGCCGACGGTATTCGTGCCCTGGGTATCGCCCCACAAGGTGCTGCCAGCCGTCTGGTACAGGTTGAACTGCACCGTCCCCAGGTTGCCGCCCGTGCCGCTCATATAGCGCGTGGTACCGCTCGATCCCGTGCCCGAGCCGGCCGTCAAGCCCACGTTATACAGCGTGGTATTGGTGCAGGTGACGTTCACGGTCGTATTGACGTTAACGGCAGTAGCCAGTACACCCTGACTTTGGCCAAAGTCGAGATTGGCCGCCGCGATGGTGCAATTTGCGATGATTTTCAGGGTGACGTCAAAGGTGGTGGTGGCGCTGCCATTCAGATACACGGCGGCGTCGGCGCTACGCGGCAGGAACGCCGTGGCGGCAACCGCCACGCTGGCGGCAACGATAAGGCGGGGAAAAATAACTCGCAACATGATACCTCCTGATGATGGAACATCATTAATGAGCCCACCAATATGAAGGGCATCGAGGATAGTCACGGTATTGCCGGCGTTTTCTCGGGCACGCAAACCAGGACGACAAAAAACTTGTGCCGAGAGTCAGGAACCCGGGGACTCCGGCATTGTTTGCAGCATTTGCAAAACAGATTTTTTGGCAATCGACATTGCTTAAAATCAATGCATGAGCGAATTATTGGCGATCTGGGAAATCCGCGCTTCTTCTGGCGGAGAAACATCTTTTGAAACACGAGAAAAGCAGAAAAAAAAGAAAAAGCAGGGCATAATAAGCAACAACTTGCTATTTGGTTAAGTCATCCATGCCATGCCATTGACCAGCGAAACCATCAAAAAGAATATCCTGCTCGTGGACGATTCCGCGTTCGAGCAGCGCATGCTGATGGAGCTGCTCAGCGAGCAGCCCTATCGCTTCAGCATTGCCTTCAATGGCTACCAGGGCTACCAGCTGGCATTGGCCACGCATCCCGACCTGATCCTGCTCGACGTGCGCATGCCCGAGATGGATGGCTACACGGCGTGCCGTTTGCTCAAGGCCAATCCCGAAACGGAACAGATACCCGTGATCTTTCTCAGCGGCGCCGATGCCGCCAAGGAACGCATCATGGGTTTGCAGGTGGGCGGCGTCGATTACATTTCCAAGCCCTTCTTGCCGGAAGAACTGGCCGCGCGCATCCATATCCATCTGGGATTGATG
Source organism: Janthinobacterium sp. HH104 (assembly GCF_001758715.1). Lineage (NCBI taxonomy): Bacteria > Pseudomonadati > Pseudomonadota > Betaproteobacteria > Burkholderiales > Oxalobacteraceae > Janthinobacterium > Janthinobacterium sp. HH104. The sequence continues at coordinate 149,307 of NZ_LRIB01000054.1, read as the reverse complement.
CGTAGAAGCAACAGCACGCCACCGACAGCGACCCCGGTCAGCGACCGGCAGCAGCATCCGGACCTCGTGTTCGTCAATGCCGTCAAACAACTGATTCTCGATAACTTGGGCAGCCTGCCCAACCTGTCCGAAATCGCCCGCAGCGTGGGCACCTACCGCGAAAAGCTGACCCTGATGTTCCGCGAGCAGACGGGCATGACGGTCTTCGCTTTCATCCGTGAAGCGCGCATCGCCCGCGGCGTGGAACTGCTGCAGCAGACCGAGATCGACGTGCAGGATATCGCCCTGCTGATCGGCTTTCACAACGCGGGCAACTTCGCCACGGCCTTCCGCGAACGCATGGGCGTCACGCCCAGCGCCTACCGCCAGCGCCTGCATGAACAGACGGGCCAGCGGCAGGTGTCAAACGGTCATTAGAACTTGTAGTTCAGCTTGAGCGAGGCGAAGCGGCCGCGCGGGTCGGCCTGCGTATAGTCGAAGCCCGAGGCCGAGTAATCCCACGGCGCGCGCTTGTTGGCCAGGTTTTGCACGATGAAGGTGACGTTCGCCGCTGGCGTGACTTGCCAGCTGGTGGTCACGTCGAACGTGCTGAAGGCGGCCACGGATTCATCGAGATGCGTGTTTTGCGCATAGCTGCCCACGTAGTTCCAGGTGAGCGTGGACGACCACTTTCCCTGCTCCCACGTGGCCGATGTGACGCCGCGCCATTTCGGAATCGAGCCGAAATAATTGGTGCCGGCACCATCGGTGAGCGGGGCGCCGTCGGACAGCGGTTCGGCAAAGCGCAGCACGCGGCTCAACTGGCCGGCCAGGGTCAGCTTGCCCCAGTCCTTGTCGACGAAGCGCTGGCGCAGGTCGAGGTCGATACCCGACACTTCGCGCTGTCCCTGGTTGCGGTACTGGCGGTACAGGGTCGTGATGCGGCCATCGGCATCGCGCGTGATCTTCTGCGGCGCCGACGCTTCATTGGCGAGCGTGGTGGTCGCGCTTTCCGTGCCGATCACGCCATCCTGCCTGATGCGGTAGTAATCGAGGCCGATGCTCGAACTGCTGGTCGGCGACACCACCACGCCCAGGTTCAGGTTATTCGAGCGCTCCGGACGCAGCGCCGTATTGGCGATGGTAATGGCCGTCACGCCCCGCGTCTGCGTGGGCGTGATCGGGTCGCGCGGATCGAGCACGCTGACGTAGCTGACGGCCGTGCTTTGTGTGATTTCCGGCAGCGACGGCGCACGGAAGCCGCGCGACACGGTGCCGCGCACCAGCAGCCACGGCGCCGCCTGGTAGCGCGCGCTGGCCTTCGGCGAAAACGCATTGCCGAAATCGCTGTAATGGTCGGCGCGGCCCGCCAGATTGACGGACAGGTCTTTCACGACGGGCACGTTGAATTCGGCAAACAGGGCCGACACGCTGCGCGAACCGTTGATGATGTTGATGGCCGGACGCAGCTCCGTGCCCGACAACACGGCCGTCGAGGTTTGCGAATCCATCTTTTCGCGGCGCCACTGGGCACCGGCGGCAAAGCCCAGCGGACCGGCCGGCAATTGCCACAGGTCTTTCGCGGCCGAGAAATCGACGGTGTCGAGGGTCGACTCGGCCGGACGCAGGGTCGACAGGCGCAGGCGGTTGCGCACCGCTTCACTGTTTTGCGACTGGTCGAGGAAGTTATAACTGCCATCGGCCAGCACCTTCTGGAATTCGTAGCGGTTGACGAAGTTCTGCACGGTTTCTTCCAGCTTGCTGCTCGAGTGGCCCACGGCCGCATCCCAGTCCCAGCCCGCCAGCGTGCCTTTGACGCCCGCCAGCGCGCGGTAGAAGGTGACCTTGTCCTGCTTCAGGCGCGGCCCCAGGTCGAACAGGGTGGCCGTGAACGGCAGGGGCGTGGCGCCCGGATTGTTCGGGTGGCCGACCGGCAGCACGACGGGGATGGTGTCGAGCGCCTGCGTGGCGTTGTTCCACACGCGCGTGGCATTGTTGACGGTGAGCGGCGCGCTGAAGGTCTGGTCGGCGCGCGAATAACTGTGCAGCAAGTCGACGTAAGCTTCCGTGTCCGCGTTCAGCTTGAAGGTGGCGCGCGCGGCCGTGTGCACGCGCTGGATGCCGGGGATCAGGGTTTTATACGGCGACGGGTTATACGCGAGCACTTGCCCCGTCTTGCCGGGCGTGATGTCGCCGTAATTGACCAGTTGCAGCGGTCCGCGCACCCCGCCCAGGGTCCGCGTCGGGTCGCTGCCCGCATAATTGGTGGCGACCCAGCCCAGCGCGCCACGCTGCTGATTGCGGAAGTCCGTATCGCGCATCCACGCCACGTCGCTTTGCTGCAGCTTGTCGCGCTGCTGCGCGTCGATCGAGAAGACCAGGCTGTAGCCGTCTTCCTCGAGCTTGCCGAAACCCGTCTGCAGCGCCGCGCTCTTTTCATGCTGGCCCGTGCCTTCGGTCGAGCCGCCCCACTGCGCCGTGATGTCCGTGCCCGTGAATTCCTTGTACAGGATGATGTTGACGACGCCGGCCACGGCATCGGAACCGTAGATTGACGAGGCGCCATCCTTGAGCACCTCAATGCGCTGTACGGCCGCCATCGGCAGGCTGTTCAGGTCGACAAAGGTTTCCTGCAGGTTTTGCGCCGTCGCATAGCTGGCCACGCGCTTGCCGTTCACCAGGATCAGGGTATTTTTCTGGCCGATGCCGCGCAGCGACAGGCCCGACGTGCCGGCCGAGAAACTGCCCGTATATTGTTCGTTGTAGCTGTTGCCGCTGTTGGCGGAGATAGCGCGCAGCACATCCGACACGCTGGTCTTGCCGCTGGCTTTCAATTCCTTGGCCGTGATGACCTGCACGGCGCTGGCGCCCTCTTTTTCGCTGACGCGGATATTCGATCCGGTGACGTTGACGCGCAGCATGTCATCCTCGGCGTGGGCGATGGTGGAGACGGCGGGGAAGGCGGCGGCGATGGCAAGACTGATGGCGAGTGGTTTGAACATGGTTTCCTCTTATTGGGATTGCAGCCTTTTTCAGATAAAAAAGGCCGAGCAGGGGCACACGGACCGGATTGGCCTGCGGGCAAAACGACGACGGGGGGATGAAGGAATTACGGGATGCGTGGACGGACACGCATCGGCATCCACTGCGCCATGCATTGCATGGTCAGCTGGTGCCGGACGGCGTAAAAACAGGCAGAAAGGGTAAAACGCAACATAAAAGACACCGGTAAGCGGGGAAAGGCCACTATATCCCGGTGTCTTTATGGGGTGAACGAATTAAAAATTGAATGTATATACGATTTGGATCTAAGGACTTGGTTTTTGGCAATATCAGGCGTCGGCCAGCGCCGGCGGCACGGCCGCCGCGCGGCGTGCCTGCACGCTCCACCAGTACCAGGAAATGACGGCGTTGACCCAGTAGGCCGCATACAGCACGGCTGTCAGGTGCAGGCCGCGGCTGTAGTAGAGCGGCACGGCGACGGTGTTGACGAGCAGCCAGAAAGCCCACGTTTCGATGCGGCGGCTCATCAGCAGGAATTGCGCGATGATGCTAAATACCAACACCGCCGAATCGATGAATGGCGCGTAGGCGTTCGTGAAGCGGTGCAGCAGCATGCCGTAGATGGCCACGGAGGCGATACCGGCCGGCACGACCCAGGCCAAGCTGCGCCAACCCGTGCGCGTGATCGGCAAGGGCTTGCCGCCGGCGCCGCGCCGCCATTGCAGCCAGCCGATGACGCAGGTGACGATGAAAAACAGCTGCAGCATCACGTCGGCGTACAGGTTGACCTGGAAAAACAGCACGGCAAACAGCACGCAGCCGACCATGCCGATCCACCAGGAATGAATGTTGTTGCGTCCGGCCAGGATGATGGAAGCAGTCATCAAGACATTGGCGGCGATCTCGAGCGGGGGAGTCAAGCGGATTTCCTTTGGATGAAGACACGCCGCCACTATAGCCCATTTGATATCCGCAACCCGCCATGCACTGCTTGACTTCCGTGGCCATTCTGGCAAATTGCTAAGCACTACACTTGAACCACTGCGGAGATGTTCCATGCGCTTGCGCCACGTGCTGCTTGCGGCAACGCTGCTTGGCAGCGTCCTGCCCGCCCTGGCCTGCCGCATGACGATGGCGCTCGAGCAATGGCCGCCGTATGTCTACCGCGACGCCCAGGACAGTTATACGGGGCTGGACCTGGAACTGCTGCGCGCCATCTTCAAGGAAGCGCACTGCACCTTGGTCACCTTGCCGGAATTGCCGACGGCGCGGCGCCAGCTGCTGTTCCAGAAAGGCGAACTGGACCTGCTGCCCGCCGCGTCCGAGACGCCAGAACGCCAGTCCTATGCCCGCTTTTCCCTCTCGTATCGCGATGAAGCCGTCGGTGTCTTCAGCAAATCCGGCGCGCCCGGCAACCACCGCCAAGTCGCCAGCTTCGCGCAGCTCGCGCGCGGCAAGTCCACCCTGCTCGCGCCCAAGGTGGGCTGGTACGGGGCCGACTATGCGGCGGCCCGTCCGGCAATGGAAAAAGACGGCCGCCTGAATACCTTCGGCAGCTTCCGGCAAGGCATCCTCATGCTCGACGCGGGCCGCGCCGACCTGTTGCTGGGCGACGTGCTGGCCGTGCGCCACGAAGCGCGTCTGCAGGGCGTGGCCTTGAACACCCTGCCCTTCCTGGCACTGCGCGCGCCCGTGCACCTGATGCTCAACGCGCGCACGACCAGCGCCGCCGACCTGGCGCAACTGAACGCCGCCATCACGCGCCTGGAACAGCGCGGCGTGCTGGCGGCGATACGCAGCAGCTACGAAGCGCCATAGCGGCGGTCAGCCCTTCGATGCCGCCTCGAGGATTTCCAGCTTCGTTTCGCGGCCATTCTTTTGCACGCCCTGCGCCTTGTCGTAGCTTTCGATCAGCGCGCGGTACGGCGGCACGATGTGGTCGGTCATGATGGCGGCGAATTCCATCGCATCGGCGCGGTTCCAGGTGCTCATCACTTCAGCCAGCACGGCATACGTGTCGATCGGCACGGCGCCCGCTTGCGTGACGCGTGCCATGGTGATGTCGGTGGCCATCTTCGACCAGTTGCCCGAGGCGTCGATGATGGCAAACACCTTGTAGCCGGCCGCCAGCGCGCTGATGGTGGGAAAAGCCATGCACACGCTGGTGAGCGTGCCGGCGATCAGCAGGGTCTTGCGGCCCGTCTTTTCAATCGCTTCGACCCAGGCCGGATTGTCCCAGGCATTGATCTGGCCCGTGCGCGGGATGTAGACGGCTTCCGGATTGAAATGGTGGATTTCCGGGATCAAGGGGCCGTTCGGGCCGTCGGGCACGGACGCGGTGGTAAACGTCGGCATCTTGGCCAGGCGCGACAGCTTGGCCAGCGCCGTGACGTGGCCGCGCAGCACGTGCTGCTCGATGTCGCGCACCAGCTGGAACAAGCCGCTCTGGTGGTCGATCAGCAGCATGACGGCGTCGTCGGGATCGATCATCGGTGGCAAACCTTGGAAGTTGGCGGGGGTGCTCATGGTGGTCTCCTGAAAAACCGTGCCGCGGGATGCGGCACGGGTACTACACAAATTCACTGCGCAAATTACTTCGCGATGCGGGCGAAGCGGCCGCTGTTGAAATCCTCGAACGCCTGCGCGATTTCCGCTTCGGTGTTCATGACGAAGGGGCCATGGCCGACGATGGGTTCATCGATCGGCTCGCCACTGAGCAGCAGCACCACGGCGTCATTGTTCGCCTCGACGGTGATGCTGTCGCCGTCGCGCTCGAACAGCGCCATCTGCGCTTCGCGCACCACGCTCTCGCCATTGACCAGCACCGTGCCATGCAGGACGATCAGCGCCGTGCTCCAGCCGCGGGGCACGGGCAGTTCCGTCAGCTTGCCCTGGGCCAGGCGCACATCCCACACCTGCATCGGCGAGAACGTGCGGGCCGGGCCATGCTGGCCAGCGAAATCGCCGGCGATCACGCGCACGGAACCTGCATCGTCGGGCAGCGCCAGCGTGGGTATCGTGTCGCTGGTGATGGCCTGGTAGCCGGGCGCCGTCATCTTGTTTTTTGCCGGCAGATTCACCCACAGCTGCACCATTTCCAAGGTGCCGCCCGACTGCGTGAAGGCAGGCGAGTGAAACTCTTCATGCAGGATGCCGGCGCCGGCCGTCATCCACTGCACGTCGCCGGGGCCGATCACGCCGCCCTGGCCCGTCGAATCGCGGTGCGCCACTTCGCCCTTGTAGACGATGGTCACCGTTTCAAAGCCGCGGTGCGGGTGCGAGCCGACGCCGGGCGGACGGGTGCCGGGGGTAAATTCGGCGGGGCCGGCATAGTCGAGCAGCAGGAATGGGCTCAGCTGCTTGCCATGGCCGTTATACGAAAACATCGAGCGCACGGGGAAACCATCGCCTACCCAGTGCTGGCGCGGTGCGCTGTAGATACCTGTGACTTTGTTCATCTCGATCTCCTGTTGAGGTTTGCATTACGATGGAGACAGAATAGACCTGCAACGATGAAGCGGGTAGACGGTAAAATAGGCCATCAGCGTTCCAAAAATAGAACGATCAAGGAGGTGGCATGCAAGATCTGAATGACTTGTATTACTTTGTGCAGGTGGTCGACCATGGCGGCTTCGCGCCGGCCGGGCGCGCGCTGGGCATGCCGAAATCCAAACTGAGCCGGCGCATCGCGCTGCTGGAAGAGCGCCTCGGCGCACGCCTGCTGCAGCGCACGACGCGGCATTTTTCCGTCACCGACGTGGGACAGACGTTTTACGAGCATTGCAAGGCGATGCTGGTGGAAGCGGAAGCGGCGCAGGAAGCGATCGAACTGACGCGGGCCGCGCCGCGCGGCACGGTGCGCCTGTCCTGCCCCATCGCCCTGCTGCAATCGCTGGTCGCGCCCATGCTGGCCGGTTTCATGCGCGCGCATCCGCAAGTAACTCTGTTATTGGAAGCGAGTAACCGCCGCGTCGACCTGGTGGCCGAAGGCATCGACGTGGCCATCCGCGTGCGTCCGCCGCCGCTGCCCGACAGCGACCTGGTGCTGCGCGTGCTGGCCGAACGGGGCCAGTGCATGGTGGGCAGCCCCTTGCTGTTCGCCGGTGCACCGCTGCCGAAGGCGCCGGCCGACCTGGCCGACTGGCCCAGCCTGGCCCTGGGCATGCCGCAACAGCACTACCAGTGGGATTTGCATGGCCCCGATGGGGCGCGCGCCCAGCTGCGCCATACACCGCGCTTCGTCACGGGCGACATGCTGACTCTGCGCGACGCGGCCGTGGCCGGCGTGGGCGTGGTGCAGCTGCCGACCATGATGATCACCGAGCAGGTGGCCAATGGCAGCCTGCTGCCGCTGATGGAGCAGTGGCGGCCGCAGCGCGAAATCATCCACGCAGTATTTCCCTCGCGGCGCGGCCTGCTGCCGGCCGTGCGCGCGCTGATCGACTACCTGGCGCACAGCTTCGCCGCGCTGCCGGAAGAGTGAAGGTTTTCAGGTACGATGGTGCTCTTTCAACAGGCGTGAAAACAGCATGCGTTTATTGATACTGTCGGACCTGCACCACGAGCTATGGCGCGACGAAGCGCCGCAGGGCGACCTCGCGCTCAGCTGCCCCGACGCCGTCATCCTGGCCGGCGACATCGACACGGGCATCCGCGCCGTCGGCTGGGCCGCCAGCGCATTCGCGGGCCTGCCCGTACTGTACGTGCATGGCAACCACGAAGGCTATGGCCACCATCTGGACAAGGTGCGCCAGGAGCTGCGCGCGGCCTGCGCCGCCACGCCCAACGTGCATTTTCTCGATGCGGAGTCCTATGTGATCACCGACCAGGCAGGCAACAAGGTACGCTTCCTGGGCGCCACCCTGTGGACGGATTTCCGCCTGCTGGGCGACGATACGCGGCAAGCGGCCATGCGCGACGCGGAAGCCGTCATGAACGATTACAAGCGCATCCGCTTGGCCGGCATGGGCTTTCGCAAACTGCGTGCGGCCGATACGGCCATGTTCCATGCGCAGCAAAAAGCGTGGCTGGCGCGCGAACTGGCGCAGCCCTTCGACGGACGCACTGTCGTCATCAGCCACATGGCGCCGTCGCTGTTGTCCGTCGACGATGCCTACGGCAGCGAAGGGTGTTCGCCCGCCTACGCCTCGCGCCTGGACGACCTGGCCGCGCAGGCGGACCTGTGGGTGCATGGCCACCTCCACGTCTCGCGCGACTACCGCATCGGCCGCTGCCGCGTCGTCAGCAACCCGTGCGGCTACAAGACGCGCAGCGGCACGCCGCAAAATCCCGCTTTTGATCCGAACTTCATCGTCGAACTGCCGGTCCGCTAATCGTCAGCTTTGAGGCGGCCCGCCAGCATTTGCTGCAGGCGGTGCTTGCCGGCCCGGCGCGCCGCACGCGGCGACGCCTCCGACTGGTGCGCGCCGGCGCCGCCGCGCAGTTTCGCTGCCGCCACCAGCGGGTTGCGCGGCTTGGACGTGGCTTTCACTTTGATTTTCATATGCTCTCCTTTCAACCCTTGATGCAGACGACCTGGCGCAAGGTATGCACCACCTCCACCAGGTCGCTCTGGTGCGCCATCACGGCGTCGATATTTTTATAGGCGGCCGGAATCTCGTCGACCACGCCGCCATCCTTGCGGCATTCGATACCGGCAGTCTGCTCGGCCAGATCGAAGCGGTCGTAACGGCGCTTCGCCTCGCTGCGGCTCATGCTGCGCCCCGCTCCGTGCGAGCAGGAACACAACGACTCCGGATTGCCCTTGCCGCGCACGATGAAGCTGCGCGCGCCCATGCTGCCGGGGATGATGCCCAGCTCCCCCTGCCGCGCCGAAATGGCGCCCTTGCGCGTCACGTACAAGTCGGCATTGCCATGCGTTTCGCGCGCGATGTAGTTGTGGTGGCAGTTGATGGCTTCTCCATCGAGCTGGAACGGCGGCGCAAACTTCGCCAGCGCGTCGAGCACGCGGCGCATCATCTCGCTGCGGTTGAGCAGCGCATAATCCTGCGCCCAGTCCACCGCTTCCACATAGTCGTCGAACACCGTGGAGCCTGCACTCAGGTATGCCAGATCCGCGTCCGGCAACTGCAGCTGGTGGCGCCGCATGTCCTTCTGCGCGGCGGCGATGAAGTATCGGCCGATGGCGTTGCCGATGCCGCGCGAGCCCGAATGCAGCATGATCCACACGCGCTGTTCCTCGTCGAGGCAGATCTCGATGAAATGGTTGCCGCCGCCGAGGGTGCCGGCCTGGCAGATCCACGTGCGTTCGAACTGGCGCAGCATCTTGGCGATACCGCGGTGGCGCTCGACGATATGCTCCAGGCGGCCGGCAAGGGGGCGCGTGGCGCGTGCATGGCGCGAACCCTGCACGCGGCTCCAGTCGTGCTGCTCGAAACCGACGGGCACGTCCGCTTCGATGGCGCTGCGCAGGCGCGCCAGGTTGTCGGGCAAGTCGCTGGCCGTCAGGGTGGTGCGCACGGCGTTCATGCCGCAGCCGATGTCCACGCCCACGGCGGCCGGAATGATGGCGCCGCGCGTGGGAATCACGCTGCCGACGGTGGCGCCGATGCCGGCATGCACGTCGGGCATGGCCGCCACATATGGATGGACGATGGGCAGGCTGGCGATATTGTGCAGCTGGCGCAATGCCTGCGCGTCGATATCGTCGGTAAAAATATGCACGGGCACATGGGCGCCGCGCAGGGTCTGATGAATGGGCATAACGGTGTTCCTGATGTCTGCGTTATGCCGGGGTCCTGGTAAACCAAAAAACCCCGGCGAGTTTCCTCACCGGGGTTTTCAAGGACACCGGCTCGGGATCGGCAAGATGCCGGTGGCCCCGAGCGTCATGCGCGGGGCTAGTGGAAGTACGACTTGCTGCCAGCCTGCTCGAACATGGGTATCCTTTCTTTTGTTGGGTTAATCTGCATTGCGGACGATGATTCTGCACCGGATGCTGCAGTGCGTCAACCGCTTTTCATGGCGAACGCGCCAACGTTGTTATTTTGTCGCAGCCGCTTTTTCCTTGGCGATGCGCGCATCGAGCTTCGCTTCATTTTTGGCCGCGTAGCTGCTGCACGCCTGCGCATCGATGAAGGGATTCGGCGTGACGCCTTCCAGCAATTGCGTCAGCTTGCGGTCGCCGCCGGAATGGTCGGGATGGGCCGAGATCAGGATGTCGCATGGCAGTTTGGCGAAGTCCTGCATGACGCGGCGGAAGGCCGGCGTCAGGTCAGCATGGCGTTCATCGCCCAGGTAGTGAAAATCGTCGGCCGCCACCGGCGTGAGGCTGGCGCCAAACACGACGTTAAGGCAGTCCGTACGCTCCTCATCCTCGCACGACACCCAGGTCCAGCTGGTGCTGCCCGGCGTATGGCCGGGCGTGTAGCGCGCCGTGATGGTCACGTCGCCCAGCTGCAGAGTTTCGCCATCGGCGATTTCGCGCACGTTTTCCACGGCCGGCATGGGGTCGATTTCGCCCGCTTGCGGGTCCATGGCGAGCACCGAGCCCGCGCGCAGCGCCTGCGCGCCGAGCGGGCTGGCGACCACTTGCGCGCCGCTGTCGCGGGCCAGGGCGGCGATGCCGCCCGAATGGTCGAAATGCGCTTCCGTATTCAGGATGAACTTGATGTCTTCCAGGCGAAAGCCCAGCTCGAGGATATGCTCCTTGATGGCGGCCACCGATTGCGGCAGCGCGCCGTCAATCAGGATCAAGCCTTCGCGCGTATCGATCAACACCACGCTCAAGCCGCCCACGCCCACGTAATACGTGTCGCCGTGGATGCGTGCCGGCTGCTGCGGGCGGTTCCATTGCGCCGCATACGGCGAGGCGATCGGCTGCGTCAAGGAATCGATGGCAGGCGTTTCCGCATGTGCGGCAAACGGCAGCGCCATGGCGGCCAGCGCGATGCTGAGCAAGGACTTGGGAAGGAAGAAAGGCGGCATGCGGCTCCAGGGTAAGTTGCGGTAATCGATGCCACAGGGTAACGTCGCTACCCTTGCGCGGTCAAGCAGACTGGCGCGGCAACTTGCGCTACGATAGAGGCCCAGTCACTGCTCCCCTATTGCCATGCGTTTGCTGATCCTGTCCGACCTGCACCTGGAAGTCTGGGGTGACGACACACCCGCCATCGACCTTGCCGCCTGCCGACCCGACGTGGTGATCCTGGCCGGCGACATCGACACAGGCAGCAACGCCATCGCCTGGGCCGCGCGCACCTTCGGCGCCCTGCCCGTGCTGTACGTGCACGGCAACCATGAAGGCTATGGCCACCAGCTCGAACACATGCAGGACGCCGTGCGCGACGCCTGCGCCAGCGCCAATGCGCAAGGCGCCAACATCCGCCTGCTCGACGGCGACGCCGTGACGCTCGGCGGCATGCGCTTCCTCGGCGTCACGCTGTGGACGGATTTCCTGCTGTTCGGCGAGGAGCGCCGGGACGAAGCATTGAGCGCGGCGCAAGCCTACATGCCCGACTACAAGCGCATCAGCACGGGCGGCGACACGCCGCGCCTCTTGTGCGCCAGCGACACGGCGCAGCTGCACGCACGGCACCGCGCCTGGCTGGAACGGCAGCTGGCGCAACCCTTCGAGGGCAAGACGGTCGTCATCACACACATGGCGCCCTCGATGCTGTCGGTGGAAGCGCAATACGCGACCAATCTCGGTTCGCCCGCGTTCGCCTCGCAGCTCGATGCACTGGTGGCGCAGGCGGACCTGTGGGTGCATGGCCACATGCACGCCTCGCTCGACTACCGCGTCCGGGATTGCCGCGTCGTGTGCAACCCTTGCGGCTACAAGCGGCCCGACGGCACGCCGGAAAATGAACGCTACGATCCCGGCTTCATCGTCGATATCGCCAGCGCGGGCTAATTTTTCCGATAGCGCAGCTGCACCACGCCGCTGGGCAGCTGGCGCGTGCCGTCCAGGCGCCAGTCGCTGCGCGGCAAGCCGTCCTCGAACAGGCGCACGCCCTTGCCCAGCACCACAGGCAGCACGGACAAGGTCAGGCTGTCGATGACGCCCTCACGCAAACCGGCGCGGACAACGGCGCCGCCATCGAGATACACGTGGCGGCAACCCTCTTCCGCCAGCGCCTCCAGCACGTCCCGCACGCTGCCTTCGCGGCGCTGTTCACCATGGCGCGGCGCGAAGCCGCGGTGGCTCAATACCTGCACGCGCTTGCCCGCATACGGCCACGGTTCGAACCCCAGCACGGCGTCATACGTGGTACGGCCGATCAGCAAGGTATCGACCTGCTCCATCAATGCCGTGTAGCCGGTGGCATCGGGCGAGTCGGGCGCCAGTTCGGCCAGCCAGGACAGGTCGCCGTTCTCTCCCGCGATGCAGCCATCGAGGCTGATACCGAGAAAAACGCTGACGAAAGTTTTTTGCATGGGTGCTCCTTGATTTAATTCTACAGTGTAGAATTATGCCCATGAAAACCCAAAAACTTCAAGCCACGGAATCTCCCGTGCGCCGCGCCGGGCGTCCGCGCCGCACCAAGCCCGCGTTGGACAACGCCGCCATCCTGCAAGCGGCCCTGGCCCTGCTGGAAGAAAAAGGCGATGCGTTTTCCATGCGCGCACTGGCGCAGAGCCTGGGCGTCGACGCCATGGCCGTGTATCACTACTACGCGGGGAAAGAGGAACTGTTGCTGGCCTTGATGGCGCAGCGTTTTGCCGCGCTCGATCCGCAGCAGTCACCGTTTACACAACGCCAGGGGCCGCAGCGTCGTCTGCTGGCGCTATGCGCGCTGTACCTGGAACTGGTCAGCGCCACGCCGTATTTCGTGCGCCTGATGGCGCGCGGGCTGGTGGAGCAAGCCGACGTGGCCCAGCGGTTCACGGCGCTGTTTGAGCAAGCCCTCGACGGTCTCGCGCTGGACAAGAAAACCCGGCTGCGCGGGCGCGATACGCTCGTCGATTTCCTGCACGGCTATGCGCTGGCGGGCAGGCCGGCCAGCGAGACGCAATGGCACGCCTCGGTCGGCCTGATCCTGGCGGGCATGGCCGCCGGACGCACTGCAGTGTGACGTCCAGCGGCCGGACGCACTACCCGGGCATCAGCCCAGCAGCTTGAGCAGCGCCTGCGCGGCCGCTTCAGACGATGCGGGATTCTGGCCCGTGACCAGCAAGCCATCGGTGACGGCGTACGGCTGCCAGTCGCCCAGTTTCGAGTAGACGCCGCCGTTTTGCTTGAGCATGTCCTCGACGAGGAAAGGCACGATGGCCGTCAAGCCGACGGCGTCTTCCTCGGTATTCGTAAAGCCCGTCACCTGCTTGCCGCGCACCAGCGGCGTGCCATCGGCTGCCTTCACGTGGCGCAGCACGCCGGGCGCGTGGCAGACGGCGGCGACGGGCTTACCGGCGGCGATCATCTGCTCGATCAGCGCGATCGAGTGCGGGTCTTCGGCCAGGTCCCACAGCGGGCCATGGCCGCCCGGGTAAAACACGGCATCGAAGTCCCCCGCCTTCACGTCGGCCAGCTTGCCCGTGTTGGCCAGCACAGCTTGCGCATCGGCGTCCTGCTTGAAGCGGCGCGTGGCGTCCGTTTGCGAATCCGGCTCGTCGCTTTTCGGGTCCAGCGGCGGCTGGCCGCCGTGGGGCGACACTACCGTCAGCTTCGCGCCCGCTTCTTTCAGGGCATAGTAGGGCGCGGCGAATTCTTCCAGCCAGAAGCCGGTTTTCTTGCCGGTATTACCGAGTTGGTCGTGCGAGGTCAGTACCATCAGGATGTTCATGTTGTGTCCTTTTATGTCAGGGTTACAGTGCTGCTTCGAGGATACGGCGGCTGCGCGCGAGGTCGATATCGCGGTGTTCGCCGAGTGAGGTCATGCCATGTGCTTCCAGTTGCGTCAGTACCGCTTCCACCGCTTCCTGGCCCAGCTGATAGGCCGACAAACGGGTCGGGATGCCCAGGCCTTCAAAGAAGGCGCGCGTGCGGGCGATGGCGGTATCGATGCGCTCGTCGTCGCTGCCACTGGTGATGTTCCAGACATGTTCGCCATACTGTAGCAATTTGCCGCGTTTCTGCTCGCGCTGCACGTCCAGCAGGGCTGGCAGCACCAGCGCCAGGGTGCGCGCATGGTCGATGTCGTACAGGGCCGTCAGTTCGTGGCCGATCATGTGGGTGGCCCAGTCCTGCGGCACGCCCGCGCCGATCAAGCCATTCAGGGCCAGGGTGGCGGTCCACATCAGGTTGGCGCGAGTCGCATAATCGTCGGGCGAGGCGACCGTCTGCGGCGCGATCTCGACGAGCGTCTGCAGCAAGCCTTCGGCAAAGCGGTCCTGCACCATCGCCTGCACCGGATAGGTCAGATACTGCTCCGTCGTGTGGACAAAGGCATCGACCAGGCCATTGGCCACCTGTGTGGCCGGCAAGGTGAAGGTCTTGCTGGGGTCGAGTACGGAAAACTGCGGGTACAGCAGCGGATTACGGAAACTCAGCTTGGCATGCGTGGCTTTTTTCGTCACCACGCCGCCGCTGTTCATTTCCGACCCCGTGGCTGGCAAGGTCAGCACCGTGCCGAACGGCAGGGCACGCTGCAAATTGGCGCCGCCGCGCTCGGCGATTTCCCACGGCTCGCCGTCGTACAGGGCGGCTGCGGCGACGAACTTGGTGCCGTCGATCACGGAGCCGCCGCCGACGGCCAGCAGGAAGTCCACTTTCTCGCTGCGCACCTGGGCGACGGCGCGCATCAGGGTTTCATAGCTGGGATTGGGTTCGATGCCGCCAAACTCCTGCACGCTGCGCTGGCCCAGCGCAAGCGCAGCTCGCACTTCGGCCAGGGTGCCGGTCTTTTCCGCGCTGGCGCCGCCGTACAAAATCAGCACGCGCGCATCATGCGGCACCAAGATGGACAATTTGGCGACGGTGTCGGCGCCGAACACGATCTTCGTCGGGTTATGGAATTCAAAATTCTTCATGCTGCTGCTCCCTTATTATTAGACTGGTCGTCTAGAATGCAGTTCAAAAAATGCGGACGTGGTGCGTCCGCTTGTTTGCTTGGTTTGCTGCCTATCGGTCGCTGTCCGGCGGCAGCTGCAACATCGCCAGGGTCGCACGCCAGGCCGTTTGCAAGGCGCTGGCGTCGCGCCGCAGCTTGGTCAGCATGGCCGCACCCAGCCACAGCTGGTACAAGGTGGCGGCCATCTGCGCCGGATCGGCCACCGATGGCAAGGTATCGTCCACCCTGCCGCGCGCGATGGCCAGGGCCAGTCTGGCGATGATGCGGTGGGTGCCGTCGAGCAGCGCCACGCGCATCGGCTCCGACATGTCCGCCACTTCACTACTCAGCTTGACCACCAGGCAGCGGCAATCGCAGCCGCTGCCGTCGAGGCTTGCACTGGTCCAGCTGGCCCAATACGCCATCAGCGCCTGCGCCGCGTTCTGGCCCGGCTGGCCCAGCACGAGCTCCATTTCGTCCAGGTAGCCGGTGACGTAATCTTCCAGCATCGCTTCTCCAAACAATTCCTTGGACTTGAAGTAATGGTAGAACGAGCCTTTGGGCACGTCGGCGGCCGACAGGATCTCGTTCAGCCCCACCCCGGCAAAACCCTTGCGCGTGATGATGGCCTTGCCCTGGTCGATAATGTGCTGGCGCACGTCGGTGTATTCAGCTTTCATGCGAGGCATTGTAGCACAATTAGACCAGTCGTCTATAGACCTCTATTTCAATGCAGCAGCGGCGACCTACGCGCGCTTGTCACGCATGGCGTCTTCAGCAGGCTGCTCGCGAAGATCAACGGCGCCATGATCCTGGGCGCGCCATTCGCGGCGCAATTGCGCCATCCGGCTGAAGGCGGTCCTTGCCAATTTCCACCAGGCGAACGGACGCGGGTCGGCCAGCATGCTGAGCGCTCGGGAGTAATCGAGCGTCAGCCCGGGCGTCCACGCCATCGTCACGGCACGCTTGCGGATCTGGGCGGCGACCCACAGTTCCGGCGTCGCCAGGATGCGAAAAAACACTCTCCAGCCTGCGCGCTCCCCGTACAGGCGGCCAACGGCGCCGTCGATAGCCGCTTCCAGAGCCCGGGCGACGGTACTGGAACAATTGCGATGCGTGAGATTGTAAGTCGCGTCCTCGCGATAATGGCGCCAGAAAGACTGCAGCTGGCGCGGGTCGTAATTCCGGATACGGACCTGAACGGTGGACGGGCACCATGCCTTCGACTCTGTCGCGTAATCGGGCTGAAATACGCCCGGTACGTCATTCTCGCGGGTGGCGCGCAGCAGGCGTCCGAAATCGTCGGGCGAACGGTCGATCTCCACACTCGGATACAGGCTGATATAAATACCCTCCGGCGACTCCAATGCCGCATGCCCGGTGGAGATCACGCCATTGACATCGACCGCGGCGATATAGCGGTCGACGATCGGGTAATTCTGGGTGGGCGACTTGGCTGAACCGGAAGGCGTCCAGACGTGCACCGTCAGCGCCTGTTCATGGTCCGCGGGAGGACCTTCCCACTCCACTTGCGTGAATGCGGAAGCAAGCTGCTCATCCGGCTGAACGTCAGGCTGCACCGATTCCGACAGCGCCGGGTTATCGCTCATGCGGCGAACACGGGCGGCCAGGGCGATCAAGTTGGCGCCGCCAAACATCAGGAACAAGCCCAGGCAATACGGCAGTGTGCCGACATAATGCGTCGGGTAGGGCTGATAAAAGAAAATGGCCAGCGCAATCTCGGCCACACCCCACGAGAAGGCCACGCGCCAGCGGCGATAGCGGACCATGTAAGCGGAAATGCACTGTATCAGCCCATCGGCGAGAAACAGCGTCCCAAAAATCATCGATAACAGGAAATTGCCATGGTGGTGACCGGCGAAGATCAGCATCGCGGCCAGCACGACGGCGCAGCCTTTCACGTATCGCAGGATGCGTTGGCCGCCGACGCCGGTCCATGCCACAGCCAGCGTTGCCAGGCCTTCGGCCAGGAACAGGTAAGCAAAGAAATTGATCGGGAAGTACAGTGCGTTATCGAGTGCGTCGATAAATATGACCAGGCCTGCGAGCAGCCATATTAATCCGATCAACAGGATACCGCGCCAGCGCTTGCGTAGATATTCGACGCCCAATAACAGCAACACCAATCGAATCATGAATGCTCCTCCTGTTTTTAACTGCAGCAGCAATACTCGAACAATACGCATTAACTGGCCGTCATGGCTGTGAAAGCGTATGGCTACGGACTCTCACATCATTGAGAATGACAAGTGTCGCAATCAATGAATTAGCGTAAAAATGAAATTCTTCAGAAAAGTATCATAAAAGATAAAAATGTCAGGTTTGCTTGCCGGCAGCCGTATCAACAGCATGCAATCGGTTCGCGCACTGCGTCACACACTAACGGGGAATGAGCATTTCGCCCTGGTGACGGTGTCCCAATACTTCATAGCCGACGACCGTGATGACCGGTGCAAAGAGCAGAATACCGAGACATTCAACGATATTCGCGCCAAAGATCGCCGCCATGATCGCTGTCGCGATGACGGCAGCTGTTGCAAGCAAAAGCCATATATGCAGTTGATCGAAGCGGCGCACAAGAAAATAGTGGAGCGCATAAATCAAGGCGAGGAAAATGGTCACGGGAATCGCGGTGGCGAGCAGGGCCGGGAGTGTGCCGATATGGGCCTTGTTTTCAATCAGGTTCGCCGCGACGTCAAGGCCAGCCCCCGTTGCCACAATAGATGCAATGATCAGTATCTGCCCATAGCTCCAGATGAAAGCGCGTGAGCGATGCACGTGCAGCACATTTGCCGACGGCAGAATGGAATACACCCACCACATGCCAAAGGTCAGTCCGACACCTGCAAGGCAAGCGAGCGCCGTTTCCAGTGTCCAGCCCTGGTGCTCTATTTCGGCAGACAAAGTCGCGACCGTACCGACCAACCCTTCACCCAAGGCAAGGATGGCGAACAGGCTGTAGCGTTCGGCAATGTGCTCCGCGTGCCAGGGCGTACCGCCATCCTTGCGCTCCGCCAGCACGGGGCCGGCGAACTCGATGAGAAACCAGATGACAACGAGGACAATGGTCACGCCCATCGAGAAAGGGAAAAGAATAATCGCTATCCAGCCTATCTGGGCAATCGCAATGGCGGCGGCATAGGTGAGGCACGCGCGGCGCCGTGCGACGTCTTGCCTCGCTGCCCGCAACCATTGAAATATCAGCGCCATGCGCATGATCACGTAGCCAAGTACCATCACCGAGTTATCGAGCTGCTGGCCGTGTTCGAGGGAAGAGAACAGGCGCGGCAAGCCAACCGCCAGCACCAGCACACCCGTCATCTGTACCATGGTGGTGATGCGGAAAATCCAGTCGTCAGTGTCGTAGGCAGATGCAAACCACGTGAAATTGAACCAGGCCCAGCAGATGCAGAGGCTCGAAAATCCAAATCCGATGAGCGCGCTGGCGTAATGGCCTGCCGCGAGTGCGTGTGCGAACTGTGCCGCGGCAAACGCAAAGCATGTGACGAAAGTCAGGTCGAATAACAATTCCAGAGACGATGCGACACGATGCGGCTCGTGCGGATCGCGTCCTGACATCCGCCGTATGTGATGGTGGAGAACTTTGACAACAGAATCAGGTGTGCTCATGCGTTATTCCTTGCCAGCGAACGCGATATCAACAATGGTTTCAAGAATCGGGGGATGCAGCTGCGAACCGCTTATATGGGCAAATTCAGGCATGGCCCACCGGTCAAACTCTGTCAGGCGGGAAAATCCGTCGATGCGGAGAGGTCGCGCCACGTCTCCATTTCCTGTGCCACAAAGGCGTTTTTTGCGGCAATAGCAGCCAGCGTATCGGTGCCCATGGGAAGGCGCAGTGGCGGATTGGGCGCGTCGGCAAGGCGGAGCATGGCGGCCGCCAATTTTTTTGGATCACCGGGCTGATTGTGGTTCAGCGCTAACGCTTGTTTGCGCACGGCGCCCGAAGTCGCCGCGTAATCGCCAATTTCATCGGGTGCTACGAGCAGCGACGAGGCATCGAGAAAATCGGTGCGGAAATAACCTGGTTCAACGATGGTGGCGTGAATTCCCAGTGGCTTGAGTTCGGTATGCATGGCTTCCGTGATGCCTTCGACGGCAAATTTTGTCGATGAATACACCCCGAACCCTGCCGCAGCCTGATAGCCGCCGATCGATGAAATATTGATCACGTGACCGGAACGCTGCGCCCGCATTGTGGGCAGCACGGCGCGCGTCACGTTCAGCAAGCCGAAGACATTCGTGTCAAACATCCGTCTCACATCCGCATCGCCAGACTCTTCCACGGCAGCCAGCAGACCGAAGCCCGCATTATTGACGAGCACGTCAATACGCCCAAAATGTTCCAGCGCAACACGCACGCCCAGCCTGATTTGCTCCTCATTCGTCACGTCGAGCGCAAGCGGCAGCAACGCGGAGGATGTGCCAAGCCGCTCGACGACCGCTGCCGCGTTACGCCCGGTTGCGACCACCGCATTGCCGTCCGCCAGTGCCGCCTCTGCAATCAGCGCGCCGATGCCCCTGGATGCACCGGTGATCAACCAGACGCGCTTGAATTCGTGCTGTTGAACGTTCTTCATCATTCTGCTCCCGAGGTACTTAAAGGGCGAATGATAGAAGCAAAAATT
The DNA here is from genome assembly GCF_001758715.1 of Janthinobacterium sp. HH104. NCBI lineage: Bacteria > Pseudomonadati > Pseudomonadota > Betaproteobacteria > Burkholderiales > Oxalobacteraceae > Janthinobacterium > Janthinobacterium sp. HH104. Next base: position 129,704 of record NZ_LRIB01000054.1, on the reverse strand, counting down.
GGCATGAACTAGTGGTCAAATGCTAGAATGATAATCAACTAAAACTTGCTAATCATTCTCGCTCCATGAACGATATCCGCGCCATTACCGTCTTCGTCCGCACGGCAACGCTGGGCAGTTTGCGGCGCGCGGCCGTCGACCAGGGCATCTCGCCGCAGGCGGCCAGCCAATCGGTGATCCAGCTGGAAAAATCACTTGGCGTGCGCCTGTTCCACCGCACCACGCGCAAGCTGAGTTTGACGGAAGAAGGCCAGCGCCTGTTCGACAGCGTGAAACCGGCACTGGCCATACTGTCGTCGTCCCTCGACGAAGCGCGCCGGTCAAAGGAAGAAGTGAACGGGATATTGCGCATCAACGCTGCCCAGTCGCTGGGGCTGTCCGTGCTTTGGCAATTTTTCGAATTATTCCACCAGTCCCATCCCAAAGTGCAGCTCGACATCCAGCTCGATGATCAGTTCACCGATCTGGTGAGCGGACGCGCCGATGTCGGTTTCCGGGGTGGACCGCCGCCCTCGGGAGCGTCGATTGCGCGGCGGCTCGTGCCCATTCAGTTGATCGTTTGCGCATCGCCGGACTACATTCAGCGCCACGGCGCTCCTCGGACGATAGACGAACTGAGCCAGCACAGCTGCACCGGCTATCGGTGGGCAAATACAGGCAAGGTCGCCCAATGGCAGTTCCAGATCGGCGATGAAATTGTGCATCGGGACATACCGGCCGTCATTTGCGTGAATGACACCGCGATGGAGACACGGGCGGTGTTATCGGGTCTTGGCATTGGACAGCTAGGTAGTTTCGAGGCGATGCCGCATATCCGTAGCGGCCGGCTCGTGCCTTTGCTCATGCAGCATGTCAGCGAGTGCGGCGCCATCTATATCTACTATGGGCATCGGGCGGAACAGTCTCTGCGGGTGAGGACTTTTATTGATTTCATGATCGAGAAACTCGCTGACAACCGCGCATTCTTCCTCGATAGTTCGGAATTGGCCGCTTCCATCCCTCGTTGAAGGCATATCCTCCTACGCAGGTCGGGGGCTGAGAAAAATCCATTCGATGAATTGCGGCAGCACCGGCCACCGCATTCTCATCACCGATCGCCATGTCCAAATCAGATGGTGCCGGGCCCGACGAGATGTCAGGCCCCGCCTTATGCAAACTGTTTGAAATCCGGCTTGCGCTTTTCAAAGAAGGCCGTAAACGCTTCCTTCGCCTCGGCGCCACCCAGCATGGCGCTGAACAGTTTGTTTTCCTCGGCGATGGCCACCTTCATCGACTCCATGCGGCTTTGCTTCATCAATCGCTTGGTAGCGCGGATGGAGGCGGCTGGCAAGGCTACCAGCTTGGCCGCCTGGCCTTGCGCGTACGTCATCAAGTCGTACAGGGGCACGACTTTCGAGACCAGGCCCATTTCCAGCGCTTCGCTGGCCGGGAACGCTTCGCCCAGCATCAATTTTTCCGCCGCGCGCGGGTACCCGGCCAGTTGCGTGAGCAGCAGGCTGGAGCCGAATTCCGGGCACAGTCCCAGCTGCGTGAACGGCATCGAGAAGCTGGCGTTGTCGGCCGCGTAAACGAGGTCGCAATGCATCAGCAAGGTGGTGCCGATGCCGATGGCGGGACCGGAAACAGCCGCCACCACGGGCTTGCTGCTGCCGTACAGGGCACGCATGAACTGGAACACGGGACGGTCATGGTCGGGCGAGCCATCTTTCGGGCGCGCCGTCTTCATGAAGTCGTCGAGGTCGTTACCGGCCGTGAAAATCTCGCGCTTGCCGCAGATCAGGATGGCGCGCACTTCATCATCGGTCTCGGCCGCCACCAGCGCGTCGGCCAGGGTCTGGTACATGGCACCCGTGATCGCATTCTTGCGTTCCAGGCGGTTGAATTCCAGGGTCAGGATGCCCTCGCTCTTGCTGCACAAAATATCCATGTCGTCTCCAAAAAGATAAAGGGCGCCTGGGTAATCCCGCAGCGCCCTGTTTTATTGCTTTAGCCCGTCGAACTTAGACGCGTTCGAAAATACCTGCCGCGCCCATGCCGGCGCCCACGCACATCGTGACCATGCCGTACTTCTGCTTGGTGCGCTGCAGTGCGTGGATCACGGTGGCGGCGCGGATGGCACCGGTCGCGCCCAGCGGGTGGCCCAGGGCGATCGCGCCGCCCATCGGGTTGACCTTCGATGGGTCCAGGCCCAGGTCGCCGATGACGGCCAGGGCTTGCGCGGCAAACGCTTCGTTCAGCTCGATCCAGTCCAGCTGGTCTTGCGTGATGCCGGCGGCGGCGCATGCTGCCGGAATGGCGAATTTAGGACCGATGCCCATGATTTCCGGCGGCACGCCGCGCACGGCGAACGAGGAGAATTTCGCCAGCGGGGTCAGGTTGTGCTCGCGCAGGATTTTTTCGCTGACGATCAACAGCGCACCGGCGCCGTCGGACATCTGCGAGCTGTTGGCGGCCGTGACGGAACCCTTGGCGGCGAACACAGGCTTCAGTTTTGCCAGCGACTCCATCGACGAATCGGCGCGCGCGCCTTCGTCCGTGTCGACGGTGCGGCGCGTTACATCCACCTGGCCGGTGGCCAGGTTCGGCGTGCGCGTGATGATTTCCACTGGCGTCGTTTCCGCCTTGAAGAAGCCGGCTTGCTGCGCGGCGATGGCGCGGCGGTGCGATTCAACGGAGAACGCGTCCTGCTGTTCGCGCGACACTTTCCATTGCTGCGCCACTTTTTCGGCCGTCAGGCCCATGCCGTAAGCCATACCGATGTTCTCGTCGCTGAACATGTCCAGGTTCATCGATGGGTGGTGGCCCATCATCGGCACCATCGACATCGATTCGATGCCGCCGGCGATCATCACGTCGGCTTCGCCCACGCGGATGCGGTCGGCCGCCATGGCAATCGCCGTGATGCCCGAAGCGCAATAACGGTTGACGGTGACGCCGCCAACGGTTTTCGGCAAGCCGGCCAGCAGCACCGAGTTACGCGCGATGTTGAAGCCCTGCTCCGCTTCCGGGAACGAGCAGCCGATGATGGCGTCGGTGATCAAAGCCGGGTCGAGGCCAGGCGCTTGCGCCAGGGCCGATTGCAGCACGCGCACCAGCAGGTCGTCCGGGCGGGTGTTCTTGAACATGCCGCGCGGCGCCTTGCCGATCGGGGTGCGGGTTGCAGAGACGATGTACGCGTCTTGAAGTTGTTTGCTCATTTTATGCTTTCAAAGATGTTGAACGAGGTTCGTGTTCTGTCGAATGTCCAGGATGCTGGCCTATCGCTTCTGCGACAAATACCAGTCCACCGTCACCTGTGCCGCCAGCGTGCCTTCGGCGTCGAAAATATCGACCTCCACGGGAAACGCCACCTTGCCATCCTGCGCCAGCTGCGCCTTCAAGGCAGCCAGGTCGCCCGGTACCCGGCCTTCGGCGCGCGTCGCGCCCCGGGCCACCTTCTGGTACTGGATGCGCGACTCCTTGGCCACCGGGCGCAAGCCCAGTATCAGCTCGGCGAAGCCGCCAGCCATGGCCGCGCCGGAAGCCGTTTCGGCCAGGGTAAACAAGGCGCCCGCATGCTGCGTGCCCAGGTGATTATTCAGTTTTGGATCTTCCGGCATCGACACCTTCGAGGTGCCGGCGCCGATGTCGTCGATGCTGATCCCCAGCAGCCGCACGAAGGGCAAGGTGTCCATCATCTGTTGTTTGATACGGTCATACACCATGCTTGGCCTCACGCGCAGCAATACTTTAAAAATAATGGACAGGATCGTCATCGACGTCAGGCTTAGTTGCGTACCGGCTTACCGGTTTGCATCATGCCCATGATCCGTTCCTGGGTTTTCGGATGGTTCAACAGCTCCAGGAATGCCTTGCGTTCCATATCCAGCAGCCACTGTTCGCTGACGAAGCTGCCCTGGTCCACGTCGCCGCCCGATACGATCTCGGCGATCATCTCGCCCAGCTTGAAATCGTGCGCCGAAATGAAGCCGCCGTCGCGCATGTTGACCAGCTGCGCCTTGATGGTGCCCCAGCCGTAACGGCCCGTGACTTGGATCAGCGATGGGAGCGCTGGACGGAAGCCGGCGTCGAACATGGCGCGCGCTTCGACCTTGGCCACGTGCAGCAGCTCGTAGGCGTTGAATACGATGACGTCGTCTTCCTTCAAGTAACCCATCTTCTTCGCTTCCAGCGCCGACTTCGACACGTTGGCGGTGGCTGCGTTGGTGAAACCCGTCTTCAGGAATTGCAGGATGTCGTTACCCTTGGCTTCCTTGTAGGCGCGCTGCGCCGCTTCCTTCAAGCCGCCGCCGGCAGGAATCAGGCCGACGCCCACTTCCACCAGGCCGATGTAGGACTCGATCGAGGCCACGCGCTTCGATGCATGCAGGGCCAGTTCGCAACCGCCGCCCAGTGCCAGGCCAGCGACCGCGGCGATCACCGGCACGTTCGCGTATTTCAGCGACATGAAGGTGTTCTGCAGTTCGGCGATGATCGGATCGACGGCTTTCACGCCGCCTTGCATGAACGCCGGCAGGGCCGATTGCAGGTCGGCGCCGGCCGAGAAGGCGCCGCCTTCGGCTGCGTCGGCGTGCCAGATCACCAGGCCCTTGAAGTTCTTTTCCGCTTCGGCCAGCGCCAGTTTCAGGCCGTTGATGACGCCTTCGCCGATCACGTGCATCTTGGTCTTGAACGAAATGATCAACACATCGTCGCCCGTATGCCAGACGCGCACGGATTCGTCTTCGAAGACGGTGGTGCCGGCGGTCTTGCCGTCGATGGCGCCACTGCCCAGGACGGGCGCGCGGAATGGCTGGCGGTCATACACGGACAGGGTCGAGCGTGGCACGAAGCTGTTCGACACGGCGGAGTACGAACCTTCCGGCGTGTGCACGCCGCCTTTTTCAGCGACCGGACCTTCGAAGACCCAGGCTGGCAGCGGCGCGTTGCACAGCGCGTGGCCGGCGTCGATGTCTTCCTTGACCCAGTTGGCCACTTGCAGCCAGTTCGATGCCTGCCACGTTTCAAACGGACCGACGTTCCAGCCGAAGCCCCAGCGCATGGCGAAGTCGATGTCGCGCGCATTGTCGGCCACAGTGTCGAGGTGAATGGCGATGTAGTGGAAAGCGTCGCGGAAGATCGCCCACAGGAACTGGCCTTGCGGGTTCGTCGATTCGCGCAGCGCCTTCATCTTCTTGACCGGATCCTTTTCTTTCAGGATGCGGGCAATGATGTCGGCGGCCTTGGCGCCGCCGGCCACGTATTCACCGGTGGCGAAGTCCAGGCGTTGAATTTCCTTGCCGACCTTCTTGTAGAAGCCTGCGCCGCTCTTCTGGCCCAGCGCGCCTTTTTCCACCAGCTTGGCCAGCACTTCCGGCGTCTTGTAGACGGCGGCGAACGGATCGTTCGGCAGGTAGTCCTGCATGGTCTTGATCACATGGCCCATGGTGTCCAGGCCAACTACGTCCGCCGTGCGGAAGGTGCCCGATTTGGCGCGGCCCAGCTTGGCGCCAGTCAAATCATCGACGACGTCCACGGACAGGCCGAATTTTTCAGCTTCGTGCACGATGGCCAGGATGCCGAACACGCCAACGCGGTTGGCGATGAAGTTCGGCGTATCCTTGGCGCGTACCACGCCCTTGCCCAGGGTGGTGGTCAAAAAGCCTTCCAGCTGGTCGCTGATTTCAGGCTTGGTGAACTCGGTCGGGATGATCTCGACCAGGTGCATATAGCGCGGCGGGTTGAAGAAGTGCACGCCGCAGTAGCGCGATTTCAGGTCGGCGTCGAAGCCTTCGGCCAGCTTGGTGATCGACAGGCCCGAGGTGTTCGAGGCGAAGATCGCGTTCGGGCCGATGTGCGGGGCGACCTTCTGGTACAGGTCGTGTTTCCAGTCCATGCGCTCGGCGATGGCTTCGATGATCAGGTCGCAACCGGCCAGCAGGTCCAGGTTGTCTTCGTAGTTGGCTACCTGGATCAGCGCGGCGTCATCCTTATTGCCCAGCGGGGCAGGCGACAGCTTTTTCAGGTTCTCGATGGCGCGCAGCACGATGCCATTCTTTGGACCTTCCTTGGCCGGCAGGTCGAACAGCACGACCGGCACTTTCGCGTTGATGCAATGGGCGGCGATCTGCGCACCCATCACGCCGGCGCCGAGGACGGCTACTTTTTTAACGATGAAATTGGTCATATTTTCCTCAAGTCTTAGAACAGGTCTGCGTCGAGTGCCATCAGGTTGGCCGAACCGGAACGCGCCTGACGGATCAGGGTTGCCGTTTCTGGCTGCAAGCGGGCGAAGTAGAAACGTGCGGTAGCCAGTTTGGCGGTGTAGAACTTGTCGCCGCTGGATTCTTTTTCGAGGGCGATCTTGGCCATCTGCGCGAACAGGTAGCTGTAGATCATGTGGCCGACGACGCGCAGGTAAGGCACGCATGCCGCGCCCACTTCGTCCGGATTCTGGAAGGCCTTCATGCCGATTTCCATGGTCAGCTTGGTGACTTTGTCGCCCAGGTCGCCCAGTGGGGTGACGAATTCGCTCATCGCTTCATCGGTGCCGTTGTCTTCGACGAATGCCTTGATCTTTTCGCCGAACTTGCGCAGCTTGGCGCCGTTGTCGCCGAGGATCTTGCGGCCCAACAGGTCCAGCGACTGGATCGTGTTCGTGCCTTCATAGATCATGTTGATGCGCGCGTCGCGCACATACTGTTCCATGCCCCATTCCGAGATGTAGCCGTGGCCGCCGAACACTTGCATCGCGTCCGAGGTGGCGATCCAGGCGTTGTCGGTAATGAAGGCCTTGATGACAGGGGTCAGCAGCGCCACTTCGTCGGCCGCTTCCTTGCGCACGTCGGCGTCGGGGTGATGCAGTTCGCGGTCGATCTGCAGCGCCACGTACGAGGTGAAAGCGCGCGCGCCTTCGGCGTAGGCTTTACCCGTCAGCAGCATGCGGCGCACGTCAGGGTGCACGATGATGCGGTCGGCCGGCAGTTCCGGGTTCTTGATGCCGGACAGCGAACGCATTTGCGTGCGGTCCTTGGCGTAGATCAGCGCGTTTTGGTAGGCGATTTCCGTCAGGCCCAGCGACTGCATGCCCACGCCCAGGCGGGCCGCGTTCATGAAGACGAACATGGCGTTGAGGCCCTTGTTCGGCTGGCCGATGATCCAGCCTTTCGCGCCGTCCAGGTTCATCTGGCAGGTCGAGTTGCCGTGGATGCCCATTTTTTCTTCGATGGCGCCGCAGGTGATCGGGTTGCGTTCACCGACCGTGCCGTCCGCGTTCGGCAGGAATTTCGGCACCAGGAACAGCGAGATGCCTTTCGAGCCTTCCGGCGCGTCCGGCACGCGGGCCAGCACCAGGTGCAGGATGTTTTCCGCCATGTCGTGCTCGCCGGCCGAGATGAAGATCTTGTTGCCGGTGATGGTCCAGGAACCGTCCGCCTCAGGCAGCGCTTTCGAGCGCAGCAGGCCCAGGTCGGTGCCGCAGTGCGGTTCGGTCAGGCACATGGTGCCAGTCCATTCGCCCGACACCAGTTTCGGCAGGTAGACTTCCTTCTGGTGGTCGGTGCCGTGTTCCTTCAGGCACTCGTAGGCGCCGTGCGACAGGCCCGGGTACATGGACCAGGCCTGGTTCGACGAGTTCAGCATTTCATAGAAGGAATTGTTCAGCACGACAGGCAAGCCCTGGCCGCCGTATTCCGGATCGCAAGCCAAGGCTGCCCAGCCGCCTTCGACGTACTGCTTGTAGGCTTCTTTGAAACCTTTAGGCGTGGTCACGCTTTTCGTGACGGGGTCGTGGTGGCAGCCTTCGCGGTCGCCCGAGTGGTTCAGCGGGAACAATACCTCGGAGGTGAATTTGCCGCCCTCTTCCAGCACCTGGTTGATGATGTCGGCGTCGACGTCGGCGTACGACGGCATTTGCTTCAGTTCTTCTTCCACTTGCAGGAACTCATGCAGGACGAATTGCATATCCCGGATTGGCGCGACGTATTGACCCATAATTTTCTCCTGAAGGCGATTAGCTAAAGTGTTGTACTTGTAAGTGCGTGTGCGTTGTTGCGGATACTGCCTGACGGCTTATTTGCTTGTGACGGAATTCTGGTACGACGCCAGCAGGCGGATAAAGCCCGCTTGCGCCCGTTCGATGCTGCCCGGCACGCGCAGGAAGCGCGCGTCGTGATGCAGGGCCAGGATCAGGCCATACATCTCGTACACCAGCTGCTGGGCGTCCGTGTCCGCTTTCAGGTCGCCCGTGGCGATCGATTGCTCGACACAGCGCAGCAACGCGCCCTGCCAGGCCCGCACCATGGCCACGAGGGCTTCGCGGATGGGACCGGGACGGTCGTCATACTCGACGGCGCCGCTGATATAGATGCAGCCGGAAGCGATTTCCACGCTGACCCGCTTGACCCAGCGCGCAAACATCGATTGCAGGCGCTGGATGCCGCGTGGTTCTTTCATGCTGGGGAAAAAGACTTCTTGCTCGAAACGATAGTGGTAGAGCTTCAGCACTTCCATCTGCAAGTCTTCGCGCGAGCCAAAGTGGGCAAACACGCCCGACTTGCTCATGTTCATTTTGTCCGCAAGCAGTCCGATGGTCAGGCCTTCCAGGCCGTCGCGGCTGGACAGGTCCAGCGCCACGTCGAGGATGGCTGCACGGGTCAGTTCGCCCTTGCGCATGAATTTGACTGAAGTATTCAAGAGGTCCGTTCTCAAAGTGAGGTTGCCGATCTGGCGGACTGAAGCGAGGGTAAAAAAAGCACGCTTCGAAAAAATCCGAACGCTCGTACTATTATCCACTACCACGTAAAAGTCAAACGGGAACTTTAGAGCCGGCGTTCTATTGGTGCAGCGCAGCATTCTTTGGCTGCGTGTTTGTAGCGATTTCAGACGGGCAAAAGCGGCGCGCGCCCCTGCCGCCTGAGTGCCAGCGCTCCTCAGTCGAGGCCGCCTGCCTTGTTCAGTTGACGGCGGTCGCGCTTGGTCGGCCGCCCTTTGATGGTGGTGCCCGGCTCGCGGAACAGCTTGCGCTCCTCGGCCAGCTGCTCGCGGCGGGCGATGCTGGCCGGCGTTTCGCCATACAGCAAGCGCGCCACGGGCGCCGCGCCGCGCTTGTCGGACAGGCCCAGCACGGCCACTTCCCATGTCTCCGCGCCATTGTCGATGGCCAGCTCGTCGCCCACGCGCACGCTGCGCGCCGGTTTCACGCGCTCGCCGCCCACTTTGACCTTGCCCGTATCGACAGCTTCGCTGGCCAGCGAGCGCGTCTTGAAGAAGCGCGCCGCCCACAGCCATTTGTCCAGCCTTACCGTTGTCATCTCGTTCATGCGTACTTGCCTACTGAAAAAATGCGCATCACCAGCCGGTACGCGAGGAACGCGGCTTCATAGCCGATGCGCCGGAAGCGGCCGATGTGCTTGAAATCGTCCTGGTGAATGACGATGCCGTCGGCCACGCCCTGCTCGATATGCTGGCGCAAGCTTTGCGCGAAGGCCACGTCCTTGATCACCACGTTCGCCTCCTGGTTCAGGAACAGGCTCAGCGCGTCAATATTGCTGGAGCCCACCGTCGCCCAGTCGTCGTCGACGACGGCCACCTTGGCGTGCAGCTGCGTCTTGCGGTATTCGACGATTTTCACCCCGGCGGCCAGCAGTTTCGGATAAAACGAGTGCGCCACGGCATCTTGCATACGGAACTCGCCCACGCCGATCAGCAGCACCACGTCGACGCCCCGCTGGGCCGCCTGGGCCAGCGCGTGGCGCAGCTTGTGTCCGGGTGCGAAATACGGGTTGGCCAGCATCACGCTTTTACGCGCCTGGCCCAGTGCCTGCAGGTAGGCGCGCTGGATGGTGCGGCGGTTGCGCAGGTTGTCGCGCACGACAAAGCCGGCCACGACGGGGTTCTTCGCCAGCTCCTTGCTGACGACGCGCATTTTGCGGTACAGCTTGATACGCCGCACCAGATTCATCTTGCCCAATCGCGCCCACTGCGCCTGCACCTCTTCGTGGATGGCGTCGACCAGCGGGCCCTTCACCTGCACGGCGAAATCCCAGCGCGGCGCTTCCAGGCTGATGTTGTGATCGTAGTCGCAAAACATGTCGTCGTTGATATTGATGCCGCCCACCAGCGCGATTTCGCCATCGGCCACGCAGATCTTGCGGTGCGTGCGCGTGATGCCGCGCCGGAACCACGGGTTGAAGATGCGGTGGTGCACGCCGGCCGCTTCCAGCTGCGCATGCATGGCATTGACCCGGCGGTTGCCCGTGCCGAACCAGTCCGTGATCATGCATACGAGCACGCCGCGCGCGGCGGCACGCTTGAGCGCGTCGAGCACCAGGGTGCCCGTGGCGTCGTCGGCAAAGATATACGTTTCGAAATAGACTTCCGAGCGCGCGCCGTCGATGGCCGCGATCAGCGCAGGAAAGTAATCGGTGCCGCAATACAGCAGCTTGATGTCGTTATGGGCGATGAAATTGACTGTACGCATGCCGGCAGTCTACGCGAGTTTCAAAGCGGCAACGATCGGCGCGTGGTCCGACAGTTTTGCCCACAAGGTGCCATGCATCACTTGCGCGCCTTCCACGTGGAAACCGCGCACATAGATGCGGTCCAGGCGGAACCACGGCAAGGCGGCGGGAAAGGTGCGCGCCGGCACGGGGATCGGCGTTTTCGTCTGGCGCCGCGCCAGGGTGCGCACCAGGTCGCCCAAGGCCGAGTTCGACGCGCGCTGGTCGAACACCTCGACCACGCCCAGCGCATTGCGCAGCTTGTCGCTGAGCGTGTTGCGCCAGTCGTTGAAATCGCCGGCAATGATGACGGGCTCGCCATCGGGCGCCGATTCCATCACGGCGTCGATCAGCGCCTGCGTCTGGCGTCCCCGTCCCGACTCGAACAGGCCCAGGTGGACGACATAACAGTGCACGTCGGCCTGCGGCGTCTTCAGCACACAATGCAGGATGCCGCGCTGCTCGTAGGCATGGTCGGAGACGTCGTGGTTGGTTTGCGAGGCGATGGGAAACTTGCTGAGCAAGGCATTACCATGGTGGCCATGGTCATACACGGCATTCATGCCATACGCGGAATGGTGCTCGGCGCCGGCAAAGAACTCATGCTGCGACGCTTCCGGCCAATGCTTGTGGCCGTTTTTCTCGGCGCCATAGCGGGCCGCATTGCGGTCGTGCTTGCCTTGCACTTCCTGCAAAAAGACGACATCGGCATGAAACAGGGCGATCGCCTGTTTTAAAGCATGTACGCGGGGCAAGCCTCGCACGGAGGAGACACCCTTGTGAATATTATAAGTTGCTACGCGGATTTTCATGCATTGATTCTACTCCCAGACGGGCCCCGCGCGGCGCCAGCGTAGGTGCGCGTGCGCACCTACGGCAGCTTTATTTACCTGCAGCCGACAGCAGCAGACTACTAGCGGCACTGATGCTGCCGACTATGGCGCCGGTCACCCACAAGCCCTTTATCAGGCTGGGGGCGCTGCTCCAGCTGAACGGTCCGCGTCCGCCAGCGAAGAAACGCGGATGCAGCAAAAATCCCAGCATCAACAAGGGCAAGCCCGCCTGCGGAAAACTGGCATGCGGCTGCTCCGGGAAACAGACGGCATACAGGCTGCCCAACACCCAGGACAGGAATAGCACACTGATCATGCGCTGCCGTAAAGAAAGTTGAGACCAATTCAGCATGCCATCCTCTCGTCATCGCTGACGTTGTTATTCATATCAAAATGTTGCCGGGTAATCGTTCGCTATCGGGTGTTCAGGCCAGCATGCGTCCCACGCCCGCCGTCACGCTGACGAGCAGCGCCGTGATGCCGGCCGCCCAGACGATCTTGACCAGCAACGGTGCACCGCGCCAGGCCACGGTGCGCTTGCCCTTGGCAAACGCGCCCGGGTGCAACAGCCAGCCGATCGCCATCAGCGGCATGCCGATCGGTGGCGTACGGCCGGGCACGGTGGAACTGAACAGCAGGAAGATAAAGCACAGGCAAAAAACAATGCCCAGGGTGCCCAGCAGTTTTTGCTGCGCAGTCAAATGTAACCAGTTCAACATGGAATGCTTTCTAGGGAAATCAGGTGGGACGCGCCAGGCCCGTCATGGCCGGCAATTGCAAAATCGCTTCCGCGTTGGACGACGAGAAACAGCGGTCGGCCGCCGCCAGATACGGCAGCCACGCGTATTGCAGATGCTCGCGCGGGCTCAGGGTGATGGCGATGTCGCGCGGCACTTGCACGCTGAACACGTGCTCCGTGTTGCGCGTCACGCCGGGCGCATAGCGGTGGCGCCAGATCGGATAGATCTCGTACACATTCGACAATTTCCAGTCGCGCAGCACGATATCGTGTCCATCGGCAACGATGCCGGTTTCCTCGAACAGTTCGCGCGCGGCCGTCTGCAGCAGCGGTTCGTCGACGGCATCGACGGAACCCGTCACCGATTGCCAGAAACCGGGCTGGCCCGCGCGTTCGATGAGCAAGACGTCAAGGTCAGCCGTATGAATGACGACCAGCACGGAAACAGGGATTTTATGAGTCATATCAACAATGAAAAAGGCGCCACGACAGCGCCTTTTTTTGCATAGTGGATCAAACAGCGGCCGCCGGGGCAGCCGCATGCTTCATTACACTACTTTTGGCTCGGCGCTGCGCAAACGGATGTGCAGTTCGCGCAGTTGCTTCTCGTCCACTTCCGACGGCGCATGGGTCAGCAAGTCTTGCGCACGCTGGGTTTTCGGGAAGGCGATCACGTCGCGGATCGATTCGGAACCCGTCATCATGGTCACGATACGGTCCAGGCCGAATGCCAGGCCGCCATGCGGTGGCGCGCCGTATTGCAGGGCGTCGAGCAGGAAGCCGAACTTCAGCTGCGCTTCTTCGGCATCGATCTTCAGTGCGCGGAACACTTTCGACTGCACTTCTTCGCGGTGGATACGGATCGAACCGCCGCCCAGTTCCCAGCCGTTCAAGACCATGTCGTAGGCCTTGGCGATGCAGGCGCCCGGATCGCTTTCCAGCATGTCTTCATGGCCGTCTTTTGGCGCCGTGAATGGATGGTGGGTAGCCGTCCAGCGGTCCGCTTCTTCGTCGTGCTCGAACATCGGGAAGTCGACTACCCACAATGGCTTCCACACGTCTTCGAACAGGCCGGCTTTCTTGCCGAATTCGCTGTGACCGATTTTCACGCGCAGCGCGCCGATGGCGTCGTTGACGACCTTGGCCTTGTCGGCGCCGAAGAAGATCAGGTCGCCGTCTTGCGCGCCCGTCTGCTCGAGGATCGTGGCCAGCACGTCGGCAGGCAGGAACTTGACGATCGGCGACTGCAAGCCTTCAGGACCCTTGGCTTTCTCGTTGACCTTGATGTAAGCGAGGCCCTTGGCGCCATAGATGGCGACGAACTGGGTGTAGGCGTCGATTTCCGAACGGGGCATGCTGCCGCCTTGCGGTACGCGCAGGGCAACCACGCGGCCACCTTTCATGTTGGCGGCGCCGTTGAAGACCTTGAATTCGACCGACTTCATGACTTCCGTCAAGTCCGTGAAGGCCAGCTTGACGCGCATGTCCGGCTTGTCGGAACCGTACAGGCCCATCGCTTCGGCGAAATCCATCACCGGGAACGGGTTCGGCAGGTCGATGTCCAGGGTGTTCTTGAAGACGACGCGGATCATGTCTTCGAACAGGTCGCGGATTTCCTGTTCCGTCAGGAACGAGGTTTCGCAATCGATCTGCGTGAATTCAGGCTGGCGGTCAGCGCGCAAGTCTTCGTCGCGGAAGCACTTGGTGATCTGGTAGTAACGGTCGAAGTTAGCGACCATCAACAGTTGCTTGAACAACTGTGGCGATTGCGGCAAGGCGAAGAAGCTGCCCGCGTTGACGCGCGACGGCACCAGGTAATCGCGCGCGCCTTCTGGCGTCGACTTGGTCAGCATCGGCGTTTCGATGTCGATGAAGCCCAGCGCGTCGAGGTACTTGCGCACTTCCATCGTCACCTTGTAGCGCAGGCGCAGGTTGTTCTGCATTTGCGGGCGGCGCAGGTCCAGCACGCGGTGCGTCAGACGCGTCGTTTCCGACAGGTTGTCGTCGTCCAGCTGGAACGGCACAGGCACGGAAGGGTTCAGCACTTCCAGCTCCGAGCAGACCACTTCGATCTTGCCGGACTTCAGGTTGTTGTTGATCGTGCCTTCGATACGGTTGGTCACGACGCCCGTCACGCGCAGGCAGAATTCGTTGCGCACGGCTTCGGCGACCTTGAACATTTCCGCTTGTTCCGGGTTGCAGACGATTTGCACCAGGCCTTCACGGTCGCGCAAGTCGATGAAGATCAGGCTGCCGTGGTCGCGGCGGCGATGTACCCAGCCGCACAGGCTGACGGTTTGTCCCAGCATGGCTTCGGTAACGAGGCCGCAGTATTCAGTACGCATAGACATAAAATTCTCAGTTCAGGTTAGTGAGTGTTCAATCCGGCCACGTCCCACGTGGGACGCCTGCCTTTATTCTTTGGCTGCCGGGGCCGGTACAGCAACAACTTCCGCAGGCGCCACCACGCCCATCGAGACGATATATTTGAGCGCCGCATCGACGCTCATGTCGAGTTCGACGACATCGCTGCGCTTCATCATCAGGAAAAAGCCCGATGTCGGGTTCGGCGTCGTCGGCACATACACGCTGACAAAGTCGCCCACCAGGTGGTTCGCCGCATCGCCGCCCGGCACGCCCGTCAGGAAAGCGATGGTCCAGGAGTTCTGGTGCGGATACGGCACCAGCACGGCCTTGCGGAACGCATTGCCCGACGGGGAAAACAGGGTATCCGACACTTGCTTGACGCTCGAATACAGGGAATTGACGATGGGTATGCGTTGCAGCAATTTTTCCCACAGCTTCACCACGTAATTGCCGACCAGGTTATTCGTCAGCAAGCCCGTGAAGAACACGATCAGTACCGTCAATACCGTGCCCAGGCCGGGAATGGTGCTCAGCGCGGGAACCTTGTGGCCGAACCAGACGCTGGGCTGCGTACTGCCGGGCACCAGCAACAGCGACTGGTCCATCGTGCTGATCACCAGATTCAGGACCCAGGCCGTAATGGCCAGGGGCACCAAAATCAGTAATCCGGTAATAAAGTATTTACGCATCAGTTTCTCGGTAATGGATCGTATCGGCGCGGCGCGCGCTCAGTCCGCTTTCGGCGCGGTTGCAGCCGGGGCGGGCGCAGGCGCAGCAGCAGGCGCGCTGTCGGCGGCCGGGGCAGGCTTGGCGTTATCGGCCGGGCCCGTCGGAATGGCCGTGGTGGGCGCCGTGCCGCCGCGGAAATCGGTCGCGTACCAGCCGGTGCCCTTCAATTGGAAACCGGCGGCCGTCAATTGTTTCTTGAAACTGGGCTTGCCGCACGACAGGCACACCGTCAGTACTGGATCGGAGATCTTTTGCAAGACATCCTTGGCAAAACCACACTCGTCACAACGGTAAGCGTAAATCGGCATCTCTACTCCGAGAAAATCATCAAAAACCCTGAATTATAAAGCTTTTCCTTTGCCCTCAACGGAAATTGACCGGTCCGCCTCAGTCCGCCCGGCGGCGCCAGCTCATCCAGCGCTCCTTGCCAGCGAAGACGGCGATGGAATCGTCGACGGCTTCATCGGCCAGGCAGTCGAAATGCGGGGCCAGCAATTCCTGCAGTTTCTCCCGTGAAATACCAAATGGCGGTCCCTTGGCATTGTCGTCAAAGAAAAAGTAACCGGCCAGCATGGCGCCCGGCGCCAGCAGTTGCGCCCAGCGGGCCGCCACTTGCGGCCACATGGCGCGCGGCATGGCGCACAAAAAAGCCCGCTCATAGATCAGGTCCAGCGGCGCGACAGGTTCCCAGGCAAAGAAATCGGCTTCCACCACCTGCCCTGCCCGCTCGCCGACGACGGCGCGCGCGGCAGCCACGGCAGCTGGCGAAAAGTCGATGGCCGTGGCATCCCAACCGTGATCGAGCATGAAGACCAGCTCATAGGCCGAGCCGCAGCCGGGGATCAGGCAGCACAGCGGCGCCGGGCTGCCCGCGACGAAGCTGCGCAGGCGCGTGGGCACGCCGCCGTGGTCCCAGGGCGTAAATTGCTTTTCGAAACGCTCGTCCCAGAAGGCGGGCGAGAGCGGATCGCGGGTTTGGAAGTCAGCCATCACTTACGTCCTCAGCCTTTAAAACGGCAGTTGATGCCAGCGCATGAACACTTGCAAGCCCAGCGCGCCGAGGGCGAAGGCGCCCACGAAGTACACGATAAAGCTCAGCAAGCGGTTCGTCTGGCGTTGTTCTGCAAGCAAGGTTTTCATCAGTTCCACATCGTTTTCGCGCGGCTCGCCATGCACGGTCAAGGCCTGGTGAAGCAAGCGCGGCAGTTGCGGGAAGATGTGCGCATAACGGGGCGCCTCGGCACGCAGGCGCTCCATGAAGCCTTGCGGCCCCACCTGGTTGCTCATCCATTTTTCCAGGTAGGGCTTGGCCGTTTGCCACAGATCCAGTTCCGGGTCCAGCTGGCGGCCCAGGCCTTCGATATTGAGCAGGGTCTTTTGCAGCAGCACCAGTTGCGGCTGCACTTCCACGTTGAAGCGGCGCGACGTCTGGAACAAACGCAGCAACACTTGCCCAAAAGAAATATCTTTCAGCGGACGGTCGAAGATCGGCTCGCAGCAGGCGCGCACGGCCGCTTCCAGTTCATCCACGCGCGTGTCTTTCGGCGCCCAGCCCGATTCGATATGCGCCTCGGCCACGCGCTTGTAGTCGCGGCGGAAGAAGGCGAGGAAGTTTTGCGACAGATAATCCTTGTCGTAGTCGTTCAAGGTACCCACGATGCCGAAATCGAGCGCGATGTAGCGGCCGAACGATTCCGGCGCGATCGACACGAGAATATTGCCCGGATGCATGTCCGCATGGAAAAAGCCGTCGCGGAACACTTGCGTGAAGAAAATCTCCACGCCATCGCTGGACAGTTTGCGCAAATCCACACCGGCCGCCACCA
Organism: Janthinobacterium sp. HH104; assembly: GCF_001758715.1. Classification (NCBI taxonomy): domain Bacteria; kingdom Pseudomonadati; phylum Pseudomonadota; class Betaproteobacteria; order Burkholderiales; family Oxalobacteraceae; genus Janthinobacterium; species Janthinobacterium sp. HH104. The sequence continues at coordinate 112,732 of NZ_LRIB01000054.1, read as the reverse complement.
GGCGCTCGGTCTGCGACACGGGAATGCCGACCATGCGCTCCATGACGATGACGCTGCTGGAACAGTAATCCCAGTGCATTTCCGGCACCAGCAGCAAGTCCGAGTTGGCGAAATTGCGGCGCAGTTGGCTGGCGTTGGCCGCCTCGCGCATCAGGTCCAGCTCGTCGTGCAGGTATTTGTCGAACTCGCCCACCACCTCTTTCGGTTTCAAGCGCTTGCTGTCGGCCCACAGGCGGCTGGTCCAGTCGGCGGCGATGTGCATCAGGGCCACGTCTTCGTCGATCAGCTTTTTCATGCCTGGACGCAAGACCTTCACGGCCACTTCGCGGCCATCTTTCAAGGTAGCGAAGTGCACCTGGGCAATTGAGGCGGACGCCACCGGTTCGCGCTCGAAGCGGGCAAACAGCTGGTCCGGGTGGGCGCCCAGCGACTTGGTGATTTGCGCGATGGCCAGGTCGGAATCGAAAGGCGGGACCCGGTCTTGCAGGCGCGCCAGTTCTTCGGCGATGTCAAGCGGCATCAGGTCGCGCCGGGTCGACAGCACTTGGCCGAATTTGACGAAAATCGGGCCCAGCTCTTCCAGCGCCAAGCGCAGGCGCAAGCCCCGTGGCGACGACAGGTCGCGCCAGAAAATCAGGGTGTCGATCAATTTGGCGGTGCGGGGAACTTGCAGACCAGAAATCGCTATCTCATCCAGACCGTACTTGATGGAAACACGGATGATTTTAAACAGGCGCAGGAATTTCAATATCATGTAGACAAATCCGGTGAGGAAGACTGCGGCTGGACGGCGGCGGCCGCCTTTTCCAGCCGGGCAAGGCGCTTGGCCAGGCGTTCGACGTCATCGCGCACGCGCGTCACGCCAGCGGAATACTCTTGCAGGGTAGAAGGACGGATCAGCATGGGTTGTTCGTCGAGAAAATATTCGGCCACGTTTTCCGCCAGCTTTTGCTGGCCCGTGCGCACAAACGCGGCCGCATCCTTGGCGCCGGCAACGAGGCGCGTGGCCAGCATGGGGCCGACGACCTTTTCCAGGTCGTGCTCGGCTTCCCAGCGCAAACCCTTGCTCAATTGCGAAATCGCATTGGCAAACTCGGCATCGCCTTCGATCTTGACGTAGGAAAACGCCCGCTCGCGGTTTTGCAGGATCAGCGGCACGTCGGACAATTTTACGCGGATGGTGACGTTGGCCGGCATGTCGGCCGGCGCCGCTTCCAGCATGCCGGCGCTGTCGACACGCAGGCGCAGGGCCACGGCGCCCGTGTCGATGCAGGCCAGCTTGCCGGCGTGCACGGCCAGCTGCTGGCGCGCCCACGGCTCTTGCGCCAGCAAGTGGTTAATAGTCGCGATGACGGGCGTCATCAGGGAAAGGTCGGAAAGTGGTGCCATCATGTTGCGCGCTTCGCGCCCCCAAAAAGAAAAAACCGCCCGTAAAACAACGTAGGCGGTTTCGATCTTACCAGTTCAGCAGGAAATATCTGTTAAGCATCATGCATTCCGCATGGACTTAAGCCATTATTCAGCAAGTTTTTACAATTAATTCAATTGCTGGATGCCTGCCAGGACCCAGCCGCTATTGCCGCTGACGGGTTTCGACATATTCCACACTTCCGCGAACGGTTCCGCCGCGGCGCCCGGCGCTGAACGGATCAGGCCCACAAACTTCACGCTGGCCAGGTAATCGTTGACGCTCGTCTCGATGCCCAGCAGCTCGGCATCGATGGTGACGACATCGGTAAAGTCTGCTTGCGTGCCCCGCTCCTGGATTTGCATGCGCAGTTCCGCATACACTTCCGGCGACGTGAATTCGCGGATATCGTTGACGTCGGCCTTGTCCCAGGCCGCTTGCAGGCGAATGAAATTGCTTTTCGCGTGGCGCAGGAAGGCCTCCTTGTCGAAGTCGCTTGGCACGCCCCATGGCGCGGCAGCCGGCACCGGGACCGGGTCCGGGTCCGGCTTATCCAGGCCGACGCCGGACGAGACGGGCTGCAGCGGCGGCAGCGGTGGAATGCGCGAACCGATGTCAGGCACGTTGCCCGCTGGCGCAGGCTGGTTGCCGAAGCCGGCGAACGGCGCATTGCCGCTGCTGTTGCCAGCACGCTTGCCGCGCACCATGCGGTAGATGAAGAAGACCACGCCGGCCAGCAAAGCCACCATCAGCAAGGTGCTGATCATGCTGGCCAGGGCGCCTCCCAGGCCGAAGTGCGACAGCAGCGCGCCCAGACCCAGACCGAGCAAGGCGCCGCCCAGCAAGCCCTTCCAGCGGCTCGGTGCCTTGGCGGCAGGTGCTGGCGCAGGAGCCGGCGCCGGTTGCGCCTGGCGTGGCGTGGCAGCCGGTGCCGGCGCTGGGGCCGGCGCGGGCGCCTGGCGGCTCACGCTTTGCGACTGACGGCCTATCGAACGGCCACCGCCCATGGGACGGGCCAGCGCCTCGCCCAGCATGGATACCGTGGTCGCGGCCAGCATCATGCCGACCATAAATTTCTTCAATTTCATTCCATCTCCTAAAATCACCAACGTTGATGCATTACATCTTGATACCGGTGTGCAAAGCGGCAATGCCTGCCGTCAAATTGTAGTACTGCACGCGTTCCAGACCCGCCGTTTCCATCATGGTCTTCAGGGTTTCCTGGTCCGGGTGCATGCGGATCGATTCGGCCAGGTAGCGGTAGCTTTCCGCGTCGCCGGCGATTTTCTGTCCGAACCACGGCAAGACCGAGAACGAATACAGGTCGTACGGCTTTTGCAGGGGAGCGGCCACCTTGGAAAACTCCAGCACCAGCAGCTTGCCGCCCGGTTTCAGCACGCGGCGCATTTCCGCCAGCGCCACATCCTTGTGCGTCATGTTGCGCAGGCCAAAGGCCACGCTGACACGGTCGAAATAATTATCGGGGAATGGCAGTTTTTCCGCGTCACACAACATGGTGGGGGTGAGCAAGCCGCGATTCAAGAGGCGGTCGCGACCCACGCGCAACATCGATTCATTGATATCGGTCAGCCAGACTTCGCCGGTAGGGCCCGCCTGCTTGGCAAACGCCTTCGACAGGTCGCCCGTGCCGCCGGCGATGTCGAGCACCTTGAAACCGGGGCGCACGCCCGCGTTGGCAATGGTGAACGTCTTCCACAGACGGTGCAGCCCGCCCGACATCAAGTCGTTCATCACGTCGTATTTGGCAGCGACGGAATGAAACACCTTGGCGACTTCGCGCACTTTGTCGTCTTCTGCAACTGTTTTGTATCCGAAATGGGTCGTATTGGTCATGGTAGGCAGTCTGTTTGAACTTGGGAGCATTATACAAGCGGCAGGCGCATTTCCCCGTGACGCCGGAGAAGGTATTGCCTTTCCACTGCATTCGACGCCAGCATGGCCGCCCGGGCATACGCCGCCAGCGCCCCTTGCCGGTCGCCCTGGCGGCGCAGCAAGTCGGCCCGGGCTGCATGCAGATAATGCGATAGCGCCAGGCTGGGCACGGCTTCCAGGCGATCGAGCCACGCCAGCCCGTGTGCAGTGCCATGCGCCATCGCACAGGCGATCACGGCATTAAGCAAAATCAACGGTTCCGGCTTGTGCCGCAGCAAGGCGCCGTACAGGGCGCTGATCTGGCGCCAGTCCGTCTGGCTGGCCGTGGGTGCTTTGGCGTGCAAGGCGGCGATCGCCGCCTGCAGCTGATATGGCCCTGGCGCGCGCGCCGGCAAGGCCAGTTCCAGCACGGCCAGTCCCTCGGCAATCAAGTCCCCCTGCCACAGGCGCCGGTCCTGCTCTTCCAGGGTCAGCAGATAGCCTTCAGGCGATAGCCGGGCCGGGCCGCGCGACGCCTGCAGCAGCATCAGGGCCAATAGCCCCTGCACTTCGGGCTGGCCCGGCTGCAGACTGTCGAGCAAGCGTCCCAGGCGCAGCGCCTCGGCACACAGGTCCGCGCGCAGCAGGGTCTCGCCGCCGCTGGCGCAATAGCCTTCGCTGAACACCAAGTAAATCACGTGCAGCACCTGCGCCAGCCGTGGCTGCAATTCTTGTTCCGGCGGCAACTCGAAGGGGATGCGCGCTTCGGCGATCTTGCGCTTGGCGCGCAATAGCCGCTGCGACAGGGCAGCTTCCACCACGCCGAAGGCCCGCGCGATCTCGCCCGTGGACAGGCCACACAAGGTGCGCAGGGCCAGCGCCACCTGCGCCTCGGGTGCCAGCGCCGGGTGGCAGCAGATGAACAGCAGGCGCAGGCGGTCGTCCCCGATGGCCGGCGTTTCCTCTTCCACGGATACAGTCAGGCCGGACAGCACGGCCTCGGCATCGCTGACGCTTTTGCCCGCCCGGCGCACGTGATCGAGCCCCGCATTGCGCGCCACGGAACTGAGCCAGGCGGCGGGATTATCGGGGATGCCCGTGCGGGGCCACAGTTCCAGCGCCTTGCGGCACGCTTCCTGCAACACATCTTCCGCCAGTCCCAGGTCGCCGAAACGCCGCATCAGGCCTGCCAGCACCCTGCCCCTTTCCTGGCGAAAGACGCGTTCGACGGCCGCGATGGCGTCGCCGGCCATCGTCAAGCCGTCACGGGCCGCACTTCGATGGTGCCCAAGGAGGCCGCCGGGCAACGCCCGGCCCAGGCCAGCGCCTCGTCCAGGTTGGCGCAGGCTAGCAGATAGTAGCCGCCCAGCTGTTCCTTGGTTTCCGCGAACGGCCCATCCGTGATGACGGGTTTGCCATTGCGCACCCGCACGCAGGTGGCACTGCCCACTGGCGCCAGCTCGGCGCCCCCGCGCAGCACGCCTGCCGCCTCCAGCGCCTGCGTATAGCTGGCAAAGTCGGCCATCAGGCTGGCCATCTGGCCCTCTTCCATGGATTCATAGCGCGCCTCGTCGGCGTAGATCAGGATCATGTATTCCATAGTCTCTTCTCCAAAAGAAAAATGCCCGCAAGCGCGGGCATTCATACGACGAATGGATATGCGGCAATCCGACAAGCTTACCGCATTATTTTTTCAGCTTAATGCTTATGCCCGCAGCTCGGTCCGTGCACATGGCCGCCGGACGACTGCTTGACCGTCATGTCGGCCTTGGCGTCGCGGCCGCTGTCGCCGGGATAGCCGGCTGCCGCCAGCTGGTCCAGGTAGGCTTGCCACAACTTGTCTTTTTCCGCGCCCAGCTTGTACAAGTATGCCCAGGTGTACAGGCCGGAATTGTGGCCATCGCTGAAGGTGGGTTGCACGGCGTAGTTGCCGACCGGCTCGATGCCCGTGATGCCGACCAGGCGTTTGCCTAATTGCAAAGTTTCCTGGCCCTTGCCATGGCCCTGCACTTCGGCCGACGGCGAGTACACGCGCAGGTATTCGAACGGCAGCGCAAATTCGCTGCCATCGTCGAAAGCCACGTCGAGCACACGCGACTGGTTGTGCACGGTCAAGCCGGTCGGTTGCGGTGTTGCTGCTTTTTCAGTCATGACGATACTTTATGCGGATAAACGTTGAATGATGGCGTCGCGCAAGGCCGGCAGCAGCGCGCGGCGCGCGGCCAGCACCTCGGGTGCCGTCTCGCGCTGCACGACAGCCCAGCTCGGGTTCGGGAAATGCGCGTCGTCGCGGTAGCGGGGGATCACGTGCCAGTGCACGTGCGGCGTCATGTTGCCGAAACTGGCCACGTTGACCTTTTCCGGTTGCATCACTTCGCGCACGGCCAGCTCGACTTGCCACACGACTTCCATGACGTAGTTGCGCTCGCCAGGCGTCAAGTCCGTCATTTCCTTGACGTGCTTGTTCCAGATCACGCGGCAAAAGCCGGGATAGGCGGCGTCATCGACGGCCACGACGGACAGGCGCTCGCTGCGCCACAGCAAGGCTTCACAGCCCTGCTTGTTGGCAAAGCCGTCCAGCAATGTGCACAGATCGCAGGTCACACCAACACCCGCTCAATGCCGCCGTCATTGGCGCGTTTCACGTAATCCGGCATCCAGTTCTCTCCCAGCAAGTGTTTGGCGATCTCGACGACGATGTAGTCGGCCGTCGTGCCCGAATCGTCATTGTAGCGCGAGAGTCCTTGCAGGCACGACGGGCAGCTGGTGAGGATTTTGACGTCGCCGGTAAAACCGTCGCCGCGCAGCTTGTCGGCACCCTTGACCATCTCTTCTTCCTTGCGGAAACGCACTTGCGTGGAAATGTCGGGACGCGTGACGGCCAGAGAACCCGATTCGCCGCAGCAACGGTCATTCTTCTCGATCTTCACGTTATCCACCGTGCTGATCAGGGAATTGATGGTCTTGCCCGATTCCTGCAGCTTCATCGGATTGTGGCATGGCTCGTGGTACATATAACGGGTGCCGTTGACGCCTTCCAGCTTGACGTTTTTCTCCAGTAGATACTCATGGATATCCATGATGCGGCAGCCGGGGAAAATCTTCTCGAACTGGTACGTCGCCAGCTGGTCGTAACACGTGCCGCACGAGACGAGCACCGTCTTGATGTCCAGGTAATTGAGCGTGTTGGCCATGCGGTGGAACAGCACGCGGTTGTCCGTCATCATCTTCTCGGCCTTGTCGAACTCGCCCGCGCCCCGCTGCGGATAACCGCAGCACAGGTAGCCCGGCGGCAAGACCGTCTGCACGCCCACTTCCCACAGCATCGCTTGCGTGGCCAGGCCCACTTGCGAGAACAGGCGCTCCGAACCGCAACCGGGGAAGTAGAACACGGCTTCCGTATCGGCCGTCGTCGTCTTCGGATTACGGATGATCGGGATGACCTTGTCGTCTTCGATGTCGAGCAGCGCGCGCGCCGATTTCTTCGGCAGGTTGCCCGGCATTTTCTTGTTGATGAAGTGGATCACCTGCGCCTTGACGGGCGGCTTGCCCGTCGATGGCGGCGGCGCCTTGGTTTGCTTCTTGGCAAACTTCTTCAGCAAGTCGTGGCCCAGGCGCTGCGCCTTGTAACCCCAGCCGATCATGACCTTGCGCGTGGCATTGATGGTCACGGGATCGGTGGCGTTGAGGAACATCATCGTGGCCTTGGTGCCCGGATTGAAGCTCTTCTTGTCCATCTTGCGCAGCAAGTTGCGCATGTTCATCGACACGTCGCCAAAGTCGATGTTGACGGGGCAAGGCGTCACGCATTTATGGCAGACCGTGCAGTGGTCAGCCACGTCCTCGAACTCTTCCCAATGCTTGATGGAAATACCGCGGCGCGTCTGTTCTTCGTACAGGAACGCTTCGATCAGGGACGACGTCGCCAGGATCTTGTCGCGCGGCGAGTACAGCAAGTTGGCGCGCGGCACGTGGGTCGAGCACACGGGTTTGCACTTGCCGCAACGCAAGCAATCCTTGACGCTATCGGCGATGGCGCCGATATCGCTTTGCTGCATGATCAGCGACTCGTGGCCCATCAGGCCGAACGATGGCGTGTAGGCATTGCGCAAGTCGGCGCCCATGCCCGGCAGATTCAGCAGTTTTCCCTTGTTGAAGCGGCCTTCCGGATCGATGCGCTGCTTGTAGCTGCGGAAGTCGCCGATTTCTTCTTCCGTCAAAAATTCCAGCTTGGTAATGCCGATGCCGTGCTCGCCGGAAATGACGCCATTGAGCGAGCGGGCCAGGATCATGATGCGGCCTACGGCTTCGTGGGCGTCTTGCAGCATTTCGTAATTGTCCGAGTTGACGGGCAAGTTCGTGTGCACGTTGCCGTCGCCCGCATGCATGTGCAGCGCGACAAACACGCGGCTACGCAGGATGCGCGCGTGAATCGCGGTCGCCTCGTCGAGGATCAGCTTGAAGGCGGCGCCGTTGAAGATCTGGCGCAGCTGGGCGCGGATTTCCTGCTTCCACGTGATGCGCACCGTGCGGTCCTGCACCACGTCGAACAATGTCGCGTTCGGCTGCGTTTCCAGGCGTGCTTCGAACACGGGCAGCAAGCGCTCCATGCCCAGTTCGGCCAATTCAGCCTTCGCGTCGACCAGCGGACGGTCCAGCTGGGCCAGCAGATAGGTCCAGCGTGCCGTGACTTGCGCCAACAACTGCTGCGCCTGCTCGGCGCGGTCGCCCAGCATTTCCGCATCATCGACGCGGTCGTCGGATGCATCGTCGCTCTTGCCGATTGGCAAGTTACCCTTGGCAAAGAACGCGCTCAGGGCGTCGGCCAGTTGCAGCTTGTTCTTGATCGACAGCTCGATATTGATGCGCTCGATGCCATCCGTGTATTCGCCCATGCGGTTCAGGGGAATGACGACGTCTTCATTGATCTTGAACGCATTGGTGTGCTTGGCGATCGCGGCCGTGCGGGCACGATCTAACCAGAATTTCTTGCGCGCTTCCGGGCTGACGGCCACAAAACCTTCGCCCACGCGGGTGTTGGCGATGCGCACCACTTCCGACGCCGCTTGTGCAACGGCGTTTTCATCGTCGCCGACGATGTCGCCAAACAGGGCCATCTTCGGCAGCACGCCCCGCTTCGACTTGGTGGCGTAGCCGACGGCGCGCAGGTAGCGCTCGTCCAGGTGTTCCAGGCCCGCCAGGCGGATGCTCGTGTATTGCTCGCCCTTGGCCGGCAAGCCGTCCAGGTAATCCTTGATTTCCACGATCGACGGGATCGCATCGCGCGCCTGGCCAAAGAATTCCAGGCAGACGGTGCGGGCGAATTTCGGCATCTTGTGCAAAATCCAGCGCGCCGACGTGATCAGGCCGTCGCAACCCTCTTTCTGGATGCCCGGCAAGCCGGCGAGGAATTTATCGGTGACGTCCTTGCCCAGGCCCTCCTTGCGGAACTTGCGGCCAGGAATTTCCAAAATTTCCGTCTTGAACGGCGCGTTCGGTTTTGTCGCGTCGCGCGTGCTCGGGTGGCGCCATTCCAGCTGGAAACGTGCCAGTGCGATATCGTGGATCTTGCCCAGGTTATGGTCGAGGCGTGTGACGTCGAGCCAGTCGCCGTTCGGGTCCACCATGCGCCACGAGGCCAGGTTGTCCAGCGCCGTGCCCCACAGCACGGCTTTCTTGCCGCCCGCATTCATGGCCACGTTGCCGCCGATACACGAAGCGTGGGCCGAGGTCGGATCGACGGCAAACACGAAACCGGCCTTTTCCGCCGCTTCCGACACTTTGTTCGTGATCACGCCCGCGCCCGAATTGATCGTCGCGTATTCGTGCGTCAGGCCCGGCAAGACCGTCATTTCCACGGCGCCCAGGGTGATGAGTTTTTCCGTGTTGATGACGGCCGACATCGGCGTCAGCGGAATCGCGCCGCCCGTGTAACCGGTGCCGCCGCCACGCGGGATGATGGTCAGCCCCAGCTCGATACAGCCTTTGACGAGGCCGGCCATTTCCTCTTCCGTGTCGGGCGTGAGCACGACGAACGGATATTCCACGCGCCAGTCGGTGGCGTCCGTCACGTGCGACACGCGCGTCATGCCGTCGAAGCGCACATTGTGTTTTTCCGTGTAGCGGCCCAGCACCTTGACCGTGCGCTTGCGCAAGTCGTAGGTCTTGCGGAATTCGTCGCCAAAGTCGGCCACTGCCTTGCTGGCCGCCTTCAGCAGCAACTCCACATTGGCGCTGCGCGCCTTGGCCACTTCCGGCGCTTCGCCAGCCGCCAGCGCGTCGCCGCCGGCCGCATCGATGGACAGGCGGCGCTTGTCGACTTCGGCCAGGCGGTGATGCAAGGCATCGATCAAGCCCTGGCGGCGCTTCGGATTGTCGAGCAAGTCATCCTGCAGGTAGGGATTGCGGCGCACGACCCAGATATCGCCCAGCACCTCGTACAGCATGCGGGCGGAACGGCCCGTCTGGCGGGCGCCGCGCAGCTCGTCGAGCAGGCGCCAGGAGTCCTCCCCCAACAGGCGTATGACGATCTCGCGATCGGAAAACGACGTGTAGTTATACGGGATTTCGCGCAGGCGGCTTGCTGCGGGACCATTCGGCGTTTCTGCCAGTAAAGCTTGGATTTGTGCGGGAGCGTTCATGGAGTGTGGTGACGATATAGACTGGACCCTAAAGGGCCATTTTATCTTATTGCGCCGCACCATGCGGGAACAGCCTTATGCCGCCCAAGGTTTAAGCACCTCATCCGCCCCCATAGCAAATATGGAAAAGCCTTCTTTTACGCGAATAAAAAACCAGTTTCCATGATTTTTTGACGCAAAAATGCCAAGAATCGGACTCTATTGCAAACTATCGACCTGCCCAAAAATGGGGCAAACTGGCGTTGCAGGCAGTCCCATTCAGGCCAGCATCTGGCCGATCCGGTGCCATACGCCATCGGGCACGTACAGCAGCAAGCCCGTCATGGTCAGGTAGCGCGCGCACTTGCCGACGGCCATGTAGGCGACGCTGGGCCAGAACGGCAGCTTGAGCCAGCCAGCCAAAGTGCACAGGGGGTCGCCCACGAGCGGCAGCCAGGCCAGCAGCATGGTCTTGGCGCCATAGCGGGCCAGCCAGCGGAACCAGCGCGTGTCGCGCTCCTTGGCGAACGCCTGCTTGGCCCGGTAGCCGAGCCAGTAGTCGACGATACCGCCCAGGGTATTGCCCAGGGTGGCCACGCCGATGGCGGCCCAGAACAGCGCGGGATTGGCCTTGATGACGGCAAACACGGCCGGCTCCGAGCCGAGCGGCAGCAAGGTGGCGGAAATAAAGCTGATCAGAAAGACCGATGTCAGCCCGACTTCCGGTGCTGCGATCAGCTGCAGCAGCCAGGCGATTGCGGATTCGATCATGGAACACTTCGCGATGCAGTAAGGCTCTCCATTATAATGAAGAGCAGCCTGGGCGCCGCACACATCGCGCCGGCCGGCAAAGGCATACCCGCCCGCAGTTCCACAGAGCATTATTGTCGCCAGGCTATCCGCCGCGGCGCCGCCGCTATCGACAGACACGCTCCAGACCCTTTCTGGCCCAGAATCACTTGCTTGCAGACTATGAACATCGACTACCTCAAGAAAATCCTGACCGCCCGCGTCTATGACGTCGCCACCGAAACGCCGCTGGAACTGGCCCCTGCCCTGTCGCAGCGCCTGAACAACCAGATTTACTTCAAGCGCGAAGACATGCAAAGCGTGTTCAGCTTCAAGATTCGTGGCGCCTACAACAAGATGTCCAAGCTCAGCGAAGCGGAACGCAAGCGCGGCGTGATTTGCGCCTCGGCCGGCAACCATGCCCAGGGCGTGGCCCTGTCCGCCGCACGCATGGGTTGCCGTGCCGTCATCGTCATGCCGACCACCACGCCGCTGGTGAAGGTCGAGGCTGTCAAGGGACGCGGCGGCGTGAACGTGGAAGTGGTGCTGCACGGCGAGTCCTACACGGATGCCTATAACCATGCGCTGACCCTGGAAAAGGAACAGAAGCTGACCTTCGTGCACCCGTTCGACGACCCGGACGTGATCGCCGGCCAGGGCACGATCGGCATGGAAATCCTGCGCCAGCACGCCGGCCCCATCCACGCCATCTTCGCGCCCATCGGCGGCGGCGGCCTGATCGCCGGCATTGCCGCCTACGTGAAACAGATTCGCCCCGACATCAAGATCATCGGCGTGCAAAGCGTCGATTCGAACGCCATGGCCCGCTCGCTCAAGGCGGGCGAACGCGTCACCCTGAACGACGTGGGCCTGTTTGCCGATGGCACGGCCGTGCGCCTGGCTGGCGAGGAAACCTTTCGTCTCGTACAGGCGTATGTCGATGAAATCATCACCGTCGACACGGACGCCATCTGCGCCGCCATCAAGGATGTGTTTACGGATACGCGCAGCATTCTGGAGCCGTCCGGCGCGCTGGCCATCGCCGGCGCCAAAGCCTATGTGGAACGGGCCAGCCTGACCAAGCACCCCGTCAACAATGAAACCCTGGTCACCATCGCCAGCGGCGCGAACATGAATTTCGACCGGCTGCGTTTCGTCGCGGAACGGGCTGAACTGGGCGAATTCCGCGAAGCCGTGTTTGCCGTCACCATGCGCGAACAGCGGGGCAGCTTCAAGCGTTTCTGCTCGCTCATCGGTGCGCGCAACGTGACGGAATTCAATTACCGCATCAGCGATGAAAAAGCCGCGCACGTATTCGTCGGCATCCAAATTGCCGACCGGCATGAGTCGAGCGTGCTGGCGAAGACCTTCGAGGAGCACGAATTCAAGACCTTGGACCTGACCCACGACGAACTGGCCAAGTCGCACATCCGCCACTTGGTGGGAGGCAAGAGCCGGCTGGCCCAGGACGAGCTGCTGTACCGCTTTGAATTTCCCGAGCGCCCCGGTGCGCTGATGCGTTTCCTCGACAGCATGGCGCCGAACTGGAATATTTCCCTGTGCCATTACCGCAGCCAGGGCGGCGACGTGGGCCGCATCCTGATCGGCCTGCAAGTGCCGCCCGATGAGATGGGCGAATTTGCCCGCTTCCTCGATACCCTCGGGTACCGTTACTGGGATGAGAGCAGCAATCCTGTGTATAAATTATTCCTGGGGTAAATGGGGAAGTAACCCAACTGCACATGCTGGGGTCAGACCCGTCGGGTCTGACCCCGGTCCTTGCCGTTGGGGTGAAATAGGCTACCATGCGTCCTTGACTGAATTCACGCCACACGACCATGACCACCACCAACGATCTCGCCGAACAATCTCCCCTGGGCAAAAGCTCCGCCTACCGCACCGATTACGCGCCGGAATTGCTGTTTCCGATTCCACGTCAGGGCAAGCGCGACGAGCTGAAACTGCGCGGCACTTTGCCCTTCTTCGGCCTCGATATCTGGAATGCGTACGAACTGTCGTGGCTGAACCAGCGCGGCAAGCCGCAGGTAGCCATCGCCAAGGTCAGCGCGCCGGCCGATTCGCCGAACATCATCGAGTCGAAATCGTTCAAGCTGTACCTCAACTCGTTCAACCAGACCAAGCTGGACAACCCCGAAGCGCTGCTGGCCCTGCTCAAGCAGGATTTGTCGAACGGCTTCGGCGCGCCCGTGCAAGTGGAACTGACCTTGCAGGAAGATTTCGGCAAGCTGAAAATGGGCGAATTCGACGGCGTACTGCTCGACCGCCTCGACCTGGAAATCACGCAATACACGCCTTCGCCGCTGCTGCTGAAAGCCGCCCTGAATGAAGCGCCCGTGGAAGAAAAACTCGTCTCGCATTTGCTCAAATCAAATTGCCTGGTGACGGGTCAGCCAGACTGGGGCAGCGTGCAGATCGAATATGCGGGGCCGCAGATCGACCAGGAAAGCCTGTTGCGCTACCTGATCGGCTTCCGCGAGCACAATGAATTCCACGAGCAATGCGTGGAGCGCATCTTTGTCGATATCTTGCGTCAGTGCAAGCCGCAAAAACTGTCCGTGTATGCGCGCTATACGCGCCGCGGCGGCCTCGATATCAATCCATGGCGCAGCAATTTCAGCACGGGTACGATGCCGGGCAATCTGCGCAATGCGCGCCAGTAACACCAGACACCACCACGCAACCATGCCAGCAGGAATGTTGGCTGTGTTTTAAAACAACGTTGCAGTAGTGCCGCAGAGCATGTCACAGACGCTGAAAAATCGGAAAATCGGCATTCGGCGGCGGAAAAACCGGCGCGCGCCGTGTTTTTAATCAAGAAATAGCCGATACACGCCGATGTTATTTTTTTGCTAAAATGATGGCCACGTGGGCTGTAGCGCCCACTGCGCCCGCAGCGGGCGTATACTGTTGAGAATTGGCGTTACAGGCCGCCGAAACAGGCCTATAATTCGGCTCGCAAGCCCTCTGCGCATTGCACCATTTCATTGAGTGTCATGACTAATCTTAGCAAAATATTATCCCTCGAAAACGTCCTGCTGGACCTGGAAGTCTCCAGTAAAAAGCGCGCCTTCGAGCAAGCCGGCCTGATCTTCGAAAACAATTACGGCATCGCCCGCTCTACCGTTTCGGACAATCTGTTTGCCCGCGAACGCCTGGGCTCGACGGGTCTGGGCCATGGCGTGGCCGTGCCGCATGGCAGAGTCAAGGGCAGTAAAACCTTGAAATCGCCGCTGGGCGCCTTCGTGCGCCTGGCCGAGCCGATTCCCTTCGAATCGCCCGATGGCAAGCCCGTCAATCTGCTGTTTTTCCTGCTGATTCCTGATCATGTCACTCAGCAACATCTGGAAATCCTGTCGGAAATCGCCGAAATGTTTTCCGACGATGCCTTCCGTACGGCGCTGGCCACGGATCCGGAACCGAAATCCGTGCATTCGCGCATCGTCAATTGGCAACCCAGTCTGCAAGCGGCGGGTTAAACTTCAGGTATTCCTCCACTCCTGAAGAAGACTGCCATGTTGCAAACGCCGCTGACGATACAACGCCTGTACGACGATAATCGTGAAAGTCTGCAACTGGGCTGGTTCGCCGGCTTCCCCGGCGGCGAGCGCCTGATCTCGGGCGACGTCTCGTCGGCCGCCGACCAGGTCGGCCACTTGAACCTGATCCATCCGGGCCGCATCCAGGTCTTCGGCCACCAGGAAATCAATTACTACCAGCGCCTGAAGGTCAATACGCGTACCCACGTGATCGGCGAGCTGATCGCCGGCGGCCCGCCCGCGCTGATCATCGCGCAAGGGCTGGAAACGCCGCCCGACATCCTCGCCATTTGCGACGAGCAAAACATTCCCCTGTTCTCCACCCCGTTGCCGGCCGCGCAAGTGATCGACTTCCTGCGCGTCTACCTGTCCAAAAAACTGGCGCAGCGCATCATCATGCATGGCGTGTTCATGGACGTGCTGGGCGTGGGCGTGCTGATCACCGGCGATTCGGGCCTGGGCAAGAGCGAGCTGGGGCTGGAACTGATTTCGCGCAGCCACGGCCTGGTGGCCGACGACGCCGTCGAATTCTCGCGCATCGCGCCGAACATGATCGAAGGCCGCTGCCCGCCCCTGCTGCAAAACCTGCTGGAAGTGCGGGGCCTGGGCTTACTCGACATCAAGGCCATCTTTGGCGAAACGGCCGTGCGCCGCAAGATGCGCTTGAAACTGATCGTGCATCTCGTGCGCCGCAACGCGCTGGAAGAAGAAGTCGAGCGCCTGCCTTTCCTGTTCCCCACGGAAGACGTGCTGGGCCTGCCCGTGCGCAAGGTCGTCATCCCCGTCGCCGCCGGCCGCAACATCGCCGTGCTGCTGGAAGCGGCCGTGCGCAATACCATTTTGCAACTGCGCGGCATCGATACCTTGCAGGAGTTCATGGAGCGGCAACGACTCGCCATGAGTGGCGATTAATGTTGCCAAGGAGTTCGCCCTTGCAAGGGCGAACCGTTACGCAGGCACGCAGCAGTGCTGCGTGAATTCCCTGCTGCACCGACGACTCGCCATGAGTGGCGATTAGCAACGTAGGTCGGATTAGCGGGCCGCCGAGGCGGGGCAAAGCCCCGCGTAATCCGACAACATGGTTGACGTGTGCAGCAAAGAAATACCACAGTCCAAATTGCAATAATTTGTAAAGACAATTGCCTTGGAGCAGAGTGCCGATCTTTATTGTATGATCGGGCTATGCATATCGTCCTTATCACCGGAATATCCGGCTCCGGTAAATCCGTCGCGCTCAATGTGCTGGAAGATACCGGCTACTATTGTGTCGACAACCTGCCACCGGCCTTGCTGCCCAGCCTGGTGCAAACCCTGCTCGACGAAGGTACACCGCAACTGGCCGTCGCCGTCGATGCGCGCAGCGCCGAGTCGCTCGTCAGCCTGCCGCACAATGTGGCGCTGCTGCGCGACCAGGGACACGACGTCAAGGTCATGTTCCTGACGGCCACCACGCATTCGCTGGTGGCGCGCTTCTCGGAAACGCGGCGCAGCCATCCGCTGTCGCATGAATTGCGCCCGAACCAGAATCCGGCCAGCCGCCGCACCCTGATCGAGTGCATCTCGGAAGAGCGTGAACGCCTGTCGGCCATCGAACAGCTGGGCCACGTGATCGACACGTCGGAGCTGAGCGCCAACAAATTGCGCGCCTGGATCAAGGATATGATCGCTTCCGAACGCGCGCCGCTGACCCTGTTCTTCGAATCGTTCGCCTTCAAGCTGGGCGTGCCGCTGGACGCCGATTTCGTCTTCGACGTGCGGGCCTTGCCCAATCCCTATTACGACCTGGCGCTGCGCCCGCTCGACGGCCGCGACGCGCCCGTGATCGCCTTCCTCGACGCGCAGCCGAGCGCGCTGGAACTGCTGGCCGACATCCGCGCCTTCATCGAAAAATGGCTGCCGTCATTCAAGTCCGACAACCGCAGCTACCTGACGGTGGCCCTCGGTTGCACGGGTGGCCAGCACCGCTCCGTGTACATGGCGGAACGGCTGGCGCAATACTTCGGCCCCAACGAGCGCGTCGTGCTGCGCCACCGCGAACGTAGCTAGTTAATTCAGGTGGCGCAGCGGATGCGCTGACGCCGGCCAGACCGGTGCGAAGAAGCGCGCCACCATGGCAGCATCGACCTCGTCCAGGCTTGATGGGTTCCAGCGCGGCGCATTGTCCTTGTCGACCACCAGCGCACGCACGCCTTCGAGCACTTCGCCATGCTCGAAATTGTGGCGCACCACCGTGCGCTCCAGACGCAGACAATCGGCCACGCCCAAGTGAGCCCCGCGCTGCAGCAATTCCAGAGTTACCGACATCATCAAAGGCGAGCGCAGGCGCATGGCCGCCAGCGCCTTGCTGGCGAACGCGCTGTCGTCCTGCGCCAGCGAGGCCATGATGGCCGCCACGGAGCCGGCGCCGAAGTGACGGTCCAGCGCCACGCGCGCCGCCGCCAGCGAGGCGATACCCGCCTCGGCCTGGAACGGCGCCGCCAGCGCCTTGATGGCGACCGGCAAGGCCTCGCCCGGCGTCGACTCGAACAGGGCCAGCAGCGCCCCCATCTGCGCCTCGGGCAGGTAGACATCGGCCAGGTCCGTGTACAGGGCGTCGGCCGCGTTGATCGTCAAGCCCGTCAAGCCCAGGTACAGGCCCAGCTGGCCGGCCAGGCGGGACAGGAAATAACTGCCGCCCACATCCGGGAACAAGCCAATATTAACTTCCGGCATGGCCATGCGCGTGCGGCCCGTGACGATGCGCAGGCGGTTGCCGGGTCCGGCTTGCGCCACGCCCATGCCGCCGCCCATCACCACGCCATCCATCACGGCGATATACGGTTTCGGATAGAAATGGATCACATGATTTAACGCGTATTCTTCCGTAAAGAAATCTTCCAGCAAGGCGCTGCCGCCTTGCGGCGTGGCCAGGCCCGCATCGTAGAAGAAACGGATGTCGCCGCCGGCGCACAGTGCTTTCTCGCTGCTCGAGCGGATCACGACGGCGTCCACCTGCGGATCGTCGCGCCAGGCCAGCAGGGCAGCGCTCAGGGCGCGCACCATCTCCAGCGACAGGGAATTCAAGGCTTTCGGACGGTCGAGCACGATGTGCCCCGTGCGGTTGCGGATGGAGGTCTGGACGAAGTCGCTCATGGCAGGCGTGAAAAAAGTAAAAGTACAAACATTTTAGCGCCTGCGCGGGGAAGATTGCATTCAAAAGGTCCAGGCGCAAAAAAGGGCGCAATGTGCGCCCTTAGTTGATCACAACTGCTGGAAGCGGGTGGCCTTAAACGGCGACGACGGCGTCTTCCTCGGAGTTGTCTGGCAGATGCTTGATCGCCTCTTTACCGTGCCCTTGCACTTTGGTTTTGTATTTCATCACTTGCCTATCGAGCTTGTCGATCAGGGCATCGATCGCGGCATACAGGTCTTGTGCCAGGCTTTCCACATAGACGGTTTTGCCACTTAAACGCAGGTTGACTTCGGCCTTTTGACGTTTTTCTTTCTCTTTGAGGTTATCCACGGTCAGAATCACGGCGATATCGATAACTTGATCGAAATGACGTTTCACGCGTTCCAGCTTCGTTTGTACGTATTCACGGATGGCTGGTGTCACTTCGAGATGATGTCCGCTGATGGTGAGATTCATACACACTCCTAAAGATGATCGGGTTCGTGCGGTCCATCCTATCCGGCCCGCAGAGGAACCGAAAAAAACTTACAAACACTTACGCAGGCTCACTGGCGGAATTTTCAACGCTTCCCGGTATTTGGCAACAGTACGTCGCGCAATCACCATGCCTTGTTCCCCCAGCATGTCCGCAATCTTACTGTCGGATAAAGGATTTTTAGGGTCTTCTGCTCCTGTCAGTTGCACGATCAATGCCCGTATCGCCGTCGATGACGCTTCGCCCCCCGCTTCGGTGGCGACGTGGCTACCAAAGAAATATTTCAACTCGAACATGCCGTGCGGGGTCAGCATGTACTTTTGAGTTGTTACCCGCGAGATAGTACTCTCGTGTAAACCCAGTGTATCAGCTATTTCACGGAGCACAAGGGGGCGCATGGCAACGGCCCCGTGCGAGAAAAAGTTCTTTTGTCTTTCTACTATTGCCTGTGCCACGCGCAGGATCGTGTCGAAACGCTGGCGCATATTCTTGATCAGCCACTTGGCTTCCTGCAACTGTGCGCCCATGGCGCCCTCGCCCTTGCCCTGCTTAAGCAGGTTGGCGTACATGGCGTTGACGCGCAGGCGCGGCATGACGTCGTTGTTCAGGGTCACTTGCCAGCCATTGCGCGCGCGCTTGACGACGACGTCGGGCACCACGTAATCGGACACGTCCGAGGCGAATACGGCGCCCGGATGCGGATTGCACTGGCGAATCACCGTCTGTGCTTCGCGCAAGTCTTCATCGTCGCAATCGAGGGCTTTTTTCAGCTTGTTGAAATCGCGCTGGGCAAACCAGGCCAGGTGCTTTTCCACGATGACGAGGGCCATGCGCCGCGTCACCATGGCGATGTGCGGCAAGCGCTTGATCTGCAGCGCCAGGCATTCGGACGCATTGCGCGCGCCCACGCCGGGCGGATCGAAACTTTGCAGCAGCGACAAGGCCGTACGCATCTCGTCGGCGTCGATTTCCAGCTCTTCCGGCAGGCGCGCCAGGATGTCGTCGAGCGACTCTTCCAGGTAGCCATTGTCGTCGAGCGCGTCGATGATCAGCTCGACCAGCGCGCGGTCGCGCAATTCAAGCACCGTCACGCGCATCTGCTCCATCAGGTGTTCGCGCAGGGTGCAGTGATGGGCCTCGAGTTGCGGGCGGGAATCTTCGTCGTCGGGCGCCTTGCCCCGGCTCGCCTCGCTCCAGTCGCTGTCGCCGCCATCCGCCGCGGCCGGACCCTCGCCCGCCTCGCCGTCAAAGGTTTCCGCTTCGGCTGGCGCCGCGGGCGCCTCCTGGCCTGGCGGCTGGGGCGGCGCTTCGGCCGGCGCCGCCGTGGAACTCAAGGCCCCGTCCGACAGCAGGCGCAGCGAACGGTCGAGCGGATCGTCGAGGCGCTCGAGCAAGGGATTGTCCGTCAGCAGTTGTTCGAGTTCCTGGTGCAATTCCAGGGTGGACAATTGCAACAGGCGTATCGATTGCTGCAACTGCGGCGTCAGTGCCAGGTGCTGCGAAGTGCGCAGCTGCAATGATTGTTTCATTGGCTTACATGCGGAAGTGTTCGCCCAGATAGACCCGGCGTACCGACTCGTTCGCGATGATGTCGTCGGGGCGTCCCGACGCCAGTACCGAGCCCTGGTTGATGATGTAGGCACGGTCGCAAATACCCAGCGTCTCGCGCACATTATGATCGGTGATCAGCACGCCGATATTGCGCTCCTTCAAGAAGCGCACGATGCGCTGGATCTCGATCACGGCGATCGGATCGACGCCGGCGAACGGTTCATCGAGCAGCACGAAACGGGGATCCGTGGCCAGCGCGCGGGCGATTTCCACGCGGCGGCGCTCGCCGCCCGACAGGGACAGGGCCTGGTTCTCGCGCAGCTTTTCAATCTGCAAATCGGCCAGCAGCTTATCCAGGCGCTCCTCGATCTCGGCCTTCTTCAAAGGACGGCCTTCGACGGTCTGGATTTCCAGCACGGCGCGGATATTGTCTTCCACCGTCATCTTGCGGAAGACGGACGCTTCCTGCGGCAGATAGGACAGGCCCATCTGCGCGCGGCGGTGGATCGGCAGGCTGGAAATGTCCACGCCGCTGATGTCGATGCTGCCGCCGTCCGACGGCACCAGGCCGACGATCATGTAGAACGAGGTGGTCTTGCCGGCGCCGTTCGGGCCCAGCAAACCCACCACTTCGCCGCATTCGACTTGCAGCGAGACATCATGCACGACTTGCCGCTTGCCATAGGTTTTTTGCAGACCGCGAACGATCAGGGTGCTGCCGCAACGAGTATTGTCCATTATTTCTTTCCTGGCGCAGGCGTGGCCGGCGCTTTCTCCGCTTCAGGCGCCTTGGTCTTCGGCTGGATCACCATGCGCACGCTGCCGCCATCGGAGGTGCTGGTGCCGCTGTCGGAATTTTCCATCTTGAATACTTCCTTGCGGCTGTCATACGAGATGAAGGCGCCATTGGCCACGTCCGTCACTTTCGTGCCTTCCAGGCGCGTCAGCTTGGCCTTGGAAAACAGTTTCACCACTTCCGTCTTGTTGTCGTATTCCACGCGCTCCGCTTCGCCTTCGACCCACAGGTCGCCCGCGCCATCGCGCTTCTGGCGGAACGTGGCCAGCTTGCCGGGATCGGCCCAGAAGGTGATGAACTGATAGCCTTGCGGGTCTTCCGTGATCAATGCCCGGCCCGCCTTCATGGTCAGGGTGCCCTTGACCAGCACGACGTCGCCCGTCAGGGTACGCACTTGCTTGACGTCATCGACGTGGCCGCTGCGTGCCGTGATGACGGCTTCCTTCTCGGAATCGGCTTTCTCGGCATGCGCCACGCCCATGATGGCCAGCGAAAATACGGTCAACAGCAAGATGTTCTTCATAGTATGGTTTCCTTGTTTCATTCTGTCATTTTGCCGCCGCGGCAGGGCGCGGTTTCGGCGGGAGGACCATGCGCAGCGCATTCTGCACTTCCACCACGCCCGTGGCGTTATTGGCTTTCATGCCGATGCCATTGAGGCGCGAGGTGCCCGTCAGGATATCGACAGGCACGTCCGTTTCCATTCTTTCCTCGTCCGGAAACACCGTCAGCGCTTCCGTCCTGACCGTCAGGTTCTGCGCCTTCGGACTGGCCGCGCGGTCGATCACGACCTTGCGGTGCAGTTGCAGCCTGGTATTGTCCTGGTCGATATGCGCCAGTTCCGCATTCATGTTCAACGGCGGCATGCCGGGCGTGAGCTTGCGCACGAAGGGCTGGTCGATATCGGACGAATCGTCGGCCGGATAATGCGTGAGCTTGGTGCCCGACACGATATAGCTGGGCTTACCCGTCAAATCCATGCGCACCAGGCTGAAATTGGTGATGAAATAATCGGGCTCATCCAGATGCTTGCTGGCCTTGATGTCCTGGCTGTTCTTGTTCATCACTTCGAGCAGCCAAAAGCTGGCCAGCGCGACAACAACCGCGCCCAGCAGGGTAAAAATCGTGCGCCAGCGATGGGCGCCTCCTGGCTTACGCATAGGGTTTCACTCTTTCCAATATCACTGGCGGCAAGGTGCGCCTCACTCCAGGAACGGCGCCATGACGCGCGCATAGTTGTCCTGGGCGCGCAGCAGGAATTCGCAGATCTCGCGCACCGCGCCGCGGCCGCCTCCGGCCTGCGTCACATGGTGCGCCAGGTCCTGCGCTTCCGGACGCCCGCCCGGCACGCTGACGGCAAAACCCACGCGTTTCAGGATGGGCGCATCGATGACGTCGTCGCCGATGTAGCCGCATTGCTCTTCCGTCAAGCCCGTCAGCGCCAGCAGTTCGCGAAACGGCGTCAGCTTGTCGTGGCCGCCCTGGTGCACATGGGTAATGCCCAGGTCTTGCGCGCGGCGTGCCGTAATGGCCGAGCGGCGCGCGCTGATGATAGCCGTCTGCACGCCCGATTCCTGCAGCAGCTTGATGCCCAGGCCATCATACACATTAAACGTTTTCATCATCTCGCCATCGGGGCCGAAATGCAGGCTGCCGTCGGTGAGCACGCCATCGACGTCAAAGATCATCAGTTTGACCTTGGCCGCGCGCGCCAGGTTGTCCGCTACGCTGTCCATCAGATCACCTTCGCTTGCGTCAGGTCATGGATATGCAGGGCGCCCACCAGCTTGCCGTCGGCATCGACGACCAGCATCTGGTTGATGCGGAACTGCTCCATCACGGCCACGGCATCGACGGCCAGGCGTTCGGGCGCGATGCTGCGCGGCTGCGCATGCATGACGTCGCGGATCGCCACTTGCGTGAAATCCTGCACGCGCTCGAACATGCGGCGCAAGTCGCCATCCGTAAACACGCCCACGGGGCGGTTGTCCGCGTCGACGACGGCCGTCATGCCCATGCCCTTCTTCGTCATTTCTTCCAGCGCCTGCAGCAGGGATGCCTCTACCGGCACTTTCGGCACCCTTTCGCCGCTGCGCATGACGTCATGCACATGCGTGAGCAGGCGGCGACCCAGGGCGCCTCCAGGGTGCGAGCGGGCGAAATCTTCTTCCTTGAAGCCGCGCAAGTCGAGCAAGGCCACGGCGATCGCGTCGCCCAAGGCCAGGGTGACGGTGGTGCTGGCCGTCGGCGCCAGGTTCAGTGGGCAGGCTTCTTTCTCAACAGAAATATCCAGGTGCACATCGGCCAGCTGGGCCAGGCTGGAATTCGGTTTGCCCGTCATGGAAATCAGTACGCCGCCCATGCGTTTGACGACAGGCATGATGGCCATCAGCTCGGACGATTCGCCCGAGTACGATATGGCAATAAAAGCATCGTCCGAGGTGACCATGCCCAGGTCGCCATGGGCCGCTTCGGCCGGATGCACGAACAGGGCCGGCGTGCCGGTGGAAGCGAGGGTGGCGGCAATCTTGCGCGCGATATGGCCGGACTTGCCGATGCCGGAGACGACGACTCTTCCTTTGCATTGCAGCAACAGCGCCACGGCGCGGCCCACGCTGTCGTCCGTGGCAAGGCGCGCGTGCAGCGCAACGATGGCGTCGGACTCGATCTGCAAGGTGGTGCGGGCCAGCGCGACAGCGCGCTCGGTCGTCGCTTGCATGTCAATTCGATCAAAAGCTTTCAGCATTGTTTTTTCATGGGTTACACTCATGCCCAAAGTATAAACGAATTAGGAAAGCAAAAAACTTGCCAGTCACAACAAACAACGATTTCCATTGACCGTACCGGGCAACCCATGTTTTCCTCGCTTGAACTGACCCTGATGTTACTCGGCAGCGCCGTGCTGGGCGTGGTCGCTTTCAGAATGTTGCATTTGCCGCCCATGCTGGGCTACCTGGCCGTTGGCATCGTCATCGGCCCCCATGCGCTGGGCCTGGCGGCCGAAAACGAGGCCAGCCATACCTTGGCCGAGTTCGGCGTCGTCTTCCTGATGTTTTCCATCGGGCTCGAATTTTCTCTGCCCAAGTTCCTCGCCATGCGGCGCATCGTCTTCGGCCTTGGCATGGCGCAGGTGGTCACCACCATCATCGCCACCGTCGTCTTCGGCTGGTTCGTCGGGCGCTACCTGTCCGCCTACATCCACCTGAGCTGGCAAGCCGCGTTCGCCCTGGGCGGCGCGCTGGCCATGTCGTCGACAGCCATCGTCTCGAAAATGCTCACGGAGCGGCTCGAGCTCGAAAGCGAACACGGCCGCAAGATCATCGGCATCCTGCTGTTCCAGGATCTGGCCGTCGTGCCGTTGCTGATCCTGATTCCGGCCCTCACGCGCGATTCGGACAACCTGGCCGAAACCCTGGCCTGGGCCGGCGGCAAGGCTCTGGTCGTACTGATCTTGCTGCTGTTCATCGGCCAGAAGATGGTGCGCGGCTGGCTGACCATCGTTGCCAAGCGCCGCTCGCAAGAATTGTTCATGCTCAACCTGCTCTTGATTACCCTGGGCGCGGCGTGGATCACGGAACGGGCCGGGCTGTCGCTGGCCCTGGGCGCATTTGTTGCCGGCATGCTCATTTCCGAGACGGAATTCAAGCACCAGGTGGAAGAGGATATCAAGCCCTTCCGCGACGTGCTGCTGGGCCTGTTCTTCATCACGGTCGGCATGCTGCTCAATATCCGCGTGGTGCTCGATAACTGGTGGCTGGTCCTGCTCTTGCTATGCGCCCCTGTGCTGCTGAAATTTGCCCTGATCGCGGGCCTGGCCCGGCTGTTCGGGTCCAGCAACGGCGTGGCCTTGCGCACGGGATTGGGACTGGCGCAGGCGGGCGAGTTCGGCTTCGTGCTGCTGAACCTGGCTGGCGGCATCAAGCTGATGGACCCGTTCGTCGTGCAGGTGGTGCTGGCCTCGATGGTGCTGTCGATGCTGGTGGCGCCCTTCCTCATCGCCAAGTCCGACGCCATCGTCATGAAACTGGCGGCCAACGACTGGATGATGCAGTCGCTGGCGCTGACCAGGATCGCCACCCGCACCATGGCGTCGCAAAAACACGTGCTGATCGCCGGCTTCGGACGCAGCGGGCAAAGCCTGGCCATCCTGCTGGAGGAAGAAAAAATCGAATACCACGCGCTGGACCTGGACCCGGAACGGGTGCAGGAAGCGCAGCTGGCGGGCGCCAACGTCTCGTATGGCGATGCGGGCCGGCGCGAAAGCCTGGTGGCGGCCGGCATCTACCGGGCCAGCGCCGTCGTGATCACGTATGCCAACACGCCCTCGGCACTGAAGTTATTGCATCTGCTGAACGAAATGGCGCCGACCCTGCCCGTCATCGTGCGCAGCCACGACGATACCGACCTCGACCAGTTGAAGAAGGCGGGCGCGGCCGAAGTGGTGCCGGAATTGATGGAAGGCAGCCTGATGCTCGCTTCACATGCCTTGATCATGATGGGCGTGCCCCTGCGCCGCGTGGTGCACCGGGTGCAGGCGGCGCGCGAGGAACGCTATGCCTCGCTGCGCGGCTATTTCCACGGTTCCAGCGACGCGGGCGATGATGCCGAGCTGGAACGCCTGCATACGGTCACCGTCAGCGAAGACGCGCATTGCGTGGGACTGCCCTTGAGTGCGGTCGACGTGGCCGGCTGCGGCGCGTTTGTGACGGCCATCCGCCGCGGCCGCGGCCGCCTGGAAGTTACCCCCGAGACGCAGCTGGCCAGCGGCGACGTGGTGGTGCTGCGCGGCACGGCCGACGCCGTGGCCAAAGCCGAGACCTTGCTGTTGAAATAATCAGTCGCGCTGCGCTTTCCAGCTGACGACCTTGTTGCGGCCATCGGCCTTGGCCTGGTACAGGGCCTGGTCCGCGTGCGCCACCAGTTGCTGCGCCACCGTTTCAATCGGCAGCAGCGCCGCGTCCGCTTCCAGGCTGGCCACGCCGATCGACACGCTGACCCACGCCTGCGCGCTGCCCGGCAAGTCGAACATGGTGCCGGCGATGCTGGCGCGGATGCGTTCGGCAACGAAGGTCGCACTGTCGAGATCGGCGTCGATCAGCAGCACGACGAATTCCTCGCCGCCGAAGCGGCCCAGTGCATCGGAGCGGCGCAATTCCGTGCGGATGCGCGTGGCCACTTCGCGCAGCACTTCATCGCCGCCCTGGTGGCCATGCGTGTCATTGACCAGCTTGAAATGGTCGATATCGATATACATGCATGAGATGCAATAATTCTGGCGCCGCGCGCGGGCGATTTCTTCCAGCAGGCGGCGGTCGATATAGCGCCGGTTGTAGACGCCCGTCAGGGAATCGGTCAAGCCGATGTATTTGAGCATTTCATTGCTGATCACGTTTTCCAGGCAAATGGCGATGATGGACGCCATGTGCTTGACGAAATCCGTGCCCAGCGCGGGCGTAAAGCGCGTCACGTCGCTGCTGGCCAGGTTCAGGCTGCCGATCAGGCGCTTGTTGCGCAGCAAGGGCACCAGCGCCACGCTGCGCAGCGATTCGATCTGCGGAAAACGGGGGCCATGCACGGCAGCATCGAAGGCACCGAGCAGCGGCATCGGCGGCAAGGCCGCTTCGCCCTCGGCCACGGGCTTTGGTGCGGCAAAACCCAGCTCGGCCACGGCATGCACGAACAGCAACTGCGGGAAGGCGCTGAAATCGACGCCGAGCTTTTCCATCACCAGCACGATATCGTCATCCTCGTCGAGCAGGCTCAGAGTGACGCCGTCGAGGTCGGAAATCACGGGCAAGGTGCGGAAGATGGTGCCGATCAATTCAGGAAACGTGGACGCGCTGACGATTTCCAGGTCGAACGCCTGGTGGCGGCACATGATGTCGTGGTTGCGCTCGGCCTGTTCCAGCAGGAAAGCCATGCGCGCGCGCAAGGCCTGGTTTTCGGCTTCGAGGCTGGCAATGCGCGGGTCCGGCGGTATTGCTTGATTCATAGAAACCTTAAACCCTTGTGTGCGGGCGCCATGCTTAAAATGCCAGTTCGAAACCGATGTCCTGCCCCACCACGATACGCTCATCGCCGCCTTCGGTGACGATGGCGTTCATGCCGAAGCAGATGGCGCCGTCGAGCTCGGGCTTGGCGCGATAGCCATGCATGACGTCGAGCGGGTCCGGTCCGGGCACGCCCGTGGCCTGGTCCACCGACGGAATCGGGCAGCGCGAACACGGCTTGACGGGTTTCAGCACCGTCGCGCCGAATTGCAGGAAGTCGGCGTAGTCTTCCTCGAAGGCGCCGATATCGCCGATGACGAGGTTGGGGCGGAAGCGGTTCATCGGCAGCGCGTCACGGCCAGCGGCGCGCAGCTTGTCATTCACGTCGGCTAGCGAGGCATTGCCCGCGATCAGCACCGGATAACCATCGGCAAACATGGTCTCGGCGGCAATGCCGTCCGTCCATGTGGTGCTGGTGGCGCGCACCACATCCGGGTGAAAGCGCGCCAGGCGGCACGGCACGCCGATGGCGTTGGAAAACCAGGTGGCCGTGACGTCGTCGCAATCGTAGGCGCGCACGCAATCGTCCCACACTTGCACGTCGAGCATGGGCGAGTGTTGCGGATGCGGCAATCCCAGCTCGATTTCCAGGCGCAGCATGCCCGGCGCGCGCAATTCCAGGGTGGTGGCCTTGATGGACGGCACGATCAGCGCCATGCGCGGATGTTCGCGCTGGGTCAGGAAGCGGCCCTGCTCATCGACCACCATCCATTCGCGGTCGAACACGTGCTCGCTCATCAGCCCTGAACGCGTCAGGACCGCCTCGCGCAAATGGATGCCGGCGCACGATTTGATGGGATACAGAATGATGTCGGACAGGATGGCCATGAACCGGAGACAGTGTTGCAGCTTCTGTCAGGAAATTATTCAGAAGCGAAGTATGGCAGCAAAGCGGGCAAGCGTAAATCAGCCACACTGAGCCAATAAGGCTGAGTGTGGCGTAGCAGTGATTAATACGTGTAGAAAATACGCTGAATTTCTTGCGTGCTATTCGTTTTGGTCAGGGCCAGCATCAGCAGGATGCGGGCTTTTTGCGGGTTCAGGGTGTCGGAGACGACACTGTCGAGTTCATCGTCGTTCGCTTCGCCATTGCGCGCCACGATGCCCTGGCCGACTCTGCTCGAACGCACGATCAGCACGCCCTTCTGGCGCGCTTCCACCAGGGCCGGCTTCATTTGTGCGGCCACGCTGCCATCGCCCACGCCAGCGTGGATGATGCCCTTGGCGCCAGCGGCGATGAAGGCGTCCATGCCGACACGGTTCATGTTGGCGTAGCCGTAGACGATGTCCACTTGCGGCAAGGCATCAAGCTTGCTGATGTCAAATTCCGATTCCAGCGTGTGCTTGCGCGTCGACTGGCGGTAGAAGAAAGGCTTGCTGCCCTGGATGTATCCAAGCATGCCCAGTTCCGGCGACTTGAAGGTATCCGTCGTCGAGGTGTTAGTTTTGCTCACTTCGCGCGCGGCATTGATCTGGTCGTTCAAGGCCACCAGCACGCCCTTGCCCACGGCTTCCTTGCTACCGGCCAGCAACACGGCGTTGTACAGGTTGATGGGGCCGTCAGCCGAGATGGCCGTCGATGGACGCATGGCGCCCACGACCACGACCGGCTTGTGGCTTTTCACGGTCAGGTTCAGGAAATACGCCGTTTCCTCGATGGTGTCGGTGCCGTGCGTGACGACCACGCCATCGACATCGTTCGAGGCCAGCAGCACATTGATGCGCTTGGCCAGGGTCAGCCAGTGGCTGTTGCCCATGCTTTCACTGGCGATCTGGAATACTTGCTCGCCTTTTACGTTTGCCACTTTCTTCAGTTCCGGCACGGCCGCGATCAGGCGTTCGACGCCCACGGTGGCCGAGGTGTAGCCGACGGTGGTGGTGCTGTCGGCGCCGCTGCCGGCGATGGTGCCGCCCGTTGCCAGGATCACCACGTTCGGCAATTTGACGGCCGCCTGCTGCGCACGCGCAGGCGAGGCCGCGACAAAGCCCATCAGCAAGGTAGCCAGCATCAGCTGTGCACAAGAATGAAATTTACGTGAAAACATGGTGCTCCTGTTCGGTGATGTGTCAAAGATAACAAAGTCGTGTGCAAATTATATGTCATCAGTGCTACAAAAAAGCCCAGATTCACGCGTTCAGCGCAAACGTGCGCCCCTTCCCATGCGCTACAGTGGCGCCATGTCCACACTCATGTCCTTCCGCACTTGCCTCGTCCTGCCGTTCGTCCTGATGGCCCTGGGCGCCTGCGCCACGCAAATCGAACTGCGCACGGCGGCGCAGCAGGAGCAGTTCGCGCGGGAAGCGGCCAGCCAGGGCGACTGGGCGCAAGCGATACGCAACTACGCGGACGCCGCTGGCAATGCCGAACTGGGCCATGGCGATTTCGCTTGGCAGGCGCGGCTGCACCACGAAGCCGGGCGCGCCGCCAGCGCCGCCTGCCGCGACGACGCGGCCGCCTTTCATTTCAGCCGCGCCATCGCGCTGGCAAAGAAAAGCGGTCAATCGAGCGCCCTCAGCGACAAGGCGCTGGAATCGCTACAGGCCGGCAAACCTTGCGGATTTCCTCGATGAACACCGCCCGCACCTTGCTGGCCGCCTGTGCCTTCTCCGCCGCCATGGCGCCGGCGCAAGCCGCCGAAGCACCGCTACCCTTATGGGAAGCGGGCGTATTTGGCGGCACGGCCGTCACGCCCGCCTATCCCGGCGCCAGCGAACGCTCGACGCGCAGCCTGGCCCTGCCCTATCTGATTTATCGCGGGAAAGTGTTGCGCGCCGACCGCTCGGGCGTGGGCGCGCGCCTGCTCGATACGGACCGCCTCGACTTCGATATCGGTTTTGCCCTGTCCTTGCCGGCCCGCTCCAGCGACGTGCCGGCCCGGCGCGGCATGCCCGACCTGGGCACCCTGGTGGAATTTGGCCCGCGCCTGAAAATCAAGCTGGCCGAGCCGACGCAGCACAGCCGCCTGGGCCTGGAACTACCGTTGCGCGCCGTCATCGAAGCGCGCGGCGGCCTGCGCCGCCAGGGCGCCACGTTCGAGCCGCGTTTCGTGTATGGACTGCAAGGCGGGCAGCAGGCATGGCATGTCGACGCCAGCCTGGGCGCCGTGCTGGGCAATGCTGCCATCACCGATTATTTTTATGGCGTCAGCCCCGCGTTTGCCACGGCGCAGCGGCCAGCGTATGCGGCAAAGAGCGGGCTGATGCTCACGCGGCTGGGTCTGGGCGGTTCGTACCGGCTGCACCAGGACTGGCGCGCCTTTGCCTTCTTACGCTATGACAACTACTCAGGCGCCGCCAACCGCGCCAGCCCCCTGCTGCGCCAGAACAGCGGCACCTCGGCCGGCATCGGCCTGATGTGGACGTGGCGGCGCTCGGACAGCCTGGCGCGGGGCGCGGACGAATAGCAACAAGACGGCTTAAAACTCCGTCGTGGCCGACAGCATGACCGTGCGCGGCGCGCCCAGGCCCAGACTGGTCCATTGCGGCAACGCCCAGTATGCCTTGTTGCCGACGTTCGTCACGCTGGCGCGTACGGTCAACGGCCGGCCCGCCGCCTTCGTCGCATAGCGGGCGCCCAGATCAAACACGGTACGGCCCGGCACGGACATCGAATTGTCGGCATTGATGTATTGCTTCGATGCCGCCGTCGCATTCGCCGTCAGGGTCACGCCGGGGATGGCGGGTGTATCCCATTCGACACCGAGCTTGGCTTGCAGTTTGGGCACGCCCGTTGCCTGCTTGCCCTGGTTGGCGCCACCCGGCGTCTTGCTCAAGACCGGATCGACATACGCCACGCCGCCCATCAGGCGCACGTCGCGCAGGGGCGAACCGAAGAAGCCCCAGTCGATGCCGCGGTTGCGCTGTTCGCCGCCAAAGGAAAAGATATTGCTGACGGGATCGACATAGCTGCTGGGCCGCTTGATTTCATACATGCTGACCGTATGCGCGAACTCGCCCAGGTCGACCTTGAGGCCAAGCTCCGCCTGCTTCGACTTGTATGGCGCAAAGACCTCGCCCGAGTTGGCCGCCGTCAACGGCGCCGTGGCGCCCTGGCTCAAGCCTTCGATGTAATTGCCATACAGGGAAATCGTCTTGCTCGCCTTGACCAGCAGGGCGACGGCCGGCGTGGTGGCGCCTTCGTCATAGCGCGAGGTGCGCGCGCCCGTCTTGATGTTGAAGTTATCGCTGAGCACTTCCTGGCGGCGCAAGCCCACCGTCAGCTGCACCTTGTCTTGCGCAAAAGAAAGCGTGTCGACCAGGCCGATACTGGCCAGGCGGAGTTCCGCCTTGGAAATTTGCGGCGCCTCGAAGCGCGTCGCCGGACCCCAGACTGGGTTATAGATATTCGTGATCCAGTCTTTTGCCAGGGTATTTCTGCGCCCGTACTGCTTGTCCGTGTGGTGATAATACGTGGCGTTGACGGCCCATTGATGGCCGATATCGCCCGTGCGCAGCTTGCCTCGCAAACCCGCTTCCGCCGACTGCTTTTCCACATCAAAACCTAGGTCGGCAAGATTGGTGCGGTAGTCGCCAGCCGTGTCGAACACCTGGATCAGGTACGCGCCCGTCGACTGGTAGTCGGCCCGGCTGGCGCCCACGGCGGCATACGCCATCACTTGCCCGTTCAGGTCCAGCTCGCCGCGCAACATGGCGCCCTTGTCCTTGGTATCGTAGAACGCCCAGCTGGGATTCAACAAGGTTTCCGCTTTCGGCGGACGCGGCACGGGCAAGCCGGGGGCCAGGTTGACGCCCCGGTTCAAGCCATCGGCGCGGTCCTCGCTGTGGTACAGGTCGGCGGACAGGCGCGCACCGTTGCCACGCCAGTCCAGGCCCACGGAGACGAGCTTGGTCTTCTTTTTCTGATGGTCGATGGCGCCCTCGCCATCGCGGTAGACGCCGTTGACGCGGATGCCGAATTGTTTATGCTCGCCGAACCGCTGACCCAAGTCCACATGGCCGCCCCATTGCGCGTCCGACATGTACGATGCCGTCACGCGCGCCAGCGGCGTATCGCCCGCGCGCTTGGGCACGAGATTGATGCTGCCGCCTACCGAGCCGCCCGGTGGCATGCCATTGAGCAATGCTGACGGTCCCTTCAGCACCTCGATGCGCTCGAACATTTCAGGCGAGGTGCGGTAGTAGGGCGAGATGCCGTACAGGCCGCCAAACGCGACGTCGCCGATATTCGAGCTGAAGCCCCGTATCGAATAATTCTCGCCGATGATGCCCGTCATGCCGCTGCTGAAGACGGTGGGATCGGTGGCGGAAATCACATCGGTGATGTCGCGCGCCTGCCGGTCTTCGATGAATTTATCCGTATAGCTGATGGTGTTGAACGGGGTTTCCATGAAATCCTTGTCGCCCAAAAATCCCACGCGGCCGCCGGACGCTACTTGCCCACCGGCATAGGCATCCGTCACCATGTTGCCCTTGCCCCACACCGTCACGGCCGGCATGGTGGCGGCTGCCTCGGCGGCGGCGCTGTGCGCCGCTTCGCGGCGTACCGTATAGCTGCCATTGCCCTCGCGCACGGCTTGCAAGCCGTGGCCGCGCAGCAATTCGTAAAAACCCTCGGGCACGCTGTAGCTGCCGGACAGGCCGGCGCTGTTCTTGCCTTGCAGCAGGCTAGCCTCGACCGTCAATTCCACGCCCGCCTCGGCGGCGAAAATGTTGAGCGCCGAGCCCAACGCACCGGCCGGCACGCTGAATGCTTGCCGGGCCGGGCCCGTCCCCGCTTGCGCGTAGGCTGACGGGGCCGCCACGCCCAGCGCCCCCACGGTCAAGCCCGTGATGAGCGCCAGTTGCACGGCGGTGGCGATGCGGCTCAGATTCAAGGCGGGAAGGTGGCGCGTTGCCATGCGGTGTGTCATACAGTAAATCCTTTCAGATGGGATGATTGCTTGTTCTCACCCTATCTCCCGAACGAAAAGGCAAAACCCTCAATCTAAATACGAATCATTACGAAAATATCATTGATAACCTTTGAGCACGTCGTCAATCACCCGTTTCAGCGACGTCACGCTGGCCGCCGTGATGTACCAGGCGTCCGCATCGACGAAGACGACGCGGCCGTTCTTCCAGGCCATGGTCTGGCGCAGCAGCGGATTGGCCATCTGTTCGGCCGTCATGACGGGGCGGTGCTCCATCACGGCCGTGCGGTCGACAACATAGATGATGTCGGGGTTGGCTTGCTGGATGAATTCGCTGGAAATGGGCTGGCCATGCAAGCCCGCTTCGATGGCCGAACTGGCGGGTTTCACGCCCAGCGCATCAAAGACAAAACCGTAGCGCGACTGCACGCCGAATGAGCTGAAGGCGCCATTGTTGTGCAGCACGATCAGTGCTTTCTCGGGACGGTCCTGGATCATTTTGCGCGCGTCCGCCACCTTGGCGTCGAGTTCGGCGGCTTTCAGGTTGGCGACGTCTTCCTTGCCAAAGATACGCCCCAGCGTCAGCAAGTGCTGCTTGACCACCTCGATATGCTTGCTATCGCTGTTCTGGTAGTCCACGTCGAAATGCAAGGTGGGCGCGATCTGGCTCAGTTCCTTGTAATGGTTGGCCTGGATCGACGTCATCAGCACCAGATCGGGCTGGAGCGCGTGGATATGCTCGAGATTGGGCTGCACGATGGCGCCCAGGTCGCGGATGGCTTGGTCATCCTTGTAGCGCGTGAGGAAATGCGGCACATAATCCTTCACCATGCCGGCCACGGGCACGCCCAGCTGGTCGAGGAAATCGACTTCGTTCATGTCGAGCACGGCCACCCTCTGCGGGCGATGTTGGATCACCGTCGTGCCCAGCTTGTGCACGATGGTGACGGGAGTAAATGCCTGCTCCGACGCGGAAGCGGCAAGTGCCGGCGGCGCCGTGGCCACCTTGTCGGTGCAGCCTTGCAGAGCGGCCATGGCGGCGAGCAGCACGGCCAGCGCGCAGCGGGATTTGTTCCAGATCATCTCAAGCTCCTGTGGGGGTAAAGTAATTGCAGACGCAGCCGCGCTCATTGCGCATGATGTGAAAATCGATGCCGTACAACAATCGCAAGCGTGCCTCGGTGACGACCTCGTCGACAGGGCCGGAAAAGCGCACGGCGCCACCCTGCATGGCGACGATGTGGTCCGAATAATTGGCGGCGAAATTGATGTCGTGGATCACCAGGATCACCGTGCGGCCCTGCTCGTCGCACAGGCGGCGCAACGCGCGCATGATCTGCACGGCGTGTTGCATGTCGAGGTTGTTGAGCGGCTCGTCGAGCAGCAAAATATCGGTCTGCTGGGCGATCGTCATGGCCAGGAAGGCCATCTGGCGTTGGCCGCCGCTCAGCTCATCGACGTAGGCAAGGCGCAGATTGTCCAGCGACAAAAAGGCGATGGCCTCGTCGATGGCTTGCCGGTCCTGCCGCGTCAAGCTACCCCGGCTGTAGGGAAAGCGGCCAAAGGCGACCAGCTCTTCCACCGTCAGGCGCAAATGAAAATCGGGAGACTGGCGCAGGGTGGCCACCAGTCTCGCATAGTCCTGGATCTTGATCGCCGCGATGCTGCGCCCGTCTATCGCAATCTCGCCGCCATTCGCTTGCTGCAAGCGCGCGATGAGCATCAGCAAGGTGGTCTTGCCGGCGCCATTCGGGCCGATCAAGGACGTCACTTTTCCCTTGGGAAACTGCACGCTGACGTTGTCCAGCACACGCCTGGTGCCGTAGCTTTTTTCGATCTGATTGACGTGGATCATGCGGTACCCCGGGTGCGGACCATGAGCGCGAGGAAATACACGCCACATACAAGGTTGACCAGGATGCCAACCGTGGTCCGGTAGTTGAAAACGTGCTCGACCAGCAGCTGGGCGGCCAGGAAGATGGCGATGGCGATGGCGCAGCCCAGCGGCAAGGTGGCGCGGTGACGCCCCGTACGGGCCAGGGCATACGTTGTGTTCGCCACAAAGATGCCCATGAAGGCCGTGGGGCCCAGCAAGCTGGTCGACACGGCCACCAGCACGGCGATCAGCGCCAGCTGCAGCCGCACCATGCGCCGGTAATCGATGCCGAGCGAAATCGCCTGCTCGCGCCCCAGCGCCAGCACGTCGAGCGCCG
This sequence comes from Janthinobacterium sp. HH104, assembly GCF_001758715.1. Lineage (NCBI taxonomy): Bacteria > Pseudomonadati > Pseudomonadota > Betaproteobacteria > Burkholderiales > Oxalobacteraceae > Janthinobacterium > Janthinobacterium sp. HH104. The sequence goes on along the minus strand of NZ_LRIB01000054.1, from coordinate 78,359 downwards.
GCAGGGTCTTCGCCACGGCTGCGCAGGCGGCGCCCGCCAGCAGGGCCGAGTACAGCAATTGCACCGGCTGCGCCTTGTTGAACGAAGCCTGGCTGAAGCCTTGCAAGATGGCAAATTCACCGGGGCTGATACGCAGCTGGATGAACTGGGTCAACGTGCCGATCACCATCGTCAGCACAAAACCCAGCAGCAGCAGAAAATACACGTTGTTCTTGCCATCACGAAACAGCCAATAGTGGATGGCCCAGGAATACGCGAGCATCAGCGCAATCGACACGACAAAATTGCCGTTCTGTCCCAGCAGCACCACGCTGTGCATGCCCATCGCGAGGATCAGCAGCGATTGCAGCAGCAGGTACACGGCTTCATAACCCATGACGGCTGGTGTCAGTATCCGGTTGCCGGCAATGGTCTGGAAAACAATCGACGACACGGCCACGCAGACGCCGCCGATGGCGATGGCGGCCAGCCGCGACAGGCGCTTTGGGATGACGTAATCGAAGTCGAGATTGGCGCCGAGGAAGAGGAAAGCGAGCGCCAAAGCAAACACGGCAAGCCACAGCATCCGTTGATTCAAGAACCGCTTCATCGCCGCCCCCGGATGATCAGGATGAGGAACAGCAGGCCGCCCACGCCACCGGCCGTCAGGCCGATCGGCACTTCAAATGGATAGATCAGCAATCGCCCGGCGATGTCGCAGGCCAGCAGCAGCGACGCGCCGCACAGCGCGACGATGGGCAGGGTACGCTCCAGCTTGTCGCCATAGCGCAAGGCCACCAGATTCGGGATGGCCAGTCCGACGAACGGAATGGCCCCCACCGTGATCACCGTGGCCGCCACCGTGACGGCCACCAGCATCAGGCCCAGCGCCACCGTGCCCGCATAATTCAGGCCCAGGCTGGTGGCCATGCCCTCGCCCATGCCCAGCACGGTAAAACGCTGCGCGTACACATACGTGAGGGCAACGATGGGCAGGATCAGATAAATGATTTCATAGTTGCCCTGCACGATGCGCGAAAAATCGCCGAGCAGCCAGCCCTGCATGCTTTGCAGGATGTTGTTGCGGTAGGCATAAAACTCGGCCACGGCGCTGAGCACGCCGCCATACACGAGGCCGATCACGGGCACCAGAATCGTGTTCTTGAAGCGGATGCGGCGGATCAGGGCCACGTACAGTACGCTGGCGGCAAGGCAGAAGGCCAGCGCGAACGCCATCTTGCCGGCCGTGCCCGCTGCCGGCGCCACGGTCAGCGCAACGAGGATGCCCAGCTTGGCCGCATCGAGGCCGCCCGACGTGGCCGGCTCGACGAATTTGTTGCGCACGATGTGCTGCAGGATGACGCCGCACACGGACAGGCCCACGCCCGTCAGCACCAGCGCCGCCAGGCGCGGCAGCCGGCTGGCCGTCAGGGTCAGCCACGTATCGTCGGACAGCGCGCCGGACGATGACAACAGTTGTGCCCACTCCATCTGCCTGGCGCCAACCAGCAAGGAGGCGCAGCACAGCAGCACGAAAAGGAAAAGCAGACGCGCGTGTGTCAAATGCCGGACTCCGTTCCAGCCGGACACGCGGGCGCGGCGATGCGCCAGCCCTTGGCCGCTTGGCGCTGGGCCAGGAAGTGCGCATACAGGCCGCCCTGCGCGCGCAAGATGGCTGGCGCGCCCTGCTCGCCCAGGGTGCCGCCATCGAGCACGACAATCTGGTCGGCCATGGCCACCGTCGACAACTGATGGGCGATGACGATCACCGTGCGCTTGCCGCGCAGCCGCGCCAGCGCTTCGGCGATGGCGGCCTGGTTTTCCGCGTCGAGCGCGGCGGTCGCCTCGTCGACCAGCAGAATCGGTGCATCCTTGACCAGCGCGCGCGCGATGGCGATGCGCTGGCGTTCGCCGCCGGACAGGCGCGCGCCGCCCTCGCCCACCGGCGTCGCAAGCCCCTGCGGCAAGCGGGCGATGATCTCGGCCACGCCAGCCTGGCGCGCCGCTTCCAGCACCTCGGCATCGCTGGCGTCCGGCTTGCCGATGCGAATGTTGTCGCCGATGCTGCCCTGGAACAGATAACTGTCCTGAAAGATCTGGCTGATCTGACCGGCCAATTGCTCGCTGGACATGTCGCGCACATCGACGCCGCCCACCAGCACCGTGCCTGCACTGGCGTCAAAGAAGCGCGCAATCAGGCGTACGAGGGTCGTCTTGCCTGAACCGGAAGCGCCGATCAGTGCCGTCATGCTGCCCGGCGCAATCTGCAGGTTGATGTCCGTCAAGACGTCGGGCTGGTCCGGCGCATAGCGGAAGTGCACGCCACGCAATTCGACCGAAGCATCGCGCGGCGCTTGCGGCTTGTGTGCTTCCGGCAAGGGCTGTACGGCGAAAATATCGCGCGCAGCGTCCAGCGGGCCGCGCGCACCGCGCAGCACTTCGCCATAGCTGGCCACTTCCTGCAGCGGGTCGACAAAGCGCACCACCAGCAGCAATGCCACGATGACGGCGATGACATCTGCCGCAGCCGCTGCCGTACCGAGCAGGCTCGCGGCAACGGCCAGCAAGACGGCGAAGATGGCTTGCACGGTCCAGGCGTTCAGCACCGAGGACAGCGCCGACAGATAAATGAGCCGCGTGCCCGCGTGGCGCTGTGTGTCGATGGCTTGCTGCAGGAAACGCGTGCCGCCTTCAGCTGCGCCACCGAATGCGCGCAAAACGGATTGCGCTTGCGCAAACTCCACAAGGCGCTGGCTGGTCTGGGCAAAATGATGGTGGTAGGCATCGTCGGCGCGCTGGCCCAGGTGCGCCGTGAGCCGCAAGGCACCGCCCAGCAGGGGCAGCGCCAGCAGCGCGACCACGCCCAGCTGCCAATGCAGCGCGAACAGCGCGGCCAGCAAGACCACGGGCGTGACGGCGCCGCAAATCACGGGCGTGAGCACGTGGGCAGGCAGCTGCGCGACGTTCATCATGCCTTGCGTGATGACGTGGCCCAGCTTGGCCGTATTCTCCGGCGTAAACCAGCCGACGGGCAGGCGCGCCACGTGGTCGCCCAGGCGCTGTCGCGCCCCTTGCAAGACCGTCACGCCCACGCGCACGCCCGCTTTCTCCACCTGGCGCCGCCAGGCCCAGCAAGCGACCAGCCCGGCCAGCAGCACGATCAGCCACAGGGCCGCGCCGCCCGTATCGCCGGCCAGCAGCCGGCCCAGAGCCAATACCAGCGCCGTGATCGTCAGCCCGCTCAGCACGCCATATGCGAGCGCCATGGCGCAATAGCGGCGGAACACGGGCGCATCATCGCCCAGCAGTTGAATAAACGTTTTCAGCATGGGAGCACCGCATCTTCCTGGGAATCCTGATAGCCGCCCAGCGCCCATAGTTGCGCATAGCGGCCCTGGTGGGCGAGCAAGCCGGCATGGCTGCCCTGCTCGGCGATGGCGCCGTTCTCGACGACGACGATGTTGTCGGCATGCATGACCGTGTCGAGCCGGTGCGCGATCACCAGCAGGGTGCGGCCTTGGGCAAAGCGCGACAGGGCATCCTGGATCGCCACTTCGTTTTCCGCGTCGGCTGCGGCCGTCGCTTCATCGAGCACCAGCACGGATGGATCGAGCAGCACGGCACGGGCGATGCTGACGCGCTGCAACTCGCCGCCGGACAGCTGCGCATCCTCGCCGATGACGGAATCGTAGCCGCGCGGCAAGGCCAGGATGCGCTCGTGGATGTTCGCCAGGCGCGCCGCCTCTTCGATCTCGTGCGTGCTGGCCGATGGGCGGCCCAGCGCAATGTTCTCGCGCACGCTGGCGTGGATCAATCGCACTTCCTGCAGCACGAAACCGATGCGCCGGTACAGCTCTGGCGTGGCGATGTGCCGCAGGTCGGCGCCGCCCAAGGTGATGCGCCCTTCTGTCGGGTCGAAAAAGCGCAGCAGCAGCCGCGCCAGGGTCGACTTGCCGGAGCCGGAAGCGCCGACGATGGCCGTCACCGTGCCGGGCTGCAAAGTCAGCGTGATGTCCGACAGCACCTTGTTGTGCCCATCGTAGGCATAGCCCACATTTTCCATGCGAATCTCGGTACCAACTGGCAACTTCTGCTGGCCTGGCGCCGGCTGCGCCAGCACGGGCGTGTCGAGCAAGGCTTGCACGCGCTGGGCCGCACCCGTGGCATTGTTGAGGTCATGCGTGAGGTAATGCAGCAGCAGCATCGGTGCGGAAATGCCGGGCGCCACGAGGGCGAACGGCAGGATATCGACGGGCGCCATCGCCTCCAGCGCCACGAACACGGTGCCGGCGAGCACCACCACGCCCAGCACGGCGACGGGCGCGATCAGCGCATTGGCATTCGCCATGGAGCCAACCAGGGGGCGCGTAAACGCGGCAAACGCCTCGGCAAACGCATCGACGGCGGCGCGGTAGCTGCCGTGCGCGCGTCCCGTGGCGCCAAAGGCCTTGACCACTGGGATGCCGTTGACGAATTCCACCACGGCATTGTTGATGCGCCCCATGCCGGCGACAAATTGCTCCATATTGCCGCCACTGGCCTTCATGGCGCGGCCGAAGAACAGGAAAAAGCCGGGAAATGGCAGGATGGCGACGAGAGCCAGGCGCCAGTCCATGGCGAACAGATAGATGACGGAGATGGCGATGGCGCCCACGGCGCGCCCCGTCGTCGTATAGAAGTGGGCGGTAAGGCTGTGCAGGGTATTGATATCGTCCTGCATCGCCTGCTTGACCTCGCCCGAGGCGCGGCTGGTAAACCAGCCCAGCGGCACCTGTCCCAGGTGCTGCATGGCTTGCAGGCGCAATTGATGGGTGAGGCGGTTGTCGGCCAGATGCGCGGCCAGCTCGCCCAGCGTGATCAGGGCCATGCCGGCAAACAGGCAGGCGACGCTGGCGAGAATGGTGGGCCAGATGCCAAGCTGCGTGGCCGCAGGGGCCAGGGCGATGCTGGCGATGTGCGCAATGCCGGCCAGCGGCACCAGGGTCAGCATGGAACCCATACCGGCCAGCACGGCGGCGGCGATCAGGCGCCCGCGGATGGGCTGCAGTATCCGGCTGATCGGGCCGGCTTGGCGGCTTGGGCTACTCATGGGAAAAACGGGAAAAAGCGTGCATAAGTTCAATGGATAAAGGTGGCTCTCACCCTATATCCCGAACGAGAATGCAAAACCCTCAATCGGGTCCGCGAAATTGTCAGGCAGCGGCCTGGACGGTCACCCAGTAGCGCGTGCGCGCAACGATTTGCACGGGCAAGGCCAGCGCCAGGTTGTGCAGCGCGCGGTCCGTATCGCGCAAGGAAAACACGCCGTTGACGGTGAGGCTGGCCACGGCCGGGTCGCAGCGCAGCAGGCCGGGACGGTAGCGGGCCAGTTCCGCAAGCAGCTCATCGAGGCGCATGTTGTCGGCCACCAGCACCCCTTTGGCCCAGGCCGCGGCGCTGGCGGACGCGGGTGCGCCAGACTGCACGATGTCGGCCGAGTAGACGGCGCCCTGGCCCGTGTCGATGCGCACGGGACGGCCCGGCGCATGCGCGAGACGCACCTCGACGGCGCCCTCGAAGACGGCCACGCGCGACGTGTATTCGTCTTGGCGTAAAGTAAAACGCGTGCCCAGCGCCTGCACCGTGCCATGGCGGCCCTGCACGCGGAAAGGCCGCTGGGCCGGATCGGGATCGTGCGCCGTCGTGACGAGGATTTCGCCGCTGCGCAGTATCAGCAAGCGCTCGCTGGCATCGAAGCGCACATCGATGGCGGAAGCGGAAGCGAGCATCACGCGCGTGCCGTCCGGCAAGGTCATCTCGCGGATCTCGCCCGTGGCCGTGCCATGCCCTGCCGTGGCCACTTGCCACGCATCCGTGCCGCGCAGCATGTAGGCCATGCCGCCCACGGGCAGCAGCACGGCCAGCAGTTTCAGGGCACGGCGGCGGTTCAGGTAGGCGGCCGGCGCCGGTTCGCGCAGCACATGCCGGGCCGCGTCGCGCGGCACGCTGTGCAGCTTGCCCTCGAACGCCTGCAAACGCTGCCAGGCGATGGCGTGGTGCGGATGGGCGGCGCACCAGCGTGCACAGGCAGCCCGGTCTTCGTCGCTGGCGTCATCGGACCACAGGCGCGCCATCCATTGGGCCGCCTGCTGCACGATGGCCGGTGCAATCACCACATCCATGGTTCAGGCGCCTTGGGCGTGCATGGCCTGGTAGCAGGCCAGCAGGCCGGCGGCGATGTATTTTTCGACGGACGAGACGGACACCTGCAATTCGGTGGCAATGTCGCGGTAGCTCAGGCCATCGAGTTTGCACAGCAACAAGGCCTTGCGTGCCTTGGCGGGCAGCTGGTGCAGCACGGCGTCGATTTCCGTCAGCGCCTCGATCACCAGCGCGCGCTCTTCCTCGGACGGCGCCAGCGCTTCGGGCACCAGGGCCAGCACTTCCAGGTAGGCCGTTTCGATCTGGCGGCGGCGGTACAGGTCGATGACCATGCCGTTGGCGATCTGCGTCAGATGGCGGCGCGACTCCCCGGCCGGCGGCACCCTGCCCGTCTTCATCAGGTGCAGGTACACGTCGTGCGCCAGGTCGGCCGCATCGAAGGCATTGCCGAGTTTACGGCGCAGCAAGCCACGCAGCCAGTGATGGTGGTCGGTGTACAGACTGCTGACTTGCTGCTGAAGCGCTAACTCGGCGGTGCTCACGATACCCTTCCTGTCGCCAACGGCCGGCAAGAACAGGCGCATCGGATTATAAATGAGAATTATTCTCATTATATAGTAAAAAACAGGACAGCCGCAACCATATCCCGCACCCGCTGGGCCATCCGGGCAATAAAAAACCCTGCAAATCAATGACTTGCAGGGTTCGTGGCGGCTCCGTACGGGAGCGGGTCGGGATTAGACGTTGAACAGGAAGTTCAGCACGTCGCCATCCTTGACCACGTATTCCTTGCCCTCGGCGCGCATCTTGCCCGCTTCCTTGGCGCCCGCTTCGCCCTTGTAGGCGATGAAGTCGTCATAGGCGATGGTTTGCGCGCGGATGAAGCCGCGTTCGAAGTCGGTGTGGATCACGCCGGCCGCTTGCGGTGCCGTGGCGCCCACAGGGACGGTCCACGCGCGCACTTCCTTCACGCCTGCCGTGAAGTAGGTTTGCAGGCCCAGCAGCTTGTAGCCGGCGCGGATCAGACGGTCCAGGCCTGGCTCTTCCATGCCCATGTCGGCCAGGAAAGCGCCCTTGTCGGCATCGTCCAGGTCGGCGATTTCCGCTTCCAGCGCGGCGCAGATGGCGACGATAGGGGCGTTTTGCGATTGCGCATAGGCCGTCAACTGGTCCAGCAGCGGGTTGTCCGTGAAGCCCGAATCGGACACGTTGGCCACGAACATGGCCGGCTTGGCCGTGATCAGGCACAGCGGCTTGATCAGTTCCATTTCGTCGGCGTCCAGGCCCATGGCGCGCACGGGCTTGGCGTCGTTCAGGTAAGGCATCATGCGTTCCATGATGGCCAGCAGCTTGGCCGCATCCTTGTCGCCCGAGCGGGCTTTCTTGTTTTCGCGGTGGATGGCTTTTTCCACGGTGCCCATGTCGGCCAGCGCCAGTTCGGTCTGGATGACTTCGATATCGTCGAGCGGGTTGATCTTGCCAGCCACGTGGATGACGTTGTCATCTTCGAAGCAGCGCACGACGTTGACGATGGCGTCCGTTTCGCGGATGTGCGACAGGAACTGGTTGCCCAGGCCCTCGCCCTTCGATGCACCGGCCACCAGGCCGGCGATGTCGACGAATTCCACGATGGCGTTGACCATGCGTTCCGGCTTGACGATGGCGGCCAGCGCATCCATGCGCGGATCCGGCACTTCGACGACGCCGACGTTCGGCTCGATGGTGCAGAACGGATAGTTTTCAGCCGGGATGCCGGCTTTCGTCAGTGCATTGAACAGGGTGGACTTGCCGACGTTCGGCAAGCCGACGATACCGCATTGGAGACTCATGGAAAACCTTTAATTAATCAATTTTGCCGGCAAGCGGCTGGTGCAAAAACGGCCTGTACCGGCGTTTTCTGGATAATCTTGCTGTATTAATGCTCGTAAGGGTCAATTGTACCTCTATGCACCCAACTCTTCAAAAAAACCGCCCTCTGTGCCGCTAACTGCCGCCATCCCCGCCGTCCGGCTGCGACGCATCGAATTCCAGGATGTCGCCGGGCTGACATTCGAGCATTTCGCAAATCTTCGACAGGGTATCGAAACGCACGCCGCGCACCTTGCCCGATTTCAAGAGAGACAAATTCTGTTCCGTGATGCCGATGAAGGCGGCCAGTTCCTTCGATTTCACTTTTTTCCTGGCCAGTACCAGGTCGAGGCGCACGACGATACCCATCAGATGAACCCGCTGTTTTCATCGGCCAATCGCTTGCCTTCATGGAGGATTTGCGCCAGCGCAAAGAAAATGGAACACAGCAGCAAGGTCCACAGGTCGCCGCCCGTGATGTCGATGACCAGGCGCAACTGGCTCGTCCCCTCTTCCAGCAAGCCGAACAGCATGCCGCGCACGGTCGGTTCCAGCAACGTCAGCACCGTTCCCAGCAGCAAACCGCCCGCGAAACGGCGAAAGTGCCGCGCTACCTGCGGCGTAAAAAACACGCCCTGCTCGAACTGGCGCAAGACCGCGGCCAGCTGGCGCACGGCGTCACCCAGCACGCACAAGGCCGGCAAGGCCAGCGCCAGGCCCAGTCCCCGCTGCCACAAGGGCATGGCGGCCAGGCGCTCGAATGGCTGGCTCTGCAATTGCAGCAACAGCTCATACATGCCGGCGTTGCCGACGGCTCCCTGCACGGCCGGCGCGGGCGCCAGCCAGCCCAGCACCGTCAGCAGCAGGTACAGCAGGAAGAATCCCGAAACGCCGTAGCGCACGCGCCGGCTCAGCGCCGCGGGCGCCGTCTGATTTTTTTTCATATTTAAAAGTATACGAAAGCGGCTACTGCCGTTAGAATAAATTATCGTAAAACAATAATTAAATCATGTTTTGCGAACATTTTAGCATGTTCCATCACCCTTATCGACTGGAGACACCATGAAAACCCTGCTTGCCTCGCTCGTTTGCAGCACCGCCTTTTTACTCAGCGGCGCCGCCCGCGCCCATGACGTGAACGCCATGTTGCAGCAGGCGCTGGCCGACAAGAGCGTGCCGGCCATGGCCATACTCGTGATTCGCGACGGCAAGATCGATGCGCAGGCACAAGCTGGCGTGCGCGCCAATGATGGCCACGATGCCGTGCGCGCCGATGATGTGTGGAATATCGGCTCGGACGGCAAGGCCATGACGGTGACCCTGATCGCGCGGCTGGTGGAACGGGGCGTGCTGTCGTGGGACGCGCCGCTGTCGCGCATGCTGCCCGCGCTGGCTGGCGGCATGCGCGCCGAGTACCGCGACGTCAACCTGATGGATCTGCTGTCGCACCGCGCCGGCCTGCCGCCCAATCCCGACGAGGCGTGGATCAATTCCACCTACGCGGACACGCGCCCCTTGCCGCTGCTGCGCCAGGAATACGCGCAGCGCGCGCTGGCCGACGCGCCAGTGGCCGCGCCGCGCGGCGAATCGCACTACTCGAACAGCGGCGCCATGATCGCCGCCGCCATCGCGGAAAAAGCCACGGGCAAGACGTATGAAGAATTGATGCAGGCCGAAGTGTTCGGCCCGCTGGGCATGCGGGCCGCGTTCGGCCCCACCGTGCGCGGGCAAAATCTGGGGCATAAGGAAGGCAAGCCGATTGCCGGCTTGATGGCCAGCAATCCGCTGATGATGGCGCCCGATGGGGAGATTCACCTGAGCATGCAAGACTGGGCCAAGTTTGCGCTTGATCAACTGCACGGCGAACAAGGCAAGGGCAAGCTGTTGAAACGGGAAACGTATATCTTGCTGCACACGGCGCAGGGCGACACGAATGCAGCCCTGGGCTGGGGCGTGATGCATTTTCCACCGCAAGCGCCGCAGCGTGTGCTCACCCACCTGGGCTCGAACGGCTACTGGCACGCGCTGATCGCGCTGGCGCCCGGCAGCGGCGACGGCTTGCTGATCGCCGCCAACGCGGGCGAAGGCAGCAGCGCCCAGGCCAGCCAGCAGCAGATGGCGAAAACCATCATGGCCGGCTTCGGCCAGGCAGGAAAATAACTAGGCCGTATGCAGTTTCATGGTCGCGGCTTCGAACTTGCCTTCGACGATCTGCGGCATCACCTGCAAGGATTTGTCGATCGCTTGCTCGATCAGTTCCTGGTCTTCGCGGCGCGGGCGGTGCAGCACGAAGTCGGCCACCTGCTGCTGCAGGCTCAGGGTGCGCGGATGGCCGATGCCCAGGCGCAAGCGCCAGTAATCCTGCGTGCCCAGCGCGGCCGTGATGTCTTTCAAGCCATTGTGGCCACCGGCCGATCCGCCTTTTTTCAGGCGCGCGATGCCGGGCATCAGATCGAGTTCGTCGTGCACGACCAGCACTTCATCGGCGGCGATCTTGAAGAAGCGCGCCAGCGCGCCCACGGACTGGCCCGAGCGGTTCATGAAGGTCAGCGGTTCGAGCAGCCAGACTTCGTTGCCACCGATGGAGGTCTTGGCCAGCATGGCGTTGTAGCGCGAATCGCGCTGCAAGCGCGTGCCGGGCAAGCTGTTGGCAAGATTGTCCACCAGCCAGAAGCCGGCATTGTGGCGGGTTTGTTCGTATTCGGGTCCCGGGTTGCCGAGGCCGACGATCAGGCGTATGGGCATGGCTGTGTCTGCAGTGTAAAAGAAAGCATTATCGGTGAAAACAGGCAGAAAAAAACCCGCGCGGCGAACCTGGCGGGTTTTTCCTTGCGACTACCGCATTGCTGCGGCGGCAAAATTACTTCTTGTCAGCAACAACTTCAGCAGCAGCGGCTTCAGCAGCAACGTGGCCAGCCGGTACCGAAGCGGTAGCGATGGTCAGGTTGGCGCCGTGGGTGACAGCGGTCACGCCAGCTGGCAGGACCAGGTCGCCAACGTGCAGCGAGTGGCCGACGTCGATGTTCGACAGGTCAACGTTGATGAATTCTGGCAGTTTGCCTGGCAGGCAAGCTACTTCGATTTCATTGGCAACGTGGCTGATGGTCGCGCCGTGCAGTTTGACTGCTGGGGAAACGTCAGCGTTGATGAAGTGCAGAGCCACTTTCACGTGGATAGGCTGCGATGCGTCAACGCGCTGGAAGTCAGCGTGCAGAACCAGTTGTTTGTATGCGTGGACTTGGAAGTCGCGCAACAGAACTTGCTGGGAAACGCCGTCGATTTCCAGGTCCAGGATCGACGAGTGGAACACTTCTTTTTTCAACGCGTGGTACAGGGCGTTGTGATCCAGCGAGATCAGCACAGGGGCTTCAGCGCCACCGTAGACGATACCAGGGGTTTGGCCGGAAATGCGCAGGCGGCGGCTCGCTCCGGAACCTTGCAATTCGCGTTTAAATGCGATAACTTTCATGTGAAACTCCAAGAAGAACAAGGCTTGCGCCTTGTGTTATGAGGATGCCCGCGACCAGGAATCCTCGGAAATGGGGTGCAAAACACCCCGAAAATTAAAACACTGCGGCGCAACAGGCAAAAAGCCGGTCGCGCCGCAGGCATTACGTCTGTTACTGCTGATCGAATCAGTCGATGAACAGCGAGATGACGGAGTCACCCTTGATGATGCGTTTGAACGTCTCGGCCAGCAGCGGCGCGCACGTCAATTGACGGATCTTGCCGCAGGCCAGGGCCGCTTCGGACAGGGGGATCGTATCGGTCACGACCAGCTCATCGAGTGGCGACGCCGAAATACGGTCGATCGCCGGGCCCGACAGCACCGCGTGCGTGCAATACGCCACGACTTTTTTCGCGCCGCGCTCTTTGAGCACTTCGGCAGCCTTGGTCAGGGTGCCTGCCGTGTCGACCATGTCATCCATGATCACGCAGTTGCGGCCTTCGACTTCACCGATGATGTTCATCACTTCGGACACGTTCGCTTTTGGACGACGCTTGTCGATGATGGCCAGGTCGCAGCCCAGGCGTTTTGCCAGGGCGCGCGCACGTACCACACCGCCGACGTCCGGCGACACCACCAGCAGATCTTGGTAGTTTTTCTTTTGCAGGTCACCCAGCAAAATTGGCGAAGCGTAAATATTGTCGACTGGGATATCGAAGAAACCTTGAATCTGGTCGGCGTGCAAGTCCATGATCAGGACGCGCTCGACACCGGCTTCTTCCAGCATGTTCGCCACCACCTTGGCCGAAATCGCCACACGCGCGGAGCGTGGACGACGGTCTTGGCGGGCGTAGCCGAAGTAAGGAATGGCGGCGGTGATGCGGCCAGCGGAAGCACGTTTCAAGGCATCAACCATCAGCATGATTTCCATCAGGCTGTCGTTGGTTGGAGCACAGGTGGATTGCAAAACAAAAACATCCTTGCCGCGTACGTTTTCGTTAATCTCGACCATTACTTCGCCGTCGGAGAATTTCGAAACGTTTGCTTTACCGAGAGGGATGCCGAGGTTTTTTGCGACCCCCTCTGCCAACGCTGGATTCGCGTTGCCGGTAAAAACCATCAGGTTTTCGTAAGCCATGGGAGTCCCAAGAGGTGATATAGAAGTCTTGAAAAGCACTAACCGGGCATAGGCCCGGTCAGTCATGTTTAGAATATGCCGCGTGGCGGCACATCTGCTTTTTCCCGTACTGGACGCCAACTTCGCATCGACAGACTACGGTGAAATGGTGGCAGGGGAAGAAGGATTCGAACCTTCGCATGCTGGAATCAAAATCCAGTGCCTTAACCAGCTTGGCGATTCCCCTACGTTACTGACTGCTTGCCGTCATGTTGGCCAGTATTATACCGACTATTTGACGCTAAGCAAAATCTTTTTTTGCTCTCTACAACATGGTGAGCATCGGGTGGCGATTCAGCGCTTTTGCCTTCCAGGCGATCCAGACTGGTGGCACATTGCTGAGCACCGCATCCGCTTCTTCCTGACTGCCAAACGCACTAAACACACAAGCACCGGAACCAGTCATCCTGGCCTCACCGTAAGCACCCAGCCATTCTACCGCATCTGCTACCGGCTTGAAAAGACTGCATGCTACTTGCTGTAAATCATTCTTACCAAACCCGCCCGCATCGTTTCCTTCTGCGAGGTGCCTGGAAAAGTCCGCTATTGTGACGGGTTCGGTATTTCTCGTCAAGCCTTCCGCGCAAAAAATTGCGGCGGTCGGCACTTGTACGCCAGGCTCGATCACGACATACCAGCACTCGGGCGTGGCAACGGGCTGCAAGGCTTCGCCCACGCCTTCGGCAAAGGCATTCTCGCCAAAGATGAAAAACGGGATATCGGCGCCCAGCGGCAAGCCCAGCGCCATCAATTCCTCGCGCGTCAAACCTGCCTGCCACAGGCGGTTCAAGGCCATCAGGGCCGTCGCAGCGTCGGACGAACCACCACCCAAGCCGCCGCCCATGGGCAGCACCTTGTCGATGGCGATATCGACGCCGCGCGGCAAGGCGCCCGTGCGGCGCAGCACTTCGGCCTGCAGCAGTGCCGCGGCGCGGATGATCAGGTCTTGCTCCTCCGGCACGCCGGCCAGTTCAGTCACGCGGCGGATCGCCGTGTCGTCGCGCAGCGTGAAGTGCAAGGTGTCGCCATGGTCGAGCAACTGGAACACCGTCTGCAGCAGATGGTAGCCATCGGCGCGGCGGCCGTTGACGTGCAAAAAGAGGTTCAGCTTGGCCGGGGCCGGGCAGTTATTCAGGGTAGTCAACTTCATTGTGCTTGAGCAGATGGGGCATCGAGCACGATGCGCAGCGAGACGGCATCGGCCTGCGCGCTGGCATTGCGTTCGGCATCGATACGCCGCGGTTGGGGCAAGGCGCCCGGTGTATTGTCAGACGCATCTTGCCACGACACATAGCGCAAGCGCCAGCCGTCTTTCGTGGTGACGCTGTCGTTGGCCGGCGAAGCGACGAAGCGCTTGCCGTCGGCACCCACGGCATGGCCTTGCAGCCAGTCGCGCAAGCCCGACACGGGCAAGGACCAGCCCAGCATCTGCGCGCTCAGGGCATCGACATCGGGCGCGCTGCGCGGCGCCTTGCCGCTTTGCGTCAACACGGCTTGCTGCGGCGTGACGGCGATCGTCGCCAGGGTGCTGCCGACGGGCGAATACAGGGTCACGTCCGTGCGCTGCGCCGTCTGCTGCCAGTTGAAATTGACGGTGGCCGATTCGGGCTTGTCATCCTTCTGGTACACGACGTTCAGGCGGCCCGTCAGCTCGACCTGTTCGCGGTAGGGCGCGACGCTCTGGCCCGATGGGGCGACGGACGACGCAAACGGAGATGACAGGGTCGAGCAGGCCGAGAGGGACAGGCAAAGGGCGGTGAGAGCAAAGAGGTTTTTTGACATGGGAATTATAAAGAACCAGCAGCTTAAAGCTGGGGTCAGACCCGGCGGGTCTGACCCCTGATTTTAGTTAACATTGCGCTACAAACTGACATTCAAGCGCGCCAGCGTACTTTTCAGCGCATCGTTTTTCGGGTCCTTGCTTTGCGCCTCGCGCCACAGCTTTTGCGCTTCGGCCTTGTCGCCCTTCTGCCACAGCACTTCGCCCAGATGGACGGCGATTTCCGGATCGCTACGCACGGCATAGGCGCGGCGCAGCGCGTTTTCCGCCGCGGCCAGGTTACCCATGCGGAACTGCACCCAGCCCATGCTGTCCATGATGAACGGGTCGCCGGGCGCCATCTGCAGCGCTTTTTCGATCAGCGTATGGGCTTCTTCCAGGCGCAGACCCCGTTCGGCCAGCGAATAACCGAGCGCGTTGTACGCGTGCTGGTTGTCGGGCGCCAGCGCCATCACGCGGCGCAAGCTCGCTTCCATCAGCTCGAATTTATCCAGGCGCTCGGCCAGCAAGGCGTAGTCGTACAGCAGTTCCGGATTGTCGGGGAAACGCAGCAAGGCGTTTTCCATCACCGTGTACGCGCTTTGCACGTAGCCGGCGTCGCGCAGGAATTGCGCATCGACCAGCAGCACCTGCGCCTGGCTAACCGGATCGTCCGTTTCGATTTCCGTCAGCGCCTTGCGCGCCGCATCGAGATTGCCGCCGCGGGCGATCAGCTGGGCGCGGCGCAAGCGCGCCTCGACATAGCCGGCCGACGCGCTGTTGTCGACCTTGTCGAGCCAGGCGATGGCGCCGGCCGTGTCGCCGCGCGTCTCGGCGATCTGCGACAGTATCATCAGGGCCTTGAACGGATCGCGCGTATCGCCAGGATTTTTTTCCAGCACGGCTAGGAAGCGCTTGAAGTACTGCTCCGCGCCCTTGGTGTCTTCCAGCTGCAGCGCCACGATGCCGAGCGCATACAGGGCGCCCACGTTATCGGGCTGGCTTTTCAGCAGCAGCAGGAACTGCTCGCGCGCCGGCTCCAGCTGCTTTTGCTCGACCAGCAGGCGCGCATACGCGCCGCGCACTTCGACGGCGTCCGGATTCCTTTGCAGGAACGTGGCCAGCACCTTGTTTGCCGCCTCGGGTTCGCCCGTCACCTGCGCCAGGGTCAGCGCGGCCAGTTCGGAGTTCGGCTTGATGGCCAGCGCCTTGTTCGCTTCACGGATGGCGCGGTCACGCTCGCCAAGCGACAAGGCGCCCTGCGCCAGCACCAGGTGCGCTTCGAACATGTCCAGGTAAGGCTGCACCAGGCGCGTCATCATCGAATAGGCATACAGCTTGTCATTCGAGCGCGACAAAATCTGCTGCATCTGGAACAGGGCCACGCCGCGCGCGCCACCCGGCGCATTGGCCAGGCGTTCGGCGAAGATCGGTTCCGCTTCCTCGATCTTGTCGGTCAGGACGACAAAGCCAAGGAAGAATTGCGTTGCCTCGTCCGAGTCGGGCGCCAGCTCGCGCCACAGACGGATGGCCGCCAGCGCTTCGCTGCCCTGCTTGGCGGCCAGCGCCATTTCGGACGCGCGGCGCGCCAGGCGCGGATCGCGCGTCTGCTGCGCCGCCACCATCATCGTCACGTACGGCCCTTGCCACTGCCCGCTCTTGAATTCCATTTCCGCACGGGTCAGCTTGTACAGCAGGTCGCTGCTCAATTCGACCTTGGGCAAGCCATCCGCCTTGGCGTCTGCTTTGGCGTCCACCTTGGACTCGGCGCCCTCTTCCTGCGCCGCGGCGGGCGCGGACGCAGAGGGGCTGGCCGCGGCATCGGCAGGGGCGACAGGCGTCTGTGCCATGGCATGCGTGGCCATCAGGGCGGACAAGGTTACAATGGCGAAAGCGTTTTTCAAAGGCTGATCCTGGCTAAACGGCAAAGTTTGATTCTACGCCCAACGCGACTATCGCGTACTTCACGTATGTAACGAAATATATACGTCGTGGCGGCGTAGCCTGCCAGGGCCAGCCCTCGGCCGGCAACCCGCCTGTTTTTTTACCCGGTTTTCAACCATTCGAGCCCTATGCCAGAATTGCCAGAAGTCGAAGTCACACGGCGCGGTGTCGCGCCCCACCTCGAAGGGCGCGCCGTGCGCTCCGTCGTGCTGCGCCGCGACGGCTTGCGCTGGCCCTTCCCCCCTGCCCTGGGCGAACAATTGTCGGGGCAAACCATCGGCCTGACGGGTCGGCGCGGCAAATACCTGCTGATCCACTTCCGCCACGGCACCCTGATCATCCACCTGGGCATGTCGGGCCATTTGCGCGTGCTGCCGACGGGGACGGAAGCGCAAAAGCATGACCATTTCGACCTCGTCGTGGAAGATGCGGACGGCGGCAGCCAGGTGCTGCGCATGACGGACCCGCGCCGCTTCGGCGCCGTGCTGTGGCACGACGAGGCCGACGGCCCGCTGGACGGTCACGCGCTGCTGCGGGGACTCGGCACGGAACCGCTGGAAGGCGGCTTCACGGGCCAGCTGCTGTTCGAAAAAACGCGCAACAAGGGCACCAACATCAAGCAGGTGCTGATGGCGGGCGACATCGTCGTCGGCGTGGGCAATATCTATTGTTCCGAAAGCCTGTTCCGCGCGGGGATCAACCCGAAGACACCAGCCCGGCGCATCGGCCTGGCGCGCTACGAAAAACTGGCGCAGGCGATCCGCGACGTGCTGGCCGAAGCCATCGTGCAAGGCGGCAGCACCCTGCGCGACTTCATCGGCGTGAACGGCCAGTCCGGCTACTTCCAGCAGACGTATTTCACGTACAACCGCGCGGGCAAGCCCTGCCGCGTGTGCGGCGCGCCTATCCGCCAGATCGTGCAGGGACAGCGTTCCACGTTCTACTGCGTGAATTGTCAAAAGTAAGTCATAGGTAAAGGGGAGCAGATGGTCAGAGACCTGGAACAATACAGCGCCTGGCGGCAGGACGTGCAGGCCGCCTTGCAGGCATACCGGCAAGCCGCCAGCGCGGCGGGCCTGGTCGACGGCGCCTCCGCGCTGCGCCTGGCGCGCTGTGGTTCCCGCCTGCTCGACGACCGTTTATCTGTCGCCTTCGTGGCGGAATTCTCGCGCGGCAAATCCGAGCTGATCAACGCCATCTTCTTTGCCGGCTACGGCCAGCGCATCCTGCCATCGGGCGCGGGCCGCACCACCATGTGCCCCACCGAGCTGCTGTACGACGCGGCCTGGCCGCCCTCGATCCGGCTGCTGCCCATCGAGACGCGCGCGCAGAACCTGTCGACCAGCGACTACCGCGACCTGCCCGCCGCCTGGACCATTCTGCCCCTGAATATCGAGGCCGGCGGCGACATGCAGGAAGCGATCCGCCAGGTCAGCCTGACGAAAAAAGTCAGCGTCGAGGAAGCGGCGCGCTACGGCCTGTACGACGCCGACGACGCGGATGCTCCCGCCATGCTCGACGAGGACGGCCAGGTGGAAATCTCCATGTGGCGCCACGCCATCATCAACTTCCCCCATCCGCTGCTGAAACAGGGCCTGGTCATCCTCGACACGCCGGGCTTGAACGCCATCGGCACGGAACCGGAACTGACCCTGAACCTGATCCCGAATGCGCACGCGGTGCTGTTCATCCTGGCGGCCGACACGGGCGTCACGCGCAGCGATATCGAGGTATGGCGCAACCATATCGGCGCCGGTGCGGGGCGCCTGGTGGTGCTCAACAAGATCGACAGCATGTGGGACGAATTGCGCGGCGATGCCGAGGTGGCGCAGGCGATCGAACGCCAGCAGGCCAGCGTGGCGCATCTGTTGACGCTGGACGCGAGTCAGGTTTTTCCCGTCTCGGCGCAAAAAGCCTTGGTAGGCAAAATCAACGACGATGCGGCGCTGCTGGAAAAGAGCCGCTTGCTGCCGCTGGAGACGGCCCTGTTCGAGGAGCTGATCCCCGCGCGCAAGGACATCATCCGGCGCCAGCTGGCATTCGACCTGGACGCCATCGAAGCGGCGCAGCAGGTGCAGGCGGCGGCCCGCGCGCGCGGCATCGCCGAGCAGTTGCATGAGCTGCACAGCCTGCGCGGCAAGAACCAGAGCGTGATCGCACACATGATGCGGCGCATCGACATCGAGAAAAAGGAATTCGACAGCAGCCTGTTCAAGCTGCAGGCGACGCGCGCCGTGTTTACCCGCCTGTCGACGGAACTGTACACAAGCCTGGGCATGGACATCGTGCGCGACGATATCGACGGCGTGCGCGCCGCCATGCAGCGCAGCCGCTTTTTCACGGGCCTGCGCGAAGCCGTGCGCCAGTATTTCGAGCGCATTGCCAGCAACCTGGACCGCTCGGAAGGCAAGACGGCCGAGATCACGGAAATGATGAACGTGATGTACCGTAAATTCGCCTCCGAACATGGTTTGGCACTGGCCTTGCCGATGCCGTTTTCGCTGGCCCGCTACCGCCAGGAGATCGCCGACATCGAAGCCGTCTACCATAAGCAGTTCGGCACGGCGACCCTGCTCACCACCAGCCGCGTCGTGCTGATGGAAAAATTCTTCGACACCATCGCCTCGCGCGTGCGCCGCAGTTTCACCAACGCCAATGACGACGCCAGCGCCTGGCTGAAAGTCATCATGGCACCGCTCGAAGCGCAGATCGTCGAGTACAAGGAACAGCTGAAACTGCGCTTTGCCTCGATCCAGCGCATCCACGACGCGACGGGCAGCCTGGAACAGAAAATCGCCGGCTTCGAGGCGAGCCTGGCGGCGCTCGAACGCGACAAGGCGCAGCTGGCGCAATTGCTGGCCACTTTGCGCGCGGCCAGCGCAACATAGACAACAGAACACTGGAATCCTGCATGAAACGTTTGCTGCATCCGCTCTCGCCCGCCACGGGCATGGCACCTTTTGAAGATTATGTCGACCCGACTTTTTCCGCCACCGTCATCGCCTGGCAAAAGCAGCATGGCCGCCACGCGCTGCCCTGGCAAAACACGCGTGATGCCTACCTGATCTGGCTGTCCGAAATCATGCTGCAGCAAACGCAGGTCACCGCCGTCCTCGGCTACTACGCGCGCTTCCTCGAACGCTTCCCCACCTTGCGCGACCTCGCTAGCGCGCCTGTCGAAGACGTGATGGCGCAGTGGAGCGGCCTTGGCTACTACACGCGGGCGCGCAACCTGCACAAGTGCGCGCAGCGCGTGGTGGTCGAATACGACGGCGTGTTCCCCAGCGACCCGGCCCTGCTGGCCGACCTGCCCGGCATCGGCCGCTCGACGGCCGCCGCCATCTCCGCGTTTTCCAGCGGCACGCGCGCGGCCATCATGGATGGCAACGTCAAGCGCGTGTTCGCGCGCACGTTTGGCATCGACGCCTATCCCGGCGAAAAGCGGGTCGAGGAAGCCATGTGGCGCCGCGCCGAAGCGCTGCTGCCAGAGACAGGCATCGAGGCCTACACACAGGGCCTGATGGACTTCGGCGCCACCCTGTGCACGCGCAGCAGCCCCGATTGCGGCCGCTGCCCGCTGCAGCCGCGCTGCGTGGCCTACGCCACCCATCGGGTTAAAGACTTACCGGTGCGCAAACCGAAGAAAACCAGTCCGGAAAAACACGCCGTCATGCTCGTCATCATCGACGATGGCCAGGTGCTGCTGGAACAGCGTCCCGGCTCGGGCATCTGGGGCGGCTTGCTGTCCCTGCCCGAACTCGATGGCCACGTGCTGGCCGGCGAGGACTGTCCGCGCGACATCGACCAGGATGCGCTGGCGCGCGCCGTGGCGCCGTTCGGCGAAATCGAATCGCAGGAACGGCTGCTGCCCATCGTCCACGTCTTCACCCACTACAAGCTGCACATCGTCCCCTGCCGTATCACCCTGGCGCGCCGTCTGGCGCTGGCAGGAGAAGCGACGCACGTCTGGTACGACGGCGCGAAAATCGCCGATGCGCCGCTGCCCGCACCGATCAAGAAACTGCTGCTGGACCTGTTCGGCGATGCGCGTTCGGCGCAGCGCAGCATGTTTTAGTGCGCAGGCTTGCCGTACTGGCGCTGGCGATCCTGTTCTCGCCAGCCCATGCCGATACGGCGCTGCCGGAGGTACGCATCGGTGTCCTGGCCTACAAGGGCGGCGACGCCGTGCAGCAGGACTGGTCGTACGTGACGCGCCACCTGCAGGCCAGTATTCCCGGCATCCGTTTCATCCTGGCCGACTACGACCAGGCGGGCCTGACGCGCGCCGTGCAGTCGCAAGCGATCGCCTTCGCCATCACCAGCAGCGGCCATTACGTGGCGCTCGAACACAGCGACGGCGCCAGCCGCATCGCCACCCTGGAATCGCCATGGACGGACTCGCCGCGCCAGGCCATCGGTTCGGCCATCGTCGTGCGCAGCGCGTCGCCCTTGCATGACTTGGCCGATCTGGCGGGCAAGAACGTGATGGCCGTGGCGCCCGATGCCTTTGGCGGCTACCAGATCGCCGCGCGCGAACTGCGCGAAGCGGGCATCGATCCCACACACGATTTTGCCAGCCTGCGCTACAGCGGCTTTCCCTCGCAGCAGATCGTCGACGCCGTGCGGTCCGGTCGCATGGATGCGGGCATCGTGCGCACCTGCCTGCTCGAACAGATGGTGGCGCGCGGCGAAGTGCGCGCCGAGGAACTGCGCGTGATCACGACGCGCCCGATACCCGGCTTTCGCTGCGTCAGCTCGTCGCGGCTGTATCCGGACTGGCCCTTCGTGGCCCTGCGCCAGACGCCGCCCGCGCTGGCAAAAAAAGTGGCGCAAGCCCTGCTGGCCATGCCGCGCACCAGCGAAGGCTACAGCTGGACGGTGCCCAGCGATTACCAGATCGTCGATGAACTGTTCCGCGACTTGCACATCGGTCCCTACGCCTATCTGGACAAGCTGACCTTCGAGACGGCGCTGCGCCGCTACTGGGGCTGGATGCTGCTGGTGCTGGCCCTGCTCGTGGCCTGGGCCGTGCACACGGTGCGCGTGGAATACCTGGTCAGCCGGCGCACGGAGCAATTGCGCGCGGCCCAGCACCAGCAGCGCGCGCTGGAAGAACAGGCGCGCCAGCGCCAGGCCACGCTCGACCACACGGCGCGCCTGGCGATATTGGGCGAAATGGCCAGCGCCATCGCGCACGAATTGAACCAGCCGCTGGCGGCCATCGGCAATTTCGCGCGCGGCATGGCGCGCCGCATCACGGCCGGCCGGCTCGACGCGGCGCCCCTGCTCGACGGCGCGCAGGAGATCGCCACGCAAAGCGAACGCGCCGGCGCCATCATCCGTCACATCCGCGCGATGGCGCAAAAACGTCCCGCGCACAGCACGGCTTTCGCCCTGGCCGGCGCCGTCGAGCAAGCCGTGGCACTGTTCCGCGCCGCCCATCCGCACGCCCGTATCAGCTGGACCCACGACGGCAGCAATCTTGACGCGCACGTGCTGGCCGACCCGCAGCAAGTGCAGCAGGTGCTGCTCAATTTATTGAAAAATGCGCTCGATGCGCAGGTGGAAAACGGCAATCCGCAGCATCCAATCGGCGTGCTGCTGCACCGTGAAAATGGCGCCTGCACGGTAGCCGTGCGCGACGCGGGATGCGGCCTGCCAGCAGCGCAGATGGCGCGATTGTTCGAACCGTTCTTTACCACCAAGGCCGAAGGACTGGGCCTGGGCATGTCGCTCAGCAAAAGCATCATCGAATCGTTCGGCGGCAGCCTGTCGGCGCACGCCAACGCTGATGCGCCAGGCTTGACGGTCTGGTTCCGCCTGCCCGAAGATAGCCATATGGACGCAAATAAGGAAACACCATGAATGAAAGCGACGCCATCATCTTTGTCGTCGACGACGATGCCGCCATGCGCCGCTCGCTGGCCTATCTGTTCGATTCGGCCGGCTGGAAAGTGGCAACGTTCGAATCGGCGCGCGATTTCCTGCAGCGCTACGCGGGCCATGCGCCCGGCTGCTTGCTGCTCGACGTGCGCATGCCTTTGATGAGCGGGTTGGAATTGCAGCAGGAACTATCACGCCACGCGATTGCGCTACCCGTGATTTTCCTCAGCGGCCACGGCGACCTGGCCATGGCCGTGCAGACGATGAAGGCAGGCGCCTGCGATTTTCTGGAAAAGCCATGCAAGGACCAGGTGCTACTGGACGCCGTCTCGCGCGCCGTGGCCCGCAGCGTGGAAGAAAGCCGCAGCGCCGCCAGCACAAATACGGCACAGGCAGCATTGGCGACATTGACGGCACGCGAACGCGAAGTGGCGCTGCTGATGGCCGAAGGCAAAGCATCGAAAGTCATCGCCCGCGAACTGGGCATCAGCGACAAGACGGTGCAGGTGCACCGCCATAACACGATGGGAAAACTGGGCCTGCATTCAGCAGCCGAGGTGGCCCGGCTGCTGATGGCGGGTGGGGCGATTTAGGCTGTCTGTCGGATTACGCTACGCTAATCCGACCTACCAACTAGTGGACAAATCTAAGTCCGCACGATACGCGCCGGCAGTCCCTGCCGCACCGACGTGCCCGAGACGGGATCGACAAACACGTTCTTGTCGCCGCGGCTCGGATCCGTCAAGCCCAGGTCGTTCAAGTTGATGCCCGCGCCGATGGCCGCTTCGTCGGGCTGGCGCGACTTGCCGATGCGGTGGGCGCGCGCACCGTGCTCCTTGTGGCCGAAACCGTGTTCGATGGCGATCACGCCGCGCTGCACGCCGTGGCGCAGCATCACCGTCGCCCTGGCCTTGCCACCCGGCGTTTCCAGGTAAATCACGTCGCCATTTTTCAGCTTCAAGCGGGCCGCATCGTCGGGGTGCACGGCGACGGGGTTGTCCGGATGGATGCCGCGCAAGCGCCGCGCGCCGATGCTGTACGAATTTTGCAGCGCCGATTTAAAGCTGATCAGTTCGAACGGCCATTCGCTGGCCGGATAGGTTTTACGTACGGGCGTGCCGTCGGCAAACGCCGCCACTCTCCACGCGGGCGTGCCGGGGAAACGCTTGCCGCTCAAGCTGTTCTTGCTCACGCCCAGGCCCTCGTTGTACAGCATCATCGGTTTCAGGTAACGGTGCGTGGACCAGTCCTGCGGATACGGCGTCTCGTCGATCACGGGTGCAGGTAACACTGGCACCTTGCCATTCGCGGGTGGCAGGCGCAGGCCGAACATCTCGCCATAGCTCTGGTAGCGCCCTCCCCGCGCCAGCATGAAGGCCACCTTGCGCCACTCTTCCGGCTTCAGGGTGCGCTCCAGCTCGGGACGGATGCGCACCACGCCGGACAGGTCGATATCGTCGTCGCTCGCGTCAGGCACGGACGTTTTTCCTTGCCAGGCGATGTTGGCGCCGCCGCGCAGATACCAGTCCTCCGCCCGCTGCAGGGGGAGGCGCTGGCCATCCATGTCTTGCAAGGCGTCCGGGCCGAAGCCGGGCAAGGCCATCGTTTTTGCCAGCGCGATGAAGAACGATTCCATGCAGATGGTCTGGCCGTCCGGCGTCTTTTGCACGCGCGGTTCGACCACGGGCCAGCGCGCCGTACTCATTTTGACGGGCATGCCGCCCCAGGCGCCGGCCCAGCCCCAGCTTTCATACAGCAAGGTATCGGGCAGCAGGTAATCGGCAAAGGCCGAGCTTTCATTGATGAAGGGGTCGATGGCGACGATCAGGGGAATCTTCTTCGGATCGGCCAGCTCCTTGCCGATCTGCGCGCGCAAGCCCGTGATGCCGTAGACGGGATTGCAGCTCCACAGTATCAGCGCCTTCAAAGTATAGGGGTAGCCGTTCATGGCGCTGGTGAGCCATTCGGTGGCCAGCGCGGGCGCGTTCGGATACCACGGCGCCCTGGCCGGATACGCCTTGCCCGCTTCTTTCTTCAGCTTGAATTCCGAGGTTTTTTCATACGGCACATTGCGCCCGATCGGCATGCCGGCCGCCTTGATCTCGCCGTCAAAACTCTCGAGGTTATAGCGCGGACCGGGTCCCGCATCCTTGAAGCTGCCGCCATTGACGAGGGTGCCGCCCTTGCGGTTCAAATTGCCGATCAGGGTATTGAGCATGACCAGCGCATAGGCGTTATAGAAACCGGCGCCCGACATCATGCCGCCGTGCGCATTGACGGCCGCGCGCTTGCCGTGGCTGGTCAGTTCCTGCGCCAGGCCTTCGATGATGTCGCGCCCGATGCCGCAGGCAGCCGCGTAGTCATCCATGCTGTGGCGCTGCGCTTCCTCGTTGAGCATCGTCATCGCCGTCTTCAGGTGCAGCGGCGCGCCGGCCACGTCCAGCGGGCCGTCGAAGAACAGGCGCGCCTCGCCCTTGGCCGTGCTGTGCGGCACGACGGCCTGCGTGGCGGCGTCGATCACGCAGAAGGCGTCGCCATCCTTGTAGCGCTCTTCTTCCGGCAACTCCACCGCGCCGATGTCCGACGCGCGCAGGTAGCGGCCGTCGCGCGCGTGGCCCTTCTCGTTGATGATCAGATGCGTGGCGTTGCACCAGGCGGCCTCGCCCGCCGCTTCCGCCACCTTCAGGTTCGGCTGCACGAGGAAGTTGCGGTCATAGCGTTCGTGCTCGATGATCCAGCGGATCATGGCCATGGCCAGCGCGCCATCCGTGCCCGGCTTGATCGGCACCCAGCGGCTGCGGTCGCCCGCGGCCAGGCTGTCCGCATTCGTCAGCACGGGGTCGACGACGACGTAGCTGAATTCACGCTTGCCGGAACGGGCCTTGGCGATCAGGGTGCCCTGGCGCTTGAACGGATTGCCCGCATTGCCCGGCGCCGTACCGACGAAAATGCAGAACTCCGTGTTTTCCAAGTCCACTTTCGCATGCGGCATTTTCTTCATGTCGCCGAACATGGCACCCGAGCCGCTGCGGTAGGCGCCGCCGCAATACGAGCCGTGGTTGACCAGGTTTAAGCTGCCGTACGACTGCTTGAAAAAGCGCGTGCCGAACGCCAGACGGCCATCGTCTGTGCTGCACATCAGGCCCACCTGATTGACTTGCGGGCCCAGTTCCGGCTGCGCCGGATCGATCGGCTTTTCCAGCTCGCGCAAGGCGCGCAAGCCCTGTACGTGGCCTTCGCCAAACAGGTCGCCGCCTTCCGTCACTTCCTTGACCAGTTGATCGAAAGCGATCGGTTCCCACTGGCCGCCGCCCCGCGGGCCCACGCGCTTCATGGGCGCCAGCACGCGGAACGGCGACTCCATCTGTTCCAGCACGCCGTTGCCCCGGCCGCAAGCCGTCGAGCGGCCTTTCAAGCCCTTTTCCTGGAAGCGCGACAGCGACACGAAGCTGTCGCGGATCGACGCTTGATATGGCAGCGCCGGATCGGCCGACAGGGGGCTGTACGGATTACCGGCCACGCGCAAGACCTTGCCGCTTTTTTTATCGAGGCGCACGCGCACGCCGCAAAACGTGGTGCAGCCCATGCACATGGTGTAGCTGACCTGCTGGTCCGGATTGACGGTCAGCTTGCCTGTGGCCGTGTCGACGGAAAACTCGGGCTGCAGGGAATTGCCGTGCAGTTTCTGCACAGGTTTATCTTTGCCCAGCGCGTGGTCGACCATGCGGCCGGCCGTGGTGGAAAAGCTGGCGGCAAACGCGGCCAGGCCACCGCCGATGGCGCCATAGCGCAGCAGCTTGCGGCGCTTTTCATTCTCGTCTTCAGAGACGTCGTCGTGTGTGTGTTCGTTCATTTCTAGCTCCTCAGTGCGTGGCCATGGCGGGACGATTGCGCAGCATGCGTCCGGCCCATGGCAAAAATTCCAGCATCAGCAACAGCAGCGCGATCCACAGGCCGGCCGTGCCGATAATCCCCATCAAGCCATCATTCCCCATCGGCAGGTGGTAGTCATACAGGCCGGCGCCCGTTTTCGGGATCGTCTGGCCGCCGATGAAAATCGTCCAGCGCATCATCCAGGCGCTATGCAGCGCGATCAGGCCGTTGACCAGGCCAC
Source organism: Janthinobacterium sp. HH104 (assembly GCF_001758715.1). Lineage (NCBI taxonomy): Bacteria > Pseudomonadati > Pseudomonadota > Betaproteobacteria > Burkholderiales > Oxalobacteraceae > Janthinobacterium > Janthinobacterium sp. HH104. The sequence continues at coordinate 52,066 of NZ_LRIB01000054.1, read as the reverse complement.
TCGTGGCCGGGCGCCAGATGGCCAGCGCCATCGGCACAATGGAGGACAGCACGGCCCAGACAGCCGTGAACTGCCATTGCGGCATGCCCGCCACCTGGGTGAACGCCATGCTGTGGCTGGCGCTCACGCCAGAGAGACTCACGAACAGCCAGCCGCCGCCCAGGGCCAGCACCAGCGCCAGCGACAGGGCCAGCGCGCGGTTCAGCGATACTTCCAGCGCCTGCTCGCGGCCCGGTAGGAAGCGGTTGAACAGCAGCGCCAGGCCCACCGCGCCAACAAAGGCCGTGGCCGCAAATTGCGCCGGCAGGAAGGGCGTGAACCACAGGGGACGGGCACGCACCACCATCACTTCCATGCCCGTGTACAGGCCCACCACGAAGGCTGCCAGCAAGGTGCAAGTGGCAGCGATGCGGATGGCGCGCAGGGAAGCGGCGCCACCGCGCCCCAGCAGGCGATAGGCAAAGGCAAGTCGGTCATGTCCCTGCCCTCGCGTGGCAAAATCCACGCGCAGCGCCAGCCACGCGTACAGCATCAGGCAACCCAGATACAGGGGAATAAAGAACGAGCCCCACGACATCCACGATTGCGGCTGGAAGTAGATATAGAAATGGTAGAAGCGGCCCGGCCCGTGCAGGTCGGCCAGCAGCGCCACGGGCGCCGTCATGCCGCACACGAGGGACGCCAGCAGCGCGATACGCCCCAGGCGTTCATACGCCTTGCGGCCGAAGACGAAGTACGGCAAGGTCAGCATGAAGCTGCCGTAACTGAGGCCGATGAGGAAAAAATACTGCACCGCCCACGGCAGCCATGCCGCTTCGCGCGTGACGTTGACAATTTCGGTGATGTGGCTGTCCATGGTTTATTTCCCGTGTTTGCTCGGTTGCCAAAGAGTCGCTTCGCCCTCGACGTGGCCGGCGAAGCGCGTGTCCAGTCCCAGGTAGAACACATGGGGCTGGGTGCCCTGCTCGGGTTTCAGTACCTTCACCTTGTTCTCGGTGAGCAGCTGGTGCACCAGGCTTTCCGGGTCATTGAGGTCGCCAAAGATGCGCGCGCCGCCCACGCAGGTTTCCACGCAGGCCGGCAGCAAGCCTTCGTCGACGCGGTGCGCGCAGAACGTGCATTTGTCGGCCTTGCCCGTTTCGTGGTTGATGAAGCGCGCGTCGTACGGACACGCTTGCACGCAGTAGGCGCAGCCCACGCAGCGGTCGCCATCGACGACGACGACGCCATCCTTGCGCTGGAAGGTGGCGCCCACGGGACAGACGGGAATGCAGGGGGGATTGGCGCAGTGGTTGCACAGGCGCGGCAGCATGTAGGTACCGCAACGGTTCTCTTCCTTGACTTCATAGGTGGAGACGACGGTGCGGAAGCTGTTTTCCGGTACGGCGTTTTCCATGATGCAGGAGACCGTGCAAGCCTGGCAGCCGATGCACTTCTGCACATCGACCACCATCGCCCAGCGCTGGCCGCCTTCGCCCTTCGTGGCCGCCTTGCTTGGCAGCGGCGCGATGGCCGCCCCGATGGTTACGGCTGGCAAGGCGCGCAAGAAACTGCGGCGCGATTCAATCATGACACTCTCCTTGACTATGGGCGGCAAGCCCTTGTTGACTTGCTGCCATGATAGAAAAGAAGGTGCTGCGGGGGTATTGGGGTGATAGTGCGGGGACCTAGTTGATCATGCCAATTGACAGAGGATGTCGGATGGGTGTACGCGCTTATAACCCAACGGCAAATGCTGGGGTCAGACCCGGCGGGTCTGACCCCAAAATGACGGTTACAACTCGTCGAGCGAATACAGCCTGCGATGCTCGCGGATCGCATAGCGGTCCGTCATGCCGGCGATGTAGTCGGCGATCTTGCGCGCCTGCTGCGTGACGTCGCCATCCTTGAGCTGGTAGTCGGGCGGCAGCAGGGCCGGTTCGGCCATGAAGCTGTCGTACAGTTCGCGCACGATGCGGCTGGCCTTTACGCGCATGCGGTTGACCTGGTAGTGGCGATACAGGTTCGCCCGTAAAAAGCGTTTCAGGTCCGTCGCGTCCTTGCGCATGGCGTCCGAAAAACGGATCAGCGGGGCACTCGCGCGCACTTCGTTCACATCACGCGGCGCGGCATCGGCAATCAGGCCGGTCGAGGTGACGATCAGGTCGTCGGCCAGGGCCGTGATCAGGCGGCGCAGGGTTTCATAGATGGCGCGCCGGCCCGACAGGCCGGGGAACGCCTGCTGCACGTCGCGCCACAGGCGGCCGAAGAATTCCACCTCTTCCAGCTGGGCGATGGTGATCAGGCCGGAACGCAGGCCGTCGTCGATATCGTGGCTGTTGTAGGCGATTTCATCGGCCAGGTTGGTCAGCTGCGCTTCCAGGGTCGGTTGCGTGCGGTCGATGAAGCGCTGCGCCACGGGACCCAGTTCGCGCGCATGCGTCAGCGAGCAGTGTTTCAGGATGCCTTCGCGCGTCTCGAACATCAGGTTCAAGCCATCGAAGGCGCCGTAGTGCTCTTCCAGCGTGTCGACCACGCGCAGGCTTTGCAGGTTGTGCTCGAAGCCGCCATGCTCCTGCATGCATTCATTGAGCACGTCCTGGCCCACGTGGCCGAACGGCGTGTGGCCCAGGTCATGCGCGAGAGCGATGGCTTCCACCAGGTCTTCATTGAGGCGCAGGTTGCGCGCGATCGAGCGCCCGACCTGCGCCACTTCCAGGCTGTGCGTCAGGCGCGTGCGGAACAGGTCTCCCTCGTGGTTGAGGAAGACCTGCGTCTTGTATTCGAGGCGGCGGAAGGCCGAGGAATGGATGATGCGGTCGCGGTCGCGCTGGAACTGGCTGCGCGAGGCGTGCGGCGCCTCGGCAAAACGACGTCCCTGCCCCTGTGCCGAATGGGCTGCATAGGGAGCGAGGAAGTCTTCGGGCAGCATGTTATTGCACTCCGGCGGCCAGGGTGGCCAGCACCAGCTCATGCGGCGCGGACGTGATGTTCGGGCTGCCCAACGGTTGCAAGAGGATGAACTTGATGGCGCCGCCCTCGTTCTTCTTGTCCACTTCCATCAGTTCCAGCCAGCGCGCCACGCCGAGGTCCGGCGCTTTCACGGGCAGGCCGGCGGCGGCAACCAGCGCGCGCACGCGATCGACGGCAGCCTGGTCGATATAGCCCATGCGGCACGACAGGTCGGCCGCCATGACCATGCCGCAGCCGACGGCTTCGCCGTGCAGCCAGTGGCCGTAACCGAGGCCGGCCTCGATGGCGTGGCCGAAGGTATGGCCAAAGTTCAGGATGGCGCGCAAGCCGCCTTCGCGTTCGTCCTGGCGCACCACGTCGGCCTTGATTTCGCACGAGCGGGCGATCGCGTAGGCCAAGGCGCCCTTGTCGCGCGCCATCAGCTTGGCCATGTTCGCCTCGATCCAGTCGAAAAACGCGGCGTCGATGATGGCGCCATGCTTGATCACTTCGGCCAGGCCCGCCGACAGCTCGCGCGCCGGCAGGGTTTCCAGGGTCGAGGTATCGGCGATCACGGCGCGCGGCTGGTAGAAGGCGCCGATCATGTTCTTGCCCAGCGGGTGGTTGATGCCCGTCTTGCCGCCGACGGAGGAATCAACCTGCGCCAGCAGGGTGGTAGGCACCTGCACGAAGCCGATGCCGCGCATGTAGCTCGCTGCCGCATAGCCGGTCAGGTCGCCGATCACGCCGCCGCCCAGCGCCACCAGGGTGGTCTTGCGGTCGCATTTGTTGGCCAGCAGCGCGTCGAAGATCTGCATCAGGCTGGCCCAGTTTTTGTATTCTTCGCCGTCCGGCAGGACGATGCTGATCACTTCGCGGCCATCGCTGGCCAGCGCCGCCTGCAGGCGGCCCAGGTACAGCGGCGCGACGGTGGTATTGGTGACGATGGCCACCTTGTGGCCGCTGATATGGCGCAGCAGCGCGTCGGCGTCGGCCAGCAGGCCAGGACCGATGGCGATCGGATAACTGCGTTCGTCGAGGTCTACGCTCAACAACATTTTGGATTGCTCGTTCATCGAAGGCTCTGCATGAATGACGCAGTTGGGCGAGGCCTCGCATTCGAGGCTGGCCAGCTGCATCAGGATGGTCTGAACCATCGATTGTACGTTAGGACGGCCCGTGTCGATCACAATGTCGGCCACTTCCATGTAATGGGGCTCGCGCTGCGCCGTCAATTCTTCGAGCTTGCGGCGCGGGTCGGCCGTCTGCAGCAGGGGACGGTTCTTGTCGTGGCTGGTGCGCGCGAGGATGTTGCTGACGCTGGCGCGCAGGTAGACGACCGTGCCCCGCTCCTTCAGGTAGGCGCGGCTGTCGGCGTTGAGGATGGCCCCGCCGCCCGTGGCCATGACGATACCTTGCTGGGCGCTCAGGTCGCGGATGACCTCGGCCTCGCGCCGGCGAAAGCTGGCCTCGCCCTCGATTTCAAAGATCCACGGGATGGTCGCTCCCGTGCGTGCTTCGATTTCGTGGTCGGAATCGACAAAGCGCAAGCCCAGCTTGCGGGCCAGGATGCGCCCGATCGTGGTTTTGCCTGCGCCCATGAGGCCTACTAAAAACAGATTTTGCATGTGCTGCGACAGTTAATTTGGATTACGACAATCAGTGGCTTGCCCATACGGACTAATTACGCCTGGCGGTGAAATATCCACGCGGTTAAAGTCCGTGGCCAGCCCCGGAAGCAAAGTGTAACCGACATAAGTTGCCTCCGTCCCGGAACTATTGCCGCGAATCGTCAATTCGACGTCCAGCCAGTGGGCCCTGTCACGCGGATAAGTCAGGGTGACGAGCGCCGTTCCCGAGCTGTCGGTCTTGCCGCCGGTCGACAGATTGAGCGGAATGCCCGGGTCCAGACGGCCATTCAGATTGAGGTCGTTATTCGGATTGAAGGTGCCGCTGCGGTCCCGGTCTTCATTGTCGCACTTCAACGCGGCTGCCACCACCCACGACTGGGCAGCCTGGGAGTATTGCAGATAACCCTTGTAATAATAGCGTGGCCAGGCGGCTGCCGTGATGATCACGTCCGGCACGGGGTTGCCGGCGGCGTCCGTCACAAACACGCTATACGTCTTGCGGTAGGTGCTGCTGTCGGAGGCGTCCAGCGCGTTGCCGCTGCCGGCGCTGATGAACAGCGATTTTTTCGTCACCGTCAGCTTGACCGTGGCCGCATTGCTCGACACACCCTGCAGTTGCGCTTTGACAACGACGCCATCGACACCGGTGGTGCCCTGCCCCGCGATGTAGCTGACCGTGGCCACGCCATCGCTGTCGGTGGCAACCAGCGAAGGCGAGCTCAGGGAACCATTGCTGGCATCGGTCTGGATCGAGAAGCTCACCTGTGCATTCTTGACCAGGTTGTTTTCCGCCGTGCCATCGCGCACGATGGCGCGCAAGGCGCTGCGCTGCGCCGTGCTGCCGGCCGTATTGGCGCCGATGACCGCCGGGTCGGCTTGCAGGCTGATCATGGCCTGGGCCGTCAGTGGCGCAACGAACTCCACTTCCGACTGTACCGAGGCGCCGCTGTCTTCGTACTTCGCCGTGAGGGCGGTCAGGCCGGCGCCGCTGGCCTGTACGTAGGCGATGGCATTGCCGCCCACCAGCGCCAGCGGCGCCTGCAATGGCGTGCCGCAGGCCGCGTCCTGGTAGATGGCGCCGCGCGACGTGCTGAAACGCACATTGCCCGTTTGTGGCACGCCAGCCACATCGCTATGCACCGTCACCGCATAGCAGGTGTTCGTGTTCAGGGTGGTCAAGGCAACATTGCCACCCGACACGGCATTGATCGTGAAGTTCGAAGCATTGATTGCAATTGGCAAGACGACGCTGTCACCCTGCGCCTTGACGCTGATGCTGTCGCTGCTGCCCGCCTGGGCGTTGTAGCTCAACACCAGCTGGCCATTGTTGTCCGTCAGCGCGGGACTGGCGCCGCCGCCCTTGACCGTGATGGCATTGCTGCGGGCGCTGAAGGTCACCGGTTTGCCAACGAGGGGATTGCCGCTCGAATCGACCAGCTTGACCACCATGTCGGTGCTCGTCTTCAGGTTCACCGTTGAAAAGGCACTGATGACCAGCCGGGTGCCGCTGACGCCGATGTCCGTGCTGGCCGTCTGCGCGCCTGCGCTGGCCATGACCTTGATCGTGCGCAAGCTGGCGTCGCCCCCCGTATTCAGGCTGACCAGCGCCTGTCCCTGCGCATTGGTATTGACCTTTGTCGCACCCAGCGCGCCCGAATCGGCACTGAATGTCACGCTGGCATTGGGCACGACGGCATTGTTGGCGTCTTTGACAAAGGCGATCATGTTGACGGCGGTACCGCCCGACGACGCCAGGGTGCCGCCGGAAGAGGTCAGCAGCAAGCTGGCAATACCCGAGGTGACGGGCACCACTTTTACCACCACGGGGGCCGACTCGACGCCGCCGCTGCTGGCCTTGATGGTAATGTCGCGCAAGCCCGCATCGCCCTTCACGCTGAGTTTTTCCGTCACCGTGCCATTGGCATCTGTCACGCGGTTGGTGTTGCTGATGGTGCCGGAACTGGCGGTGAAGGTCACCGTCTGGCCAGTCATGGCATTATTGCCGGGATTTTTCACCACTGCCGTCAGCACGACTTCCGTCCCGTCCGCGCCCGATGCCACAATCGTTGTTGCGCCAGCCACCAGTACCACGCTGCCGACACCGGCATTCGCGCCATCCTTGACACCCAGGGTCGGATCGCCGCCACCGCCGCCACATGCGGCCAGCAAGGCGCCCAGCGCCAGCAAGACCAGCCAATTCGATACCCGACTCCAATAAGTGTTGCCCCAAGATACATTCCGCATAGTCGCCATCAGTCCGCTTTCGTTTGCATTGTTACTTAAACGTAAAGATGTGACATTAACGTGTTGCTGGCCGATCTGCCACTATTTTCGGCGTAATAAACACCATTAGTTCCGTTTTTTCTTGACTGCGGCCCGTGCTGCGGAAAAAAACACCGAGCACGGGGATGTCGCCAAGAATCGGCACCTTGCTGTCCGTGCCCCGTTCGGATTGCTGATAAATACCGCCCAGCACCACCGTGCCGCCATCTTCCACCATCACTTGCGTGCGCACGTGCTTGGTGTCGATAGCGAAGCCGGAACGGGTTTCCTGGCCCACGCTATCCTTGTTGACGTCCACTTCCAGCACCACGTTGCCATCCGGCGTGATCTGTGGCGTCACTTCCAGGCGCAAATTCGCCTTGCGGAACGTGATCGACGTGGCGCCGCTGCTGGTGGCCACCTGGTAGGGCAGCTCGATGCCCTGCTCGATCAGCGCCAGCACCTTGTCGGCCGTCACCACGCGGGGGCTGGAAATGATCTTGCCCCGGCCGTCCGCTTCCAGCGCGGACAATTCCAGGTTCAGGAAGCGGTTGGCGGCCGCTGAAAACAGGCTCAGGGCGAAGCTGGCCGGCTGCAAGCCATTGATGCTGGCGGCCGGCAAGTTGACGAATTGCGTGTTCGGCACGAAAGCGCCGCTGCCGGCCACGGTTTGCCCCGTCGCCTCGCCCACGCCCTGGTAGCTGCCGCCGATGGCCGCGCGGCGCCCGCTGCCGCCCAGGGAAAAGCCTGGCAGCTGGCCTGCCGCCAGGCGCTGGTCTGTAAAACCCAGGCGCGCGCCCAGGTTGCGGCTGAAACTGTCGTTCGCCTCGACGATGCGCGCCTCGATCATTACTTGGCGCGTTGGAATATCCGTCTTGGCGATCAGCTGGCGGATCTGTTCCAGGCGCGCCGGCACGTCGGTGACGAACAGCTGATTCGTGCGCGGCTCGATCAGCACGCTGCCACGGCGCGACAGCAGCCGGCTGCGCCCTTCCCCCGCGTCCAGGCCGAACACGGTGCGGAACGCTTCGGCCTTCTGGTAATTGAGCTGGAAGATGGCTGACTGCAACGGTTCAAGTTCCGCGATCTGCGCGCGCTGTTCCAGTTCCAGCTTTTCGCGCGCAAGGATTTCCTCGCGCGGCGCGATCCACAGCACGTTGCCGTTGCGCCGCATGTCCAGGCCCTTGGCCTGCAGCAGCACGTCGAGCGCTTGGTCCCACGGCAAGTCGCGCAGGCGCACGGTCACATTGCCCGCCACGCTGTCGCTGGCGATGATGTTTTGCCCCGACGCATCGGCCAGGATGTGCAGGGCCGCGCGCACGCCCACGTTCTGGAAATCGACGGAGATTTTGTCACCCGCATACAGGCGCGGCGCCGACACCTGCACCACGGCTTCCTGGGCAAGGCCGCCGCCATGCAGGCACAGCATCACGGCCAGGAGCATGCGATGCGGCCTCATGGCGCCGCCTCGGGCAGGCTGGCCTTCGGAGCAGCCCCTGCCACCTGCAAGGCCAGGCTGCCGCGCCGCTCGCGCCACCCGCCTCCCCCGTCCTGCAGCAGCTCCTTGTATTGCAGCGCCTGTTCACTGATTTGCGTGACCTGGCCGTGGTCCGGTCCCAGATATTGGCCCACCGCCACCCGGTACACGCGCTGGCCCGCCAGCAGCAGCGCGCTCAGGCGCCCGTCCTGTTGCACGCTGCCGACCATGCTGATGGCCGGCAAGGCCACGCTTTCCAGCGGCTCGCGCATCCGCCGCGGGTCGGGCCCCGCCACGCCGCCCTGCTGACCGGACACGGACACCGGCGGCAAGGCGTTAAAAGGGTCGGCCAGGGCGGCGGCCTCGTAGGGATGCGGCGCGACAGCGGCAAGCGGACGCCAAGTTGGTGTCACTGCGGGCACGCCCGCCTTGGGTGCCAATACCGCTTGCGCCGCCAGCTCCCCCGCTTCGGGCAAGCGATACGCCTGCAGCACGGCATCGAGGGTCAGCAAGCGGTCCTTGCCGAGGGTCAGGGCCAGCGCATGCACGGTAACGATGCGCGGCAGGCGCGCCAGGTCCGCCAGCAGCGCGCCCATGGCGTGGTAGCCGCCGCGCAACTGTATGGCGATCGGTAAGGCGACATACGGCGCTTGCGGCCGCGCAGCACCGGGCTTGAACAGCGAAAATTGCAGACCGCGCGACTGGCCTGCGGCGTTAATGTCCGTCAACAGCGCCGCCATCGCTTGCTGATCCGGCAATTGCTGTTCCAGCAGGGCCAGTTCGGCGCCGGCCTGACGCTGCTCTGCACGCCACTGCGGCAACTGGCTCGTCCTGGCCTGCGCCGCCAGATAATCGGCGCGCAAGCGGCCCTCCTCGCCTTGCGCCACCTGCACGGCGGCCATCAGTCCAGCCAGCCACACGGTGTGCAACAGCGCGGCCACCAGCGCACCGGCCAGGGCGGCGCAAGCGAGGCGCGCCGGTAGCGGCCACAGCGACGCGGTCTTCAAGCTCAGCATGATCAACCTCCACGACTAAGATTGCCCAGCGGGTGCCAAAGCCAGCCGTATCGTCCATTCCACCGCGCCATCGGCCGCGCCGCGCACTTCCAGCACTTCCGGGCGGGACCAGGGCGCGGCCTGCTCCAGCGCCAACAGCAATGCCGCGACCTTGTCCTGCGACACGGCCTGCCCTTGCAGGCGCACCATCGCCGTTTCCTGGCGCACACTGTGCAAGGCCACGCCAGCCGGCATCGCCTGGGCCAGGGCCGCCAGCATGCGCACCCAGGCATTGCGCTGCTCTTGCAGACTGGCAATGGCCTGCTGGCGCAGCAGCAGCGCCACCGTCTCGCCCTGCACCCGCTTGCCTGCGGCGAGGACGGCATGGACTTGCTGCATGCGATGGCGCCAACCGTCCTGCCGGCGCAGCTGCGCGTCGAGCTGCTGCTGCAGCCAGGCGCCCGCCGCCAGGGCCAGCAGCAATCCCAGCATCGCCCCGCCGGCCAGTTGCCACAGCAGCCACTGAATGCGCTTGCGGCGTGCCGCCTGGCGATATGGCAAAAGGTTGATACACGGCACTTTCGCCACGGTCTTCATCGGGCGTACCGGTGCATGGCCAGGCCCCAGGCCAACTGGTACGCCACGCCGCCGTCGGACAAGGCTTGCCAGCCGCCCTGTGCGAGCGCCGCCTGCAAGGCCAGCGCCTCGCTATCCATGATGACCGGCGTCAACCCGGCCGCCTTGGCCGCATCGAGACGGTGCTGCACGCTGGCGCGCCGCGCCGCCACCAGCAGCACGTCGATCTCGCTGCCTGCCTGGCCGGCAAGCGGCGGCGCGGGGCCGAGCATGACAAAATCCAGGCTGGCGTCTTCCAGCGGAAACGGCATGTATTGCGCCGCTTCCAGTTCCACGAGGATTTCCAGCTGCTCCTCCGGCAATCCGGCAGGCAGGCGGATCGCATGCGTGATCAGGGCCGTGGCCGGCATGGCCAGCGCCACGCGGGTGCAGCCGCTGCCACTGTCGCGATAAGCCTGGCGCACGGCATCGGCCAGGCCCTGCAGATCTTCGATATTGCCTTCAAACATCACTCCTGCGGCCAGCGCAGAACTGCCGTAATGGCGGCACGACAGTTTCCCCCGCCGGCGCCTCAACTCGACCACGCGCACGGCATCGTCCGCCATGTCGACACCCAGCAAGCCGGTGCCAAGAAAACTGCTGATGGACATGTTTTTCATAGAGAAAAGTCAGCGTGGAAGGAGGTCCTGCCACCCGAAAGCCTAGTCCCGGCAGCGCTGGCTTGTAAATGGATTTCACGCTGGTCTCTGCGGTGCGCGGCGCCTATCTGGCAGGGCCGTGATCTGGCGCAGGATAATTGTTACCAAATCCTGGTTGCCAGCGGGCCAATACACGCTTATATAGAGTATCGGCAAGTTTCGACTGTCTCCCCCGGCAAGCGCCACAGCGCGCTGCCACCCCGGCAAGCTCGCTTATAATTGACCGGCATAAATTTACTGAAAGACATGACACGCATGACATCTTCAAAATCCGCTGGCAACGCTGGCTCGAAACCGCCCCAGAAGGGCAGCAAACCCAAACGCTTTTTGCTGATGGCCCTGGTATCGTTCCTGGGCCTGGGCGTCGTCGGCGTGCTGCTGGTGGTATTCGGCCTGGCCATGGCGTATCCGAACCTGCCCGCGCTCGATACCCTGACCGATTACAAGCCGAAAATGCCGCTGCGGATTTTCACCTCCGACAGCGTGCTGATCGGCGAGTTCGGCGAAGAGCGGCGCAACATGGTGCACATCAAGGATATTCCCGATGTCATGAAGAAAGCCGTGCTGGCCATCGAAGATGACCGCTTCTATGAACATGGCGGCGTCGATTACCTGGGCATCACGCGCGCGGCCCTGCACAACCTGACGGGCGGCGCCAAGCAAGGCGCCTCGACCATCACGCAGCAGGTGGCACGCAATTTCTTCCTGTCCAGCGAACAGACCTTGAAACGCAAGGCGTATGAAGTCTTGCTGGCCTGGAAGATCGAGAAAAACCTCAGCAAGGACCAGATCCTGGAAGTGTATATGAACCAGATTTATCTGGGACAGCGCGCCTACGGCTTCGCCTCGGCCGCGCAAATCTATTTCGGCAAGAATATCCAGGACCTGACCGTGGCCGAAGCGGCCATGCTGGCCGGCTTGCCGAAGGCGCCGTCGGCCTACAACCCCGTCGTCAATCCGAAACGCGCGCGCATGCGCCAGCAATACATCCTGCAGCGCATGGCGCAGCTGGGCTACATCACGCCAGAGCAATACACGGAAGCCAAGAATGAAGAGCTGAAAGTGAAAACCGACAGCAGCGCCTTTGGCGTGCACGCGGAATACGTGTCGGAAATGGCGCGCCAGCTCGTCTACGAACAATTCAAGGAAGACACGTATACGCGCGGCCTGAACGTCTACACCACCATTACCAAGGCCGACCAGGACGCCGCCTACATCGCCTTGCGCAAGGGCGTGATGGATTACGAGAAACGCCACGGCTACCGCGGTCCGGAAGCCTATATCGAGATTCCGAAAACCAAGGCCGAAGCCGATGACGCGATCGAGACGGAACTGGCCGACCACCCGGACAGCGACGACATCATCGCCGCCATGGTGCTGCAGGCCTCGCCAAAATCGCTGCAGGCCGTCACCTCGGCCGGCGAGGAAATCACCATTACCGGCCCCGGCCTGACCTTCGGCGCGGCCTGGCTGTCGGAAAAAGCGGCGCCGAACCGCCGCATCAAGCGCGGCGCCGTGATCCGCGTCATGCAAGAAGGCAACGCCTGGGTCTTGACGCAGATGCCGGAAGTGCAATCGGCGTTCGTCTCGGCCAGCACCACCGACGGCGCCATCCGCGCCATGGTGGGCGGCTTCGATTACAACCGCAACAAGTTCAACCACGTCACGCAGGCGTGGCGTCAGCCCGGCTCGGCCTTCAAGCCCTTCATCTATTCCGCTTCGCTGGAGCGGGGCCTGTCGCCGGCCACCATCATCAACGATGCGCCGATCTCGTTCGACGCGGGCCAGACGGGCGGCCAGGCATGGGAACCGAAGAACTACGACAGCAAATACGATGGCCCGATGACCATGCGCAAGGGCTTGATGAAATCGAAAAACATGATTTCCATCCGCATCCTGCACAAGATCGGCGCCAAGTATGGCCAGGAATACGCGACGCGCTTCGGCTTTGACGCGGACAAGAACCCGCCATACCTGACCCTGGCCCTGGGCGCCGGCAACGTGACGCCGCTGCAGATGGCGGGCGCCTATGCCGTGTTCGCCAATGGCGGCTACAAGGTCAACCCCTACCTGATCGCCAAGGTCACCGATAGCGATGGCAATGTGTTGTCGCAAGCCAAGCCGGACCTCGCGGGCGAGGAAGCCAACCGGGTCATCGACGAGCGCAATGCCTTCATGATGAACAGCATGCTCAACGACGTCGTGCGCTTCGGCACGGCCAATAAAGCCATGGCATTGAAGCGCCCCGACCTGGCCGGCAAGACGGGCACGACCAACGATTCCATCGATGCGTGGTTCGCCGGCTACCAGGCCAAGCTGGTCGGTATCGCGTGGATCGGCTACGACCAGCCGCGCAACCTGGGCAACCGTGAAACGGGCGGCGGCCTGGCCTTGCCGATCTGGATCAGCTACATGGCGAAAGCTCTGAAAAGCATTCCCGTCGAGGAACGCGCCGTGCCGGAAGGCCTGATCCACGTGGGCGACGAGTACTACTATGCGGAAAATCCACCGGGCACGGGCGTAGGCAGCCTGGAAGGCGCGGCGCGCGGCACGCCGGAGGAAGAGAAAGCGAAAGAAGCCGTGAAGAACGAGTTGTTTTAAACGGTAATCATGCAAAAAGGGCAGCCTGCAAAGGCTGCCCTTTTTTTATTGCCACGGCAGTCAGAATTACTTCAGGACCACCGGCGCGCCCGCCTGCTCGCTGGCCATGGCCGACAGGGCCGCGAACAGTTCGGAGCCGTCGCGCGTGTTGATCCACTCGTCGCCCACGCGCTTATAGTGGAAACCGCCGGAACGGGCGGCCACCCACATTTCGCGCATGGGGGCCTGGCTGTTGACGATGATTTTCGTGCCGTTGTCGATGAACTCGATTTCCAGCACATTGCCGCTGCGGCTGCATTCGACGTCGAGCACGTCTTCATCGTTCAGCCGGTCCAGCGCCGCCTCGATCTGGGTCAGGGTGGCTTCGGCCAGGGCCAGGAATTCCGATTCGCTCATGCTACACTCCAAAGATCTTAATCAAACCGTGATTCTAATCGTGAAGTCATCCTCAGCGTTTTATATCGGCACCGCCATTGTGGTTTCTAGCGTCCTGGCCGGCTGCGGCCAGACCGGCCCCCTGTACCTGCCCAAGCCACCCGCGGCCAAAGGCGCGCCAGCCAAAGGCCCCGTCGAACCGGCGCCCGTGCCGCCGCCACCGGTGATCGTGCCGGCAACCTAAGCCGAGCGTGCCGGGGTGGCAGCCTTGGCCGCCCTGGCGCTTTTCTCCCGCTTGCTCCAGGCGAAATAAACGCGGATTACCAGCAATAGCGCGACGATGCTGCCGAACAGGATCGGTTGCGCGAAATTATTCTTGCCCGCCTTCATCCACCAGAAGTGCAAGATGCCCAGCGGCGCGATGATGTAGATCAGCCGGTGCAGCCACTGCCAGCGCTTGCCACCCAGTCGCTTCACCATGCCGTTCGTGCTCGTCACGGCCAGCGGAATGAGCAGCACGAAAGCGATAAAGCCTACCGTGATGAACGGGCGCTTGAGCACGTCCTTCCACATTTCCTGCACATCGAAAAAGTGATCGAACCATAAAAACGTGGTGAAGTGCAGCGCCGCGTAGAAAAAGGCGAACAGGCCCAGCATGCGCCGCAGCTTGATCAGCCAATTCCACTGCGTGAAGCGGCGCAAGGGCGTCACCGCCAGGCTGATGCACAGGAAATACAGGGTCCAGTCGCCCGTGCCGCGCGTGATGAATTCCAGCGGCTCCACCAGCTGCCCCGTGTACGTCAGCCAGACCATGCGTGCAAACGGCAGCAGCGCCAGCAAAAAGATCAGGCTTTTCAGCAGCGACAACTGCTTGGCTGTGGGATTGAGGGCCATGGTCTTTCCTTAAAAGAACTTCTTCAGATCCATGCCCGCGTACAGGGAAGCGACATCGTTGTAACCGTTGAACATCAATGTCTTGCGCTTGCGCGCGAGAAAACCGTCTTCGCCGATGCGCCGCTCGGAAGCTTGCGACCAGCGCGGATGATCGACGTTCGGATTCACGTTCGAGTAAAAACCGTATTCGGACGGCGCCGACAGGTTCCAGGACGTGCGCGGCTGTTCCTTGACGAAGCGGATCTTGACGATGGATTTGGCTGATTTGAAACCATATTTCCACGGCAAGACCATGCGCACGGGCGCACCGTTCTGGTTCGGCAAGGTTTCGCCATACATGCCCAAGGTCAGCAGCGCCAGCGGATGGTTCGCTTCATCGATGCGCAAGCCTTCCGTATACGGCCACTGCAGCACGCGGCTGCCCACGCCCGGCATCTGTTTCTTGTCGGCCAGGGTGATGAATTCCACGTACTTGGCATTGCCCGTCGGCTCGACCTTCTTGATGATTTCCGAGAAGGAGTAACCGACCCAAGGGATGACCATCGACCAGCCTTCCACGCAGCGCAGCCGGTAGACGCGCTCTTCCAGCGGCGCCAGCTTCAGCAGCGCGTCGAGGTCCAGGGTCATCGGCTTCTTGACTTCGCCTTCGATGCTGACCGTCCACGGCCGCGTGCGCAGGGTGCCCGCGTTTTGCGCCGGATCGCTCTTGTCCGTGCCGAATTCGTAGAAATTGTTGTAGCTGGTGGCATCTTTATAGGCCGTCTGCTTGTCCAGCGCCGAATAGGCGGGATTGAGCTTGGCAGCCAGCTTGGGATTGGTGCCTTGCGCGAACGCTTCGCGGCTGGCCATTTCCAGCAAGGCCGCGCTGGACACGGAGCCCAGCGCCACTTGCTTGATGAAGCTGCGGCGCGATTCGAATACGGCGCGCGGCGTGATTTCGGAAGAATACGGCAACTCAATGCCGTTGGGACTGCGCTTGATCAACATGGCGGCTCCGGAAAAAGGTGATTGGATATACCTTACACCAGTTTTTCCGGGCCGTTCATGACGCTTCTGTCATCAAAGTTTGCCGTAAGAATGCAGGCCGGAGAGGAACATGTTGACGCCCAAGAACGCGAAGGTCGTCACCAGCAAGCCCACGAGCGCCCACCACGAGGCGACGCGGCCGCGCAAGCCCGTCATCAACCGCATGTGCAGCCAGGCTGCATAGTTGAGCCAGACGATCAGCGCCCACGTTTCTTTCGGATCCCACGACCAGTAGCCGCCCCATGCTTCGGCCGCCCACAGGGCGCCCAGGATGGTCGCTACCGTAAAGAAAGCGAAGCCGACGGAAATAGCCTTGTACATGACGTCGTCGAGCACTTCCAGCGACGGCAGGCGGTCGACCAGGTAGCCGCTCGACTTGAGCAGGTAGGCCGCCGCCACCATGGCCGACAGGGCGAAGGTGCCGTAGCCGATGAAGTTGGCCGGCACGTGGATCTTCATCCACCAGCTTTGCAGGGCCGGCACCAGCGGCTGGATTTCTGCCGCGTCGCGCGTGACCGTGTACCACATCAGGAACACGACGGCCGCCGAAATGACCAGCATGACGAAGGCGCCCAGCTGGCGCGTCGCGTAATGCTGCTCGTAGTACAGGTAGAACATGGCCGTGATCAGGGAAAACAGGATGAACACTTCATACAGGTTCGATACGGGGATGTGGCCCACGTCGGCGCCGATCAGGTAAGACTCGTACCAGCGCACCAGCATGCCCGTCAGGCCCAGCACGACGCCGGCCCAGCACAGCAGGGAACCGACGGACGAGCCGAATTCCGAGCGCGCCACCAGGCCGATCCAGTAGAACAGGGTCGACAGCACGAAAAGCGTGCCCATCCACAGGATGGCGGACTGGCTCGACAAGATGTATTTCAGGAAGAATTTCTGGTTCGCCATCTCCAGGTGGCCCGCATACAGCTCGATGGCGAACAGCGACAGCACGGCCGCCACGGGGATCAGCCAGCGCACGGGCTTCCAGTACCACCCCAGCCACGCGAACGTGGGCGCCGCGGCCAGCAGGATGGCTTTTTCATAGATATCCATGAATTCGCCAAAACGCATCAGGCCGAACAGGGAGGCGGCCAGCAAGCCGGCACCGTACAGCCAATCGATCAGGCTCAGGCGCTTGAAAAATCCTGGTTCCTGCGTATATATTTGCTTGTTTGCCAATTCCATATTTTCTCCATTCCCGGCGACGCGCAAGCGCCCCAGACACAGCGCAGCTTACGCCGATTGCGGCAGCTTTGCCTTCAAGTTCTCAAATTCTTTTTCAAAATCCAGGGTCTTGCGTTGCGTGCTCATGGCCATCAAGGCTTCGCTGCCGCCCTCGCCATCCTTGATCCACACCCACAGGCGGCGCTCGCGGATATAGAACATGGAAAATACGCCGATCACGAGGAACAGACAACCGAGGTAGACGACGCTCTTGCCCGGCGAACGCGTCACTTGCAGCACGGACGCCTTGATTTCCGTGAAGTCGTCGAGTTGCAGATACACGGGCGCGCCATAGAAGAAGCTGTCGGACAGCGCATTCGTCGCCAGTTGCAGGAAACGGCCATGCTTGTCATCGGCCTCGATGGCTTTCAAGCCGTCCTGGGCACGCGCCGCCTGCCACAAGTCCCACAGGCTGCCATTCAAGATTTTCATGAAGATGTCGGCCGCTTTTTCTTGCTCAGCGGCAGGAATTTTCTCCAGGAAACGCGAAATGGCGAGGAAACCGCCCTCTTGCCCATTGCCGGCAAAGATGCCGAGGCTTTTCGCGGCCGATTCCTGCAACTGGCCGCGCAAGGCTTCCGCGTTCGCCTGCGGCATGGCGCGCGCCGCATAGCGCGTGGCCGCCTGCAGGCGCAGCGCCGGATCTTGCAGCGCGGCACGCAAGCGCATCCATTCGTTCACGCTGTAATTGTCATCGGCGGGAATGCGCAGATAGCTGAACGGGTCGCTGGGGTTGACGCGCATGCCGGCCAGGAACACCGTCGTGCCATCGACCGTGACGGGCTGCATGTAGTTCTGGTACTCGCGCGCTTGGCCTGTCTTGTCGCGCAATTTGTATTGCACCGAAGGACCGACGTTCTTGAGATCCTTGTTGTTCGCGTTCTTCGCGGCCGAGCCGAGGCGCTTGTCCAGGCCGACGGAGAACTTCTCGTTGAAACTTTCCGCCTTGCTGACGGCGCGCACATCCTGGCCCGCGCTGAGGTTTTCCACGTTGAACGGACGGAAACCCGACCATTCCACTGTGTAGGAATTGCCATCGCTGCGCTCGAGCGGCGTGCTGCCGCCCACTTCGCCGCCGATATCGAAGCGTTTCGTCGTCTTGCCCGTCATGGGGAAACCCGTCAACTTGAGCTTGCTGCCGCCATCCTCAAAGCTGGACTGGTACAGGGCCAGGCCCTTGTACAGCAGCGGCTGGTTGACTTTGATAGTCGCTGGGAAACTTTTCCCTGTTTCATGATCGGTGACGACCACATCGCTGGCGAACAGCTTCGGCATGCCCGTGCTGTAGAAATCGATGTGGAATTTTTTCAGCAGGATGGTGATGGGCAGATCCTGGATCAGCACGCCGTCGGCCTGGGGAATGATGGCCGTGTTGCTCGACGAACCTTCCGGAATCATGGTATTGCCGCGGAACGTAGGATTCGACAGGCTCAAACGGTGCTGGGCGGGAATGTCGGCGATCACGCCGCTGCCGGCAAATGGCGTCTTGCCGAAGAACCACTGTTGCACACGGATCGGCATTTCCGAGTCGAGCAAGCCGCCCACGCAGATGATGACGATGGCGCCGTGGGCAAAGATATAGCCCCATTTATTGGCCGCGCCACGCTTGGCCGCCACCAGGGTGGCGTTGTCCTTCTCGACCACCTTGGCCGCATAGCCGGCGTCTTTCAGGCACATCACCATCTGCTGGGCCAGCACGGCGCGCGGCAGCGGCACCTGCCATTCCAGCTTGTGGTGGAAATTGCGCAACGATTGCTCGCGCACGGTTTCGCGCCAGCTACGCATGTCCTTGAGCATCTTCGGCGCATTGCGCACGATGCACAGCGAGGTCGAGGCGACGAGGAAACCCATGATCACGAGGAACCACCAGGCCGAATACACGGAATACAGGCTCAGCTTGTCGAAAACGGCGAACCAGAACGGACCGAACTGGTTCACATAATTGGGCATGGGCTCGTTTTGCTTGAGCACGGTGCCGATGATCGATGCGACGGCGATCAGGGTCAGCAGGCTGATGGCAAAGCGCATCGACGAGACCAGCTCGACGAATTCAGCCAGGCTGCGGCGTTGGGTCTTTAACTCGATTCCGGTCGTGCCTGTGCTCATACGTGAATACTCATACGGGATATGCAATCTTCAAGAAAATGTGGCATGGAGCAGATAGTTTCTCCGCGCAAGGCGGCAGCATACTCCTGTTTGGCCCCTGCCATGAAAAAGGGCAGCCCGTTGAGACGGCCGCCCTTGTTCACGCGCGCTGCTGCGCCTGGCAATCTCTTGCCACTATGAAAACTTACTTCAGGCCGGCAATATAATCGGCCACGGCGGCGATCTCGTCATCCGACATGCGGGCGGCGATGGTGTGCATTTCCGCGCTGTTCTTGCGGGCATCGGCCTTGGTGCTGCGGAACATCGTCAACTGGGCCACCGTGTAATCCTGGTGCTGGCCGGCGATGCGCGGATACTGGACGGGAATGCCATTGCCCGTCGCGCCATGACAGCTGGCGCAGGCGGCAACTTGCTTGGAAGCAATGCCGCCACGGTAGATTTTCTTGCCCAGGTCAATCGTGTCCTTGTTTTTCGCGGCACCCGGCTTGGACAGCTGCGTGCCCAGGTAGGCGGCGATATTCTTCTTGTCGGCGTCGCTGAGCATCTTCGCGTACGTCGTCATGACGGGCTGGTTGCGCTGCGGCGTCGTGAAATCGACGAGTTGCTTGTAGATATAGCTTTCGTGCTGGCCGGCCAGCTTCGGATTAACCGTGATGGTCGAATTGCCGGCCGCGCCATGGCAGGAGACGCAGGCAGGCAGGCCGCGCGCCGCATCGCCATCGGCGTACAGGGTAGCGCCCTTGGCAGCGTCAGCCTTGACGGCCGGTTTCGGTGCTTCGACCGCAGAGGCAGTTGCCGATACAGCCAGCAAAGCGAGCAGCATGGATTTGAACAACGGTGAAAACGCACGATTCATTCAGGCACCCTGAGACAGTGAGAAATTAGTGGTGGACATTGCCGCGCCCTTGGATTTTTGCTTTATTTTCAGGGCCGCAAGCCGCATCGCTGCTACGCCGGCAACAATAAACAACCCCTTATTGTACAATAGCTTCTTGGCGTTATCGCTCCCTTATCGCTCCCTTTTGTTGCATTACTACTCCCATGTCAAAACTCTGGCAAGCCCGCTTCTTTACGACCGTCAACCAATTGCGTGACCTGCCCGATACCACGGTGCCGGAAATCGCCTTTGCCGGCCGCTCCAATGCCGGTAAATCGACCGCCATCAACATCTTGTGTAATCAGAAAGGCTTGGCGTTCGCCTCCAAGACACCTGGCCGTACCCAGCACATCAACTACTTCTCCATCGGCGGCGCCCACGTGGCGCAGCACCGCAAGGATGCCACCATCGTCGAAGAGATCGAATGCCTGCTGGTCGACTTGCCGGGCTACGGCTACGCGGAAGTATCGGGCTCGGCCAAATTGCACTGGCAGCGCCTGCTGGGCGACTACGTGCAGCGCCGCGAACAATTGGCCGGTTTGATCCTGATCATGGATTCGCGCCGCCCGTTCACCGATCTGGACATCCAGATGCTGGAATGGTTCGCCCCGACGGGCAAGCCGATCCACTGCATCCTGACGAAAGTCGATAAGCTCAACCGCAATGAATCCGTGAATGCGCTGCGCCAGGCGAAAGCCAAGCTCGACAGCTACGTGGATGAAGACGGCGTCGGCTTCCCGTTCACCGTGCAATTGTTCTCCGCCTTGAAACGAGTCGGCATCGACGAAGCCAACGACAAGATCATGGAACTGGCCGGCATCAGCGAAGACGGCGCGGCCCAGATGGTCGAACTGATCGAGATGGAAGACGACGTCGAGCCGGAAGCGGGAACCGACAAACCGGCTTGATCGAGATCAACGCCGCGTAAAAAAGGCTGCCCGTTCACACGGCGCAGCCTTTTTTTATTGCAGCGCGTCCTGGCGCCTAGCGCCGTCCCGGCCCAGAGCGCTTCTCGGAAAAGAATTCCTGGCGCAGGAACGCCGTCAGCTCGGCCGTGTCTTCCACGCGAGCGCTGAGGTTGACGTTGCGCCCCAGGCGCCGTGATTCCCACACGAAATCACCAGGTTTTTCGGCACGGATCAGCTGGATCATCTTCTTGATGATGGCCGATTCGATATCAGGTTCATTGCCCAGTTCCACTTTTTCCTGCTTCAGCCAGTTGCGCTTGAAATTGCCATTCCAGCCTTTGAATTTGACTTCCGCACTGAACGAGGTCTGGTTGACGATGGAAAACACGCCGCCCGAATCCTCGCGGTCGCTGCCGGAATTGCGTCCCTGGGCGCCGGCGATATTCGCCTTGGCCACGCGCATGGCGCGGTCGTTTTCGCTTTCCTCGGCCGGCGGCGTGGGGTTTTGCGCCTCGCGCTGCTTGCGGCGCTGCTCGATCATCGAGCTCATGTCTTCAGCGGGCGGCGGCGGCAACGGCACTTTCGACACCAGCGGCGGCGTGTAGGTTTCCAGTTTCGGCTTGTCGCGCGGCACGTCTTTTGTCACCACGCGCTTGCTCGGGGCCGGCGGCGGTTTCACTTTGGCCACTTTCGTGTCCTTCGGTTTCGGTGTGGGCTTCGGTTGCGGCTTCGGTTGCGGCTTGTCTTTCAGCGGCGCGATGTAGACCATCGCGCTTTCCTTCTTCGGCGGCGGAATCTTTTCGATCTTGTCGCTGCGCAACAGGACATACGCCGCCAGCAGCACGTGCAGCAAGACGGACACGCCGAGCGCCACCTTGCGCGTCGTGCTGGTCCTGGACCCGTAGGCCGGTGGTGGCTGGATCACTTGCCCGCAGGTGGGGCAAACATCGGAATCGGCAGCCAACAAATGGGTCGTGTCATGCAAAATGAATCGTGCTTTCTGTGTAGCGAAGAAATAACATTACAGGGCAGCCATAGTGCCAGAGTCCCTTGCTTTTGGGAACACTTCCTCGGCCTTTCCAACCCGAAGCGTACAGGATAGCGACATTCCTTGCAGCGCTGACCAGAGTACCCGAGCCCTCCCTTGACGGTTGTTACCGTATGTATCACTGCCCATACAAAACCGGCGCCCCATTCACGCAGGAAGGGGACGCCGGTCACGGGTCACGCAAGTGCTCACGTACTCAAGCCTTGTTGTCGAGCGCCACCAGTTGCTCGTCCGTCATCGGCCCCGTGCCGCTGTACTTGTCCAGGAACAAATAAATGACGGGAGTGATGAACAGGGTAATCACTTGCGAGAACAGCAATCCGCCGACCACGGCCAGGCCCAGCGGCTGGCGCAGCTCGGCGCCGGCGCCCAGGCCCAGGGCGATCGGCAAGGCGCCCATCAGGGCTGCCGCCGTCGTCATCATGATGGGACGGAAACGCAAAATGCACGCCTGGCGGATGGCCTCAGGTGGGCTCATGCCTTCATTGCGCTGCGCATGCAGGGCGAAGTCGATCATCATGATGGCGTTTTTCTTGACGATACCGATCAGCATCAGGATACCGATGATGGCGATCATGGTCAGGTCCATGCCGAACAGGCGCAGGGTCAGCAGCGCGCCCACGGCCGCCGATGGCAAGCCAGCCAGGATGGTCAGCGGGTGGATATAGCTTTCATACAGCACGCCGAGCAGCACATAGATCACGACCAGCGCGGCAATGATGAGGATGATCTGACTAGCCTGCGAGCTCTGGAACACGGCCGCGTCGCCGCCATAGCGCGTGATGATGGAGGCCGGCAAGCTCATGTCCTTGGCCATCGCGTCGATCTTGCCCGTGGCGATGCCCAGCGGCACGTCCGGCGCCAGGTTGAAGGCGATGGTGACGGCCTGCAACTGCCCCTGGTGGTTGACGGACGTGGGCCCGATCGTGCGTTCCACGTAGGCAATACTCGACAGTTTCACCAGTTCGCCCGTCTTGCTGCGCACGGACACGCGCGTGAGCGCATCGTCATACTGGCGGTCTGCCGTGGCCGCTTCCAGGATCACGTAATAGCTGGCTGCCGACGAGTAGATGGTCGACACTTGCCGCTCGCCAAAGGCGCTGTACAGGGCCGTGCGGATATCGGACATTTGCACGCCCAGCAGATTGGCCTTGTCGCGGTCGATCCTCAGCGACGCCTGCAAGCCCTTGATCTGCGAATCGCTGGTGACGTCGCGGAAGGCGGGGTCCGTGCGCATGCCGGCAATAAACTTTTCCGCCCAGTCATTCAGGGCGTCGGGACTGACGCTTTGCAGGGTGTACTGGTAGCGGCTCTTGCTCTGGCGCCCGCCCAGCTGCAAGTTTTGCACGGGCCGGAAATACACGGCCATGCCCGGCACGGTGCCCGCCGCGCGGCGCAGGTTTTCCAGCACCACGGGCATTTTCGGCCGCTCGCTGCGCGGCTTCAAGACCATGAACATGCGGCCCGTGTTACCGCCGCCGACGAACGACGTCACATCCTGTACGCTCGGGTCCGCCTTGAGCACGGCCGCCACGCGCGCCTGCAAATCCTGCAGCGCCGCAGAGGAGATGTCTTCCGACGCTTCCGTATTCACCTGGATCTGGCCCAGGTCTTCCTCGGGGAAGAATCCTTTCGGAATGGTCGCGTACAGCAGCACCGTCAGCGCAAAGGTGCACACGGCAACGAACAGCACCACGTTGCGGTGCGCCAGGGCCTTGTCGAGCAGATGCACGTAGCCGTTGCGCAATGCCGTGAAACCCGCTTCGAAATGGCGGCCGATAAAGGTTTTCTCGCCATGGCTCGGGTCGCTGTCATTGTGCTCGCGCGAGTCGGCAGGCAGGAAGCGGCTGGCCAGCATCGGCACCAGGGTCAGCGACACAATGGCGGACACCAGCACGGCCAGCGAGACGACGACGGCGAACTCATGGAACAGCAAGCCGATCACGCCCGGCATGAAGAAGATGGGGATGAATACGGCCACCAGCGAGACGGAAATCGAAATGATGGTAAAGCCCATCTCTTTCGCCCCTTCGAGCGCTGCGCGTATCGGTTTCTTGCCCATCTCGATATGGCGCACGATGTTTTCCAGCACCACGATGGCATCGTCGACGACGAGGCCCACGGCCAGGGTGATGCCCAGCAGGGACACGTTGTCGAGGCTGTAGCCGAGCCAGTACAGCAGGGCCAGCGCGCCGAGCAGCGAGATCGGCATGGTGACGGCCGGAATGAAGGTGGCGGCCGCGCGGTGCAGGAACAAAAAGATCACCAGCACCACCAGCACCACCGTCAGGGCCAGGGTCAGATTCACGTCGTGGATGGCTTCGCGGATCGACAGCGAGCGGTCGTTGACCAGGCTGATCTGTATCGACTGCGGCAATTGCTCCTTGAAGCCCGGCAGCAATCGGCGCACGCCATCGACCACTTGCACGGTGTTGGCGTCCGGCTGGCGCTGCACCATCAGGCTGATCGAGCGCTCGCCATTGAAACTGCCGACGGCCTTGATCGATTGAAAGCTGTCTTCCACCTCGGCCACGTCTTTCAGGCGCACGGGCTGGCCGTTGCGGCTGGCGACGATCAGTTCGGCAAAATCGGCCGCTTTCATCATTTGCGGATTGCCCTGGATAGTCAGGGTCTGGCTGGGGCCGTCAAGGATGCCCAGCGGGGAATTCGTGTTCGAGGTGCGCAAGGCAATGGCCAGCTCGTCCATCGTCAGGTTGCGTGCATTCATCAGGTCGGCACGGGCGCGCACACGCACGGCAAAGCGCTTCTGGCCATTGACGATGACCTGGGCGACGCCGGGCAGGGTCGACAGGCTCGGCGCGATCAGGTTTTCCGCATAATCGTTGAGGTCCGACAAGTTCAACGAAGGCGACGTCATCTGGATGAACAGCACCGGCGCATCGGCCGGATTGACCTTGCGGTAGGACGGCAAGTCCGTCATTTCCGTCGGCAACTGGCGCTGCGCGCGCAGCAGGGCCGCCTGCACGTCGACGGCCGCCTCGTTGACATTGATGTTGGCGTCAAACTCCAGGGTCAGCGAGGTATTGCCCAGGGTACTCGTGGATGTGATCAGGCTGAGGCCGGAAATGGTGGAAAATTGTTTTTCCAGCGGCAAAGCCACCGACGAAGCCATGGTTTCCGGGCTGGCACCGGCCAGGTCGGCACTCACGTTGATGACGGGCGTGTTGTAGCTCGGCAAAGCCGCCACGGGAATTTGCAGGTAGGCCAGCACGCCGGCCAGGATGATGGAGAGGGACAGCAGCACCACCATGACGGGGCGGCGGATGCTCAGTTCGGACAGGTTCATGCTGGCTTGCCCTGCGCTGCGGCGGCGCCATCGGCAGCCTTGTGTTTTTCCGCCAGGCGCACCTTGCTACCCGGACGCAAATTCTGCTTGCCATCGACGATGACTTTTTCATCGCCGGACAGGCCGGTGACGACGGTGTTCGGTCCGAATGCGTACACGCGGGCAACCTTGCGCATCTTGGCCGTGCTGTCCGCTTCCATCGAGTACACAAACGTACCGGCGGTACTCGTGATGATGGCGTTTTGCGGGATCACCAGCGCATCCTTGAGGGTGCGCACGGTCAGCTGCGTATTCACGTACTGGCCTGGCCACAAGTCGGTGCCGCCATTATTGAAGCGGGCCTTGATCTTGATCACGCCCGTGGCGGGATCGACGGCATTGTCGATAAAGTTCAGCTTGCCGTCGAGCTGCTTGCCGCCCGCGTCCGACAACAGCGCCGTGACAGGCACCTCGCCCGCCTTTTGCGCCGCCAGCAAGCCGGACAAGCTGCTTTCCGGCAAGGTGAAGGCCACATCGATCGGGTCGAGCTGGGTGATGCTGGTCAGCGACGTGGTCGGCTGCACCAAGCTGCCCGCGTAGACATTAATGGCGCCCACCCGCCCCGCCTGCGGCGCGCGCAGGACGGTGTAGCTGGAATCGACCTGGGCGGCGCGCAAGGCGGCCTGGTCGGCGGCCAGCAAGGCGCGTGCCGCGTCGAGCTGGCTTTGCAGGGTGTCGACGGCGCCCTGGGCGATGAAATTCTTGCTCAGCAAATCCTGGTTGCGCTTGAGCTGGCGCTCGAAATCCTGTACCGAGGCGCGGTCGCGCAAGACCTGCGCCTGTGCCTTGTCGACATTCGCATGCTCGCTGCGCGCGTCCAGCGTAAACATCAGCTCGCCCTGCTTGACGAACTGGCCTTCGCGTATATGCACCTTGCTAATCGTGCTGGTCGTCTGCGGGTGCAAGTCGACGCTGCTGATCGGCATCACGCTGCCATTGGCTTGCAGCACCATCGGCACATCCTGGCGCACTGGCGCGACCACGCTCACCGTCGTCGGCGCCTGCCCGCCCTTGCCCCCTTTGCCATCCTGCCCACCGGCCGCCGCGCCGGACGGATGAGTGAAATACCAGATGCCGCCACCGATACACAGGGCCGCAGCCACGAGGATTGCCAGACTAGTCTTTTTCATTGTTCTGTCACGCTGTCGCAGCGCAGGGCTGCAGGTTGAATGTAGTTGCCAGGGAGGCATAAAGCACAATATTGTCGCACGGAAATGCTCACTTTCCTGCGTAATACTCTGGCACGATGAGGGTGACTTCCAGTCCACCGTCGACGTGATTGGACAGCAAAACCGTGGCGCCGTGCTGCTCGGCGATATTGCGCGCGATGGTCAGGCCCAGGCCCGTGCCGCCCGACTCGCGCGAACGCGAGGTCTCGATACGGTAAAACGGTTCGAACACCTTGGCCAGCTGATCTGGCGCAATGCCCGGCCCGCCATCACGGATGCGGATGCGCGCGGCACCGGGGATGCGCTCGACTGTGACTTGCGCGTACTGGCCATATTTGACGGCATTGTCGATCAGGTTCACCAGGCAGCGCCGCATGGCGATCGGGCGCGCCATCAAGGCCATGCTGGCTTGCCCGGCCAAGGTGACATTCTGGCCGGCATCGGCCGCGTCGGAGCAGACGCTGTCCAACAGGGAATCGAGATCGAGCGCCTGCATCGCTTCCGTGCTGTCCATCGAGCGGGCCAGGTCCAGCCCTTCCTTGACCATGCTCTGCATGGCAGACAGGTCGCCCACGAGGCGGTCATACAATTCCGTATCGGCCACTTTTTCCAGACGCAAGCGCAAGCGCGTGAGCGGCGTCTGCAAGTCATGCGTAATGGCGGCCAGCATCTGTGTACGCTGGGAAATGTGCTGGCGGATGCGCGCCTGCATGGCGTTGAAGGCGGCGCTGGCCTGGCGGATTTCGCTGGCGCCCGACAGGGTCAGCGGCGGATGGTTGATGTCGTTGCCCAGGTCTTTCGCCGCCTGCGCCAGCTGCTTGAGCGGGCGCATGGTCATGCGCGTGACCAGGTAGGCGAGGATGGCAATGCTGATCAGGAAAGGCAGCAAGGTCATCCAGTCGTTATGTTCATTGAATGGCGGCTGCTGGCGCGGCGGCAAGACCATCAGGCGCAGCACGTGGCCATCCTGCATGCGCACGTCGAGGTTTTCGCAGGTGCCGCCCCATGGCTTGGCGGAAAACATGCCCGGTGATTTACGCGGTTCGATACAGGCGGCCGGGCGTTCGGCCAGCGCGCTGACCTTGAAACCTTCACCCAGTTTGGCTTGCAGGGCGGTGGAAAATTCCGTCGGCTTGCCCGGTACATGCTCGACATCGGGACGCAATTCCAGACGCACGCTGCCCTTGTTGGCCACCTTCAGGTAGGCGGCGCGCGAGGCCAGCGGCACCACGTCGGCCGCCATCACCAGCTGCTCGGCCCGCTCGACGGCGTGATAATCGCGGTATTGCTCGATGGCGCGCTGGCGTTCGCCCACGGCCAGCCACTGCGTCAGCGCGGCCGAAGCGACGATGCCGATCAGCAAAAACACGAAGACTCTGCCCGTCATCGAGCCCAGGAAGGCCTTCACGCGTGCGGCTCCACATTGACCTGGCCGGCCAGCACGTAGCCGCCGTTGCGCACGGTCTTGATGATTTGCGGTAAGCGCGCATCTTCGCCGAGCTTTTGCCTCAAGCGGCTGATCTGGATATCGATCGAGCGGTCGAACGGGTCGGCGTCGCGGCCCTGCGTCAGGTTCAGCAGCTGGTCGCGGTTGAGCACGCGGTTCGGGTGCTCGAGGAAGACGCGCAGCAGGCGGAATTCCGCGCCCGACAGCATGATCACCAGGCCGCTGGGATTGAGCAGGTGGCGCGCCGTCAAGTCCAGGGTCCAGCCGGAAAAGCGGATTTGCTGCGCCTTGTCCGACGGCACGTTCGACGGCATGGCATGGCTGCGGCGCAGCACGCTGCGTATGCGCGCCAGCAATTCGCGCGGCTCGAACGGCTTCGGCAAGTAATCGTCGGCGCCCATTTCCAGGCCCAGGATGCGGTCGAGCGGCTCATTGCGCGCCGTCAGCATGATCACCGGCACGGTCGACTGCGCGCGCAGCTTGCGGCACAAGGTCAGGCCGTCGTCGCCGGGCAGGTTCAAGTCGAGCACGATCAGATCGGGCCGCGTTTCATCGAGGATTTTCCACATGGCCGTGCCATCTGCCGCGCCCAGGGTGCGGTAGGCGTTCGTTTCCAGGTAGTCCGCCAGCAGGCTGCGGATATCGCGGTCATCGTCGACGATGAGAATTGTAGAAGTGGGTTCCATGGTACGAATTATCCCCACTTCCCCCGGCCTTGCACAACGCATTTGTATCGTCTTGTATATAGAAGACCCGAAGAAACATATAGATACAAACTGTCTGGCAGCGGACACTTCGGGGAAACATGGCGAGTCCAACATGGATTCATGTGCAGCAACATGTACATCCCTCACTTTACAAAGGAATCCAGATGAACGCCTCAATGAAGACTTTACGCAAGAATTTGATCATCGCCATGAGCGTACTCGGCATGGGTGCGGCATCGCTGACCGTCCACGCCCAGGAAGCGGCCGCCAGCGCGCCTGCCGCCAGCACCAAGATGCAACATGAAGGCCAGCGCGGCCAGCACCGCGACGGCAATCCCGCCGAACGCATGGCCAAGTACCAGGCCCGCCTGCACGACAAGCTGAAGCTGACGGCCGCCCAGGAACCCGCATGGGCCACGTTCACGGCCGCCAATGCGCCGAAAAAACCGATGGGCGACTGGAAAGCCAAGCGCGAAGCGATGGCCAAGCTGTCGGCGCCGGAACGCATGGAACAATGGATCGCCATGTCGAAGGAACGCATCGCCGACCAGGAAAGCCGATTGGCCTCGCTGAAAACGTTCTACGCCGTGCTGACGCCAGAGCAAAAGAAAGTGTTTGACGACAGTGTGCCTGGTGGCAAAGATGGTGGAATGCGCGGCCACCATCGTGGTCATGGTGCGCACCATAAAGCAGGCTGAGCGCAGGTCGGATTAGCGGCGGAACGCCGCGTAATCCGACAACCTTGTTGACGTGTGCGGTGGTGTCGGGTTACGCCCTGACGGGCTAACCCGCCCTACTCCTCCAGCTTGCGCAACGAGGTCAGGAAAGTGGCCGCGTTCTGGAAGCCGATCACGCGCGACTGGGCGATTTCCTGTCCCTGTGGATTGAACATGATGATGCCCGGCGGGCCGAACAGCTGGAAACGTTTCAGCATGGCCTTGTCGTCCGCGTCATTGGCCGTCACGTCCACTTGCAGCAGCACGGCCTGCCCCATCTTCTCGCGCACGGCGGGGTCGACGAAGGTCAGTTTTTCCATCTCGATGCACGACACGCACCAGTCCGCATAAAAGTCCAGCAAGGCCGGCTTGCCGCTCAGCTGGGCCAGCGCCGCATCGAGCTGCGCCACGGTCTTTACACGCGTAAATGGTTGCGCATGGACCTGGCCACCGCCGAGGTGCGCCAGCGGCGCCAGCGGGTCGCGGCCACCGCTGGCCACACCGACCAGTTGCATCGCACCCAGCACGGCAAACACGAGGCCGAATGCCTTGGCCACCCAGGCGTTCTTCGCGCCGCTCTTGCCCACCAGCAGGTACATGCCGTAGCCGACGAACAGCACCGTCCAGCCCAGCATCTGCACGGCGCCCGGCAGCACGGGCGAGACGAGCCACCAGGCCACGCCCAGCTGAAGCACGCCAAAGAAGCGCTTGACGGCATCCATCCACGCGCCTGCACGCGGCAACAAGGTGCCGGCCGACACGCCCACCAGCAGCAGCGGCACGCTCATGCCCACGGCCATGGCGAACAGGGCGCTGCCGCCGATGACGACGTCGCGCGTCTGGCTGATGTACAGCAAGGCGCCAGCCAGCGGCGCGGCCACGCATGGCCCCACGATCAAGGCGGAAATGGCGCCCATGACGAACACGCCCGCCAGGCGGCCCGACGATTGCTGGTTCGACACGGACGTCAGCTTGCCTTGCAGGAAAGCCGGTACTTGCAGCTCATAAAAACCGAACATCGACAGGGCCAGGCCCGCCATCAGCAGGGCAAAGAAACCGAGCACCCACGGGTTTTGCAGTTGCGCGGCCAGGCCTTCGCCCGCCAGGCCGGCCGCCACGCCCAGCGCCGTGTAGACGATGGCCATGCCCAGCGCGTACGTCAGCGACAGCAGCAAGCCGCGCGAGCGGCTGACCTTGGCGCCATCGCCGATGATGATCGACGACAAGATCGGCACCATCGGCAGCACGCACGGCGTAAAGGCCAGGCCCAGGCCCAGCAGCATGAACAGGGGCACGATGACGAGCAGCTTGCCGCCCTTCAGTGCCGCTTCGATCTTGCCCATTTCGCTTTGCGCGGGCGCGGCGCTTGCCGCCACGGGGGCCGCCGCCACCGGTTCGGACGTGCTGGTAATGTCGGCCTGGGGAATGCTCATCACGGACACGCCAGGCGATGCTTGCGCCTGCGGACCGTTGACCGCCGCCGTGTCGACTGCGGGAGCTGCCGGCAAGGCGAATTTCGATGGCAAGCCGCCCGGCGCCATGCTCTGGCCGCCACCACCGCCCACCAGCTGGGCCGTGGCATCCTGCGGCGCATAGCACAGGCCCTTGTCGGAGCAGCCCTGGCCCGTCGCCTTCAGGGTGAACGCGCCGGCCGCTTCCACGGGAATCGTGATGGTAAGCGTCTTGCGGAACGTTTCCACGTTCTTCTGGAAAGTATCGTCAAACTTGACTTTGCCAGCCGGATACACCGGCGTGCCCAGTTTGGCGCCCACGGCCTCGAACTTGAAGCGCTCGTGGTACATATAGTAGCCATCGGCGATCACATAGGTGACGGCGATGGTGGACGGATCCTGCATGCGGGCGGAAAACTTGAAGGCCAGCTCGGGATCGAGGAATTCATCGTCGGCACGGGCATGATTGGCGCCAAAGACGGCCATGGCCAGCAGCAAGCTGGTGGCAAACCACAGCAACAGTTGACGTAGGGGAGCGGCGCGCGCGGTGGCGCTGGAGGGGAAACGGGACATGAACGACCTTTTTCTGCGGCATCAGCTGTGCCATTCAACAAGAGACGCGCGGGGCGTGCAGTGGCTGCAGGGCCGGCGCGAAAGAAGAATAGTACACCGCAGCAAGGATAGCTGCAGCAGAAAACAAAAAAGCCAGGCTAGGCCTGGCTTTTCTTGAAGCGGCTACTGGGATTACTCGCCAGCAACTTCAACTGCTTCGGTCGTATCTGGACGATCCATCAGTTCAACAAACGCCATAGGAGCGTTATCGCCGACGCGGAAACCCATTTTCAGGATACGCACATAACCACCGTTACGGTTGGCGAAACGTGGGCCCAGTTCAGCGAACAGTTTGACGACCATTTCACGGTCGCGCAGGCGGTTGAAGGCCAGACGCTTGTTTGCCAGGGAGTCGGTTTTGCCCAGGGTCAGAATTGGCTCGACAACGCGGCGCAGTTCTTTTGCTTTTGGCAGGGTGGTTTTGATCGCTTCGTGACGCAGCAGCGATACTGTCATGTTGCGCAGCATTGCCAGACGGTGGGACGAGGTACGATTCAGTTTACGGAGGCCGTGACCGTGACGCATGGTAAATCCTTTCGGTAGTGAGTTTAAATCCAGTTCTTCGATCAATGAAACCAGGGTTTCATCGCGGACCGGTTTGGTACTTCAAAAATAAAAGCCTGGGACACCTGTCCCAGGCAGTTTGCTACAAACTTCGAATTACTTTTCCAGGCCGGCAGGCGGCCAGTTTTCCAGCTTCATGCCCAAGGTCAAGCCGCGCGATGCCAGCACTTCCTTGATTTCGTTCAGGGACTTGCGGCCCAGATTTGGCGTTTTCAGCAGTTCGTTTTCCGAACGTTGGATCAGGTCGCCGATGTAGTAGATGTTTTCCGCTTTCAGGCAGTTTGCCGAACGCACGGTCAACTCCAGGTCGTCGACTGGACGCAACAGGATAGGATCGACCAGCGGAGCGCGCGATGGCGCTTCGGCGGCGGCTTCCGTGCCTTCCAGGGCGGCGAACACATTCAACTGGTCCACCAGAACGCGGGCCGACTGGCGGATCGCTTCTTCCGGCGAGATCACGCCGTTGGTTTCGATGTTGATGATCAGCTTGTCCAGGTCGGTACGCTGTTCAACGCGGGCCGATTCAACGAAGTACGATACACGGCGCACTGGCGAGAACGACGCATCCAGAATGATGCGGCCGATGGTCTTGTTCGTGTCTTCAGACAGGCGACGCACGTTACCAGGAACGTAGCCGCGGCCTTTTTCAACCTTGATCTGCATGTCCAGCTTGCCACCAGCGGTCAGGTGGGCGATCACGTGGTCAGGGTTGATCAGTTCGACGTCATGCGGCAGGTCGATGTCGGAGGCCAGGATCGCGCCTTCGCCTTCTTTTTTCAGGGTCAGGGTTACCGAATCGCGGTTGTGGACTTTGAAAACCACACCCTTCAAGTTCAGCAACAGATCGACGACGTCTTCTTGCACGCCATCGAGGGAGGAATATTCGTGGACGACGCCAGCGATCGTCACTTCGGTCGGCGCGTAGCCTACCATCGACGACAGCAGAACGCGGCGCAACGCGTTACCCAATGTGTGGCCATAGCCGCGCTCGAACGGTTCCATCACGACCTTGGCGTGACCTGCACCGAGAGCTTCAACATCGATAATACGTGGCTTCAACAAACTGTTTTGCATGAAATGTCCTTTTCAATACCCTCGGCTCATTACACCGATAAGGCTGATGGCATTAGTGAAACGCCCACTTTACAAAAGCAAAGTGGGCGGAGATCTTGCTACTGACTACTATTAACGCGAGTACAGCTCGACGATCAGCGATTCGTTGACGTCGTTAGCGATTTCGTTACGCTCTGGCAGGGACTTGAAGGTACCTTCCATTTTCTTGGCATCAACCGAAACCCAGCTAGGCATACCAACTTGTTCAGCCAGCGACAGTGCCTCAACGATACGCACTTGCTTTTTCGATTTTTCACGAACAGCAACGATGTCGCCAACTTTGACTGCGTACGAAGCGATGTTCACAACGATACCGTTCACGGTGAACGCTTTGTGGCTGACCAATTGACGCGCTTCAGCGCGGGTCGAGCCAAAGCCCATGCGGTAGCAAACGTTGTCCAGACGCGTTTCCAGCAACTTCAACAGCGTTTCGCCGGTGTTGCCTTTACGACGGTCTGCTTCAGCGAAGTAGCGGCGGAATTGACGTTCCAGCACGCCGTACATGCGCT
Organism: Janthinobacterium sp. HH104; assembly: GCF_001758715.1. Lineage (NCBI taxonomy): Bacteria > Pseudomonadati > Pseudomonadota > Betaproteobacteria > Burkholderiales > Oxalobacteraceae > Janthinobacterium > Janthinobacterium sp. HH104. The sequence goes on along the minus strand of NZ_LRIB01000054.1, from coordinate 18,803 downwards.
TGACTTTTTGCTTTTCGCGCAGTTGGTTACCGTAGTCCGAGGTGCGGGCGCCGGATTTGACACCGTGCTGGCCTGGCTTGACGTCCAGTTTGCACTTGCTGTCCAGCGAGCGACGTGCGCTCTTCAGGAACAGGTCTGTACCTTCACGGCGGGAAAGTTTTGCTTTAGGTCCGATATAACGTGCCACGATACTTCCTTTTTTTAAATGATAACGCCCCAGCCACATGCATGATCAAACACACTGATGCGGTTAGGCGCTAGTCTGATTTGGTTTCAATCAGACGGTGGCTGAAAACGAAAAACCCGTCAAACAGAATTTGACAGGCAAGAACAGCCGGGCAGTATAACCGTTTCCGGCTCCCTGCTCCAGCGTTTTCACACAACTGTACTGAGTTACAACAGACAGCAAAGCAGCTGGCGCCGAAGCGCCCTCTGCAACACTATCTTAGATACGACGACGTTTCGGTGGACGGCAACCGTTGTGCGGTACCGGCGTCACGTCCTGGATCTCGGTGATCTTGATGCCCAGGTTGTTCAGCGCGCGAACGGCGGATTCACGACCAGGACCTGGGCCCTTGATACGTACTTCCAGGTTCTTGACGCCACACTCAACAGCCACTTTACCAGCGGCTTCCGCGGCGACCTGCGCTGCGAATGGGGTCGATTTACGCGAACCCTTGAAGCCTGCACCGCCGGAGGTAGCCCACGACAAGGCATTGCCTTGACGATCGGTGATGGTAATGATGGTGTTATTGAACGATGCGTGGACATGTGCGATGCCTTCAGCGACGTTCTTTTTAACTTTTTTACGCACGCGTGCTGATGCGGCGTTATTTTGCGACTTAGCCATAATTATTCCCTAGCGGATTATTTTTTCAGCGATTGAGCGGCTTTACGCGGTCCCTTGCGGGTACGTGCGTTCGTACGCGTACGCTGGCCACGGCAAGGCAGACCCTTACGATGACGCATGCCGCGGTAGCAACCCAGATCCATCAAACGCTTGATGTTCATGGACAGTTCACGACGCAGATCGCCTTCGACGATGAATTTACCTACTTCATCGCGCAGCTTTTCCAGTTCGCTGTCATCCAGATCTTTGATCTTTTTGTTGGTTGCTACACCGGTCGATGCACAGATTTTCTCTGCGCGTGGACGGCCCACACCGTAGATGGCCGTCAGGCCGATAACGGTATGCTGATGATTTGGGATATTAACCCCTGCAATACGTGCCATTTGTTATTCCTCGATTAACCTTGACGCTGCTTGTGACGTGGTTCCACGCAGATAACGCGGACTACGCCTTTGCGCTTGATGATCTTGCAGTTGCGGCAGATCCGCTTGACTGATGCGAGAACTTTCATTTTTGGGCTCTTTCTTTCGCTTCTTTGGTTTGATTCAGTGTGTTACTTGGTACGGAACACAATGCGGGCTCGGCTCAGGTCGTACGGCGTTAACTCCACCGTCACCTTGTCTCCAGGGAGAATGCGAATATAGTTCATCCGCATTTTACCTGAAATATGCCCGAGCACCACGTGTCCGTTCTCCAGCTTCACTCGAAATGTTGCATTTGGGAGATTCTCAAGAATCTCGCCCTGCATCTGTATGACGTCGTCTTTTGCCATTCGGTATGTTTACCGCGCTTAACGCGTCGGAATTCCGCCCTTGAAATTTGCTTTGCGCAGCAGTGAATCATATTGCTGCGACATCACGTAGTTCTGTACTTGCGCCATGAAATCCATGGTGACAACTACAATAATCAATAAAGAAGTACCGCCGAAATAGAATGGTACTTTCCACTGGGCTTGCATAAATTCCGGCAATAAACACACCAGGGTGATGTAGACTGCGCCGGCAAGTGTCAAGCGTGTCAGGATCTTGTCGATGTAACGGGCTGTCTGCTCGCCTGGACGAATCCCGGGAATGAACGCACCGCTTTTCTTCAAGTTATCCGCTGTTTCCTTGCTGTTAAAGACCAGCGCTGTATAGAAGAAACAGAAAAACACGATCGCCACTGCGTACAACAGCGCATGGATAGGCTCACCAGGCCCCATCGATGCTGCCAAATCTTTCAAGAACCGCACCGCAGGGTTAGCGTTGTCGGCGCCCTTTGAAAACCAGTCCACGATAGTGGCCGGGAACAAGATGATCGAAGAAGCAAAGATCGGCGGGATCACGCCGGCCATGTTCAGCTTCAACGGCAAATGGCTGGTTTGACCGCCATAAATCTTGTTGCCTACCTGGCGCTTCGCGTAATTGACCAATATTTTGCGCTGACCACGTTCGACGAATACAACGAAGTACGTTACCAGTGCTACCAGGATCACGATGAAAATCGCGCTGAAGCTGCCGATCGAACCATTCGACACCTGAGTGAACAAGCCACCCAACGCCGACGGCAGACCTGCTGCAATCCCGGCAAAAATGATGATCGAGATGCCATTCCCCAAGCCACGCTCGGTAATTTGCTCACCCAACCACATCAAAAACATTGTTCCGGTCAACAAAGTGACGACCGTCACGAAGCGGAATGCAAGACCAGGTTCCAACACCAGACCAGCTTGCGACTCCAGTGCGACTGCAATGCCTAACGCTTGGAACAGTGCCAGGGCAACCGTGAAATACCGGGTGTACTGGGTGATCTTGCGACGACCTGCTTCGCCTTCTTTTTTCAACGCTTCCATCTGCGGTGACACGATCGACAGCAATTGCATGATGATCGAGGCCGAGATATAAGGCATGATACCCAGCGCAAACACTGTAAAACGAGACAAGGCACCGCCCGAGAACATGTTGAACATGCCCAGGACGCCGCCTTCGTGCTCCTTGAACAGCGAGGCTAATTGTGTCGGGTCAATCCCGGGAACCGGGACGTGAGCACCGATACGATAAACCACCAATGCGCCAAGCAAAAACCAGAGCCGTCCCCAAGGGAAACCGGCCGCTGCACTTTTAGCAAGTTGTGGATTAGTCGCCAATTTTCGCTCCGATCAAGCTGTTAGCGGTCAACTCAGGCTACCGAGCCGCCGGCTGCTTCGATGGCTGCTTTCGCGCCAGCGGACACTTTCAAGCCCTTCAAATTCACCGCTTTGGTGATTTCGCCGGACAAGATCACGCGCACGTCACGGGCCAACACGCCCAGAACGCCAGCTTGCTTCAAGACCAGAATGTCGACATCGCCAACAGCCAGGTTGTTCAGATCGGACAGGCGCACTTCAGCTTTGAAGGTTGCGTGCATCGATTTGAAACCGCGCTTAGGCAGACGGCGTTGCAGAGGCATCTGACCGCCTTCGAAACCGACTTTATGAAAGCCGCCCGAACGCGATTTCTGACCTTTGTGACCACGACCCGAGGTTTTACCCAGGCCGGAGCCGATACCGCGACCGACGCGACGCTTGTAGTGCTTAGCGCCTTCGGCTGGTGCAATAGTATTCAATTCCATGATTTGCTCCGTTCGTGTAAGCCCGAAGGCTTACCCGACAACTTTAACGAGATACGATACTTTATTGATCATGCCGCGTACGGATGGGGTGTCTTGCAATTCGGAAACCGAATTTACACGACGCAGACCCAGACCGCGCACGGTAGCGCGATGCGATTCGCGCGTACCGATCAAGCCCTTGACCAATTGCACTTTGACTGTGTTTGTCATTTTGTCCACCTTAAGCCAGAATGTCTTCGACCGACTTGCCGCGTTTGGCAGCGATATCGGAAGCAGTGCTCATTTTCGACAGGCCGTCCAGCGTAGCGCGTACCAGGTTGTATGGGTTGTTCGAACCGGTGGATTTCGCCACCACGTCCGTCACGCCCATCACTTCGAAGATAGCGCGCATTGCGCCACCAGCGATAACGCCAGTACCAGGCTTAGCTGGGTTCATCAGGACCTTGGAGGCGCCGTGACGACCAACAACCGTGTGATGCAAGGTGCCGTTTTTGAGCGGTACTTTGATCAGGTTGCGACGGGCTTCTTCCATTGCCTTCTGCACGCCAACTGGCACTTCTTTCGATTTGCCCTTGCCCATGCCGACGCGGCCATCGCCATCACCAACTACGGTCAGCGCGGCGAAACCCATGATACGACCACCCTTGACCACTTTGGTCACGCGGTTGATCGCGATCATTTTTTCGCGCATGCCATCATCCGGCTTGTCGCTTTGCATTTTTGCTTGCATTTTTGCCATGATTGATCCTTAGAACTTCAGACCGGCTTCGCGTGCGGCTTCTGCCAACGCTTTCACACGGCCGTGGTAACGGAAACCGGAGCGGTCAAACGCAACTTCGGTAATCCCTGCTTTCAACGCTTTTTCAGCGACGCGCTTGCCGATCAAGGCTGCAGCAGCGGCATTGCCGCCTTTGCCGGATTGGCCTGCCAGTTCAGCGCGAACTTCCGCTTCAGCCGTCGAGGCCGAAACCAGGACTTTAGCGTCCGGGCTGATCAGGTTGGCGTAAATGTGCAGGTTGGTGCGATGCACCGACAAGCGATTTACTTTCAATTCCGCAATCTTGATGCGGGTTTGGCGTCCGCGGCGAAGCCGTGATTCTTTCTTATCCATCGTCAGCCCCTAATTACTTCTTCTTGGTTTCTTTAAGCTTAACCACTTCGTCCGCATAGCGAACGCCCTTGCCTTTATAAGGCTCAGGAGCGCGGTAAGCACGAACTTCAGCGGCTACCTGGCCAACCTGTTGACGGTCGATACCTTTAATCAGGATCTCGGTCGGGGTTGGTGTTGCGCAGGTAACGCCAGCTGGCATGTCATGCACTACAGGGTGCGAGAAACCCAGGGACAGATTCAACTTGTCGCCTTGAGCTTGCGCCTTGTAACCCACGCCTACCAGGTTCAGCTTTTTCTCGAAACCCTTGGTGACGCCAACAACCATGTTGTTGACCAGTGCGCGCAGCGTGCCGGACATGGCATTGGCTTCGCGGCTGTCGTTCGCCACGTCGAAACTCAGGGTTCCTGCATTGTTTTCCACTTTGACCTGGCCGGTGAGGGCCTGGGAAAGTACGCCCAGCGGGCCTTTTACGGTGATCGCTTGTGCGGAGATGGCGACTTCGGCGCCAGCTGGCACTACGATAGGCATTTTAGCTACTCGAGACATGTGTAACTCCTTAAGCCACGTAGCAAATAACTTCGCCGCCGACACCGGTAGCGCGTGCTTTGCGGTCAGTCATGACGCCTTGCGGAGTCGACACGATCGCCACACCCAAGCCATTCATCACAACAGGGATCTCGTCTTTACCCTTGTAGACGCGCAGACCCGGACGGGACACGCGCTCCAAGCGCTCAATGACGGGACGGCCAACATAATACTTCAAACCGATTTTCAGTTCCGCTTTGCCACCAGCTTCGGCAACAGCGAAATCTTCAATGTAACCCTCGTCCTTCAGGACGCTGGCAATCGCAATTTTGACTTTCGACGATGGCATGGCCACGGTCGTCTTTTGCACGCCTTGTGCATTGCGAATGCGGGTCAGCATATCGGCGATAGGATCGCTCATACTCATTGCATATTCTCCTATTACCAGCTTGCTTTTGTCATACCCGGAATTTCACCACGCATGGCGAATTCACGGAGCTTGATACGACCCAGACCGAATTTACGGAATGTGCCGCGCGGACGACCAGTGATGGCGCAACGGTTACGTTGACGCGTCGGGTTCGAGTTACGTGGCAGCGCCTGCAGTTTCAGGCGAGCTTCGTAGCGCTCTTCTTCCGATTTCGATTGGTCATCGACGATGGCCTTGAGAGCTTCGCGCTTAGGGGCGAATTTCGCCACCAGGTCAGCACGCTTGATCTCACGATTAATCAGTGACAGTTTGGCCATGATCAGTTCCTGAAAGGGAATTTAAAGGCGGCGAGCAAAGCTTTGGCTTCGTCATCGGTCTTAGCGGTTGTCGTGATGCTGATATTCATACCGCGCAACGCGTCAATCTTGTCGTATTCGATTTCAGGGAAAATGATCTGTTCCTTGACACCGATGTTGTAGTTGCCACGACCATCAAATGCACGGCCGTTCACACCACGGAAATCGCGTACGCGCGGCAGAGCCACGGTAATGAAGCGATCCAGGAACTCGTACATGCGAGCGCCGCGCAGGGTGACCATCGTACCGATCGGGTAACCTTCACGGATTTTGAAGCCTGCGATCGCTTTGCGGGACTTGGTGGTCACTGGCTTCTGGCCGGCGATCTTGGTCAAGTCAGCAACTGCGTGCTCGAGAACTTTTTTATCCGCGATAGCCTCACCAACACCCATGTTCAGGGTGATCTTGGTCAGGCGTGGAACTTCCATTACCGACTTGTAACCAAACTTGCTGGTCAGGTCGGCAACGACTTTTTCTTTATAGAATTCTTGGAGACGTGCCATGATTTCTTAAGCCTTCACTACTTCGCCGGAGGATTTAAAGATGCGAACTTTCTTGCCGTCCACTTCTTTGAAACCCACGCGATCTGCCTTGCCAGTCGCTGCATTAAACAATGCAACGTTGGACACGTGAATTGGCATGGTCTTATCGACGATACCACCAGTTACGCCAGTCATCGGGTTTGGCTTAGTCGCTTTTTTAGCGATGTTAATGCCGTCAACCACGATATGTTCAGCATCGATACGCTGCTGTACCACACCACGTTTGCCCTTGTCTTTCCCGGTCAGAACGATGACTTCGTCGTTTTTACGAATCTTATCCATTACGACTCCTTACAGGACTTCCGGTGCCAGGGACACGATTTTCATGAACTTCTCAGTACGCAGTTCGCGTGTGACAGGTCCAAAAATACGGGTACCGATCGGTTCCAGCTTGGCGTTCAACAGAACGGCGGCGTTGCCGTCGAACTTCACCAGGGAACCGTCTTGGCGGCGAACACCTTTAGCGGTGCGCACAACCACGGCGTTATAAATTTCACCTTTTTTGACACGGCCACGTGGCGCAGCAACCTTAACGGTTACCTTGATCACATCGCCAATGCCAGCATAACGGCGCTTGGAGCCGCCCAATACCTTGATGCACATTACTTCTTTGGCACCGGTATTGTCAGCCACTTCGAGCCGGCTTTCAGTTTGAATCATAGTATTCTCTTTCCCAACTTAAGCCGAAGAATCCACACAATGTAGACCCACGGTCAGTCTTGGTCCCGCCAGAGCCGCCCTGCTGGGCTTCACTGTTTGGGTGCATGACCTTCATACATCAACTGACCGCGAATGCTACTGTCTGTGGCCAGACACTTTGCGGCGTTACATGAACGAAGCCCGCAAGTATTACATACAATTTGCGGGCCTGCAAGTACTAATTAAAACCCACCGCCGAAACGGTGGTTTTTATTTAAACGGTTGGTGCGGCTTGAACCACACGTGTCACCGTCCATGCCTTCGTTTTGGAGATCGGGCGACCTTCCTGGATCTCGACCGTATCACCGGCCTTGACTTGGTTGGTCTCGTCATGCGCGTGATACTTGTTCGAGCGCATGATGATCTTGCCATACAAAGGATGTTTTACGTGGCGCTCGATCAGAACGGTAACGGTCTTGTCCATCTTGTCCGAAACCACTTTACCGATCAGCGTGCGCTTGAGCGACTGTTTCACTGGTTCGTTCATTTGGCTTCCTTCAGATTCATTACCGTCTTCACACGCGCGATATCGCGGCGTACCTTCTTGAGCTGCGAAGTGTTGCTCAGCTGCTGCGTAGCGATTTGCATGCGCAGGCCGAACTGTGCCTTCAACAGGTCATTCAGCTCTTTTTGCAGAGCTGGCTGGTCCTTGCCGCGGAGTTCAGATGCTTTCATATACAACTCCAATTATTGGCCGACTTGGCGGATGACAAACGTCGTCGCCAGTGGCAGTTTAGCGGCGGCAAGACGGAATGCTTCCCGTGCCAGCGCTTCATCAACGCCATCCATTTCGTACAGTACTTTGCCTGGCTGAATTTCAGCGACGTAGTACTCAGGATTACCTTTACCGTTACCCATACGGACTTCAGCCGGTTTGTTCGAAATCGGTTTGTCCGGGAAGATACGGATCCAGATACGGCCACCGCGCTTGATGTGACGCGTCATTGCACGACGCGCCGCTTCAATTTGACGCGCAGTGATACGACCGCGCGCAACTGCCTTCAGACCGAATTCGCCAAACGACACGGCGGTGCCGCGGCTGTGCGAAATACCGGTATTACGGCCTTTCTGCTCTTTACGATACTTTCTGCGTGCTGGTTGCAGCATGATTATTCTCCTGCTTTCTCAGCTGGTGCTGCTGCGGCGGCCGGTTTAGCGGCGGTACGCACACGTGCACCTGGTGCTGTGGATGGTTTCGCACCGGCACCGGCTGGACGTGGACGGCCAGCTGGCTTGCCATCGTCACGGCGTGGGCCGCGGCTTTTCTTCTCGTCAGCTGGGGTATCGATGACTGGTGCATCGCCGTTAGGCGCGCGGTCACCTTTGTATACCCACACCTTGACACCGATGATGCCGTAGGTGGTCGACGCTTCGCTGGTACCGTAGTCGATATCGGCGCGCAGGGTATGCAGAGGCACGCGGCCTTCGCGGTACCACTCTTTACGTGCGATTTCGATACCGTTCAGACGGCCGGACGACATGATCTTGATACCGAGAGCACCCAGGCGCATTGCATTTTGCATTGCACGCTTCATGGCGCGGCGGAACATGATCCGTTTTTCCAGCTGCTGAGCGATCGAATCGGCGATCAGTTGCGAGTCGATTTCTGGCTTGCGAATTTCTTCGATGTTCACGTGAACAGGTACGCCCATGATCTTGGTCAGCGCCGACTTCAGTACTTCGATGTCTTCGCCTTTTTTACCAATGACCACGCCTGGACGCGAGCTGTAGATCGTGAAGCGCGCGTTCTTGGCTGGGCGCTCGATAACGATGCGGCCAACGGATGCGTTCTTCAGTTTCTTTTTCAGGTAAGCACGTGCTTTCAAGTCTTCGTTCAGCATGGCAGCGAAATTACCGTTGCCTGCATACCAGCGCGAAGCCCAGTTACGGGTGACCGCCAGACGGAAACCGGTTGGATGAATTTTCTGACCCATCGTGGCTCCTTAGTTACCGACAGTCACGTAAACGTGACAGGATTGTTTCGAAATACGGTCGCCACGGCCTTTTGCACGCGCGGTGAAGCGCTTCAGGACGGGGCCCTTTTCGACGTAGATCGTTTTCACGAACAATTCGTCGATGTCCGCACCATCATTGTGCTCGGCATTCGCAATAGCGGATTCCAGAACGCGTTTGATGATCGCAGCACCTTTTTTCGGGCTGAATTGCAAGATGTTGAGTGCAGCGTCAACTTTCTTGCCACGGATCAGGTCAGCAACCAGGCGGCCCTTTTGGTCCGACAGGCGCACACCTTTGAGGATAGCTTTAGTTTCCATTATTTCTTAGCCTTTTTGTCAGCTGCATGGCCCTTGAACGTACGGGTCAGTGCGAATTCGCCGAGCTTGTGACCAACCATGTTTTCGGAAACATAAACCGGCACGTGCAGCTTGCCGTTATGAACCGCGATCGTCAGGCCGATGAAGTCAGGCATGATTGTCGAACGACGCGACCAGGTTTTGATTGGCTTTTTGTCTTTGGCTGCTTGCGCGGCTTCAACTTTTTTCACCAGGTGGGCGTCACAGAACGGCCCTTTTTTCAATGAACGTGTCATGTGCTACCCCTTATTTCTTGCCGCGGCGCGAGACGATCATGGAAGTAGTACGCTTGTTGCTGCGTGTCTTCTTACCCTTAGTCTGTTGGCCCCAAGGCGAAACTGGATGACGACCAGCTGCTGTTTTACCTTCACCACCACCGTGCGGGTGATCGACCGGGTTCATGACCACACCGCGAACGGTAGGACGAACACCGCGCCAGCGCATCGCACCAGCTTTACCGATTTTACGCAGGCTGTGCTCGGCATTGCCGACTTCACCAACCGTTGCACGGCACTCGATGTGCACGCGACGTACTTCACCCGAGCGCAGACGCACTTGAGCGTAGGTACCTTCACGTGCCATCAGCACAACGCCAGCGCCGGCGGTACGTGCCATTTGGGCACCTTTACCTGGCAGCATTTCGACGCAATGCATCACGGTACCGACTGGGATGTTACGGATTGGCAAGCAGTTACCCGATTTGATCGGTGCTTCCGAACCGTTCATCACGCTGTCGCCAACGGCCATGCCTTTGGTTGCGATGATGTAGTGACGTTCGCCGTCGGCGTAGCACAACAGAGCGATATTCGCGGTGCGGTTTGGATCGTATTCGATACGTTCCACTTTCGCTGGAATACCATCTTTGGTGCGCTTGAAGTCGATCAAGCGGTAGTGTTGCTTATGACCACCACCGATATGACGGGTGGTGATGTGACCGTTGTTGTTACGACCAGCGGTCTTGGATTTCTTTTCAACCAGGGCAGCGAACGGACGACCTTTGTACAGGTCGGCATTCACCACCTTCACCATGCCGCGACGGCCTGGCGAGGTTGGTTTCATCTTAACGAGTGCCATTATGCAGCCTCCTCGGAGAAGTTGATTTCCTGGCCAGGCTTCAGGCACACGAAAGCACGCTTGGTATGGTTACGACGACCGTTGAACTTGCCGGTGCGCTTTTGCTTACCTTCGCGGTTTGCAGTTTGCACGGACAGAACTTCAACCTTGAACAGCAGTTCGACCGCTGCCTTGATTTCAGGCTTGGTTGCATCCGGCAGTACGCGGAATACAATTTGCTCGTTCTTTTCCGCGACCATGGTGGCCTTTTCGGAAATCACGGGCGCCAACAGCACCTTCATCAAGCGTTCTTCGCTATGTTTCAAAATCGCGCTCATGCCAGCATCTCCTCAATCTTGGCCAATGCAGCTTTGGTGACCAGGATCTTCTTGTAGAACACCAGGGACATCGGGTCTGCGTGACGTGGCTCAACGACGAGTACGTTAGGCAGGTTGCGCGATGCCAGTTCCAGGTTTTCGTTCAGAACGTCGGTGATGATCAGAACCGAATCAAAGCCCAGGCCGTTCAATTTTTGCGACAGCAGCTTGGTTTTTGGCGCGTCGATCGTCAGATCGTCGATGACGATCAGGCGCTCTTCGCGAGCCAGCTGCGACAGGATCGAGCAGATACCTGCGCGATACATTTTTTTGTTCACTTTGTGGGTGAAGTTTTCGTCAGGCGAGTTCGGGAAAATCCGACCACCGCCGCGCCACAGTGGCGACGACGACATACCAGCACGAGCGCGGCCGGTACCTTTTTGGCGCCATGGCTTTTTCGTCGTGTGGTGAACTTCTTCACGGTCTTTTTGCTTGCGGTTACCACTACGTGCATTCGCTTGATAAGCGATGACGACTTGGTGGATCAGCGCTTCATTGTAGTCACGGCCGAAAATCGTATCGGCTGCAGCAACGTTCGAGGCGGCTTGACCTTGCGCATTCAGAAGCTTGAGTTCCATCGTTTAAGCTCCCTTCTTGGCTTTGGTTTTGATGGCTGGCGAGACAACTACCTGGCCATTTTTCGCACCTGGAATCGCGCCTTTGACCAGCAACAGCTGACGGTCGGCATCGATACGGGCGATCACGAGGTTCTGGATCGTACGGTTAACGTCACCCAGATGACCGGTCATGCGCTTACCAGGGAAAACGCGACCTGGATCTTGTGCCATACCGATGGAACCTGGAACGTTATGCGAACGCGAGTTACCGTGCGTTGCACGGCCAGAAGCGAAGTGGTAACGTTTGATAACGCCTGCATAGCCTTTACCGATGGTAACGCCTTGCACGTCGATCTTTTGACCGACTTCGAACAGGGAAGCAGCGACAACATCGCCAGCTTTCAGTTCAGCGGCTTTGGCAGCGTCGACACGGAACTCTTTCAACAGAGTACCGGCTTCAACACCAGCTTTAGCGTGATGACCAGCAACAGCTTTGGTCACGCGGGAAGCGCGACGTTGACCGAATGCGACCTGAACAGCGGAGTAACCATCTGTTTCAGGGGTTTTGATTTGCGCAACACGGTTGTTCGATACGTCCAACACGGTGACAGGAATCGAATCCCCTTCATCCGTGAAAATGCGCATCATACCAACCTTGCGACCGAGAAGGCCTAGGCTCATTTTTTCTCCATTCCCACCTGCGATTGGGCGGGGCTTGTTTAACTACAAAGTAACGTAGGACTCAAAAAAGACGAATCCATACCGAAGCCGGCTAGTATATAGCACAAAAACCCTTGACGCAACAAGTTAACACGAGGTATGTCAAAGTGTTGCGCGACGCCCCTGCGGGAGTTGTCGGCGCGCCGGAAAAATGCCGCCGCAAGCCAACTTGACGGGCGCAAAGCACGGCGCCATGCGCCCTGGCGGGCAATGGCGGAAACACACAGGGCGCGCAATGGCTTGCGCGCCCTGCCCTGCACTTCCCGGGCGCGACGCCCGAAAAAGCTTATTGCTGGCAGTTGATCAGGCAATGCTGGTACAGATCTTCGCAGATGGGGCTGCCACCGAGGTGCGCCCGGCAATTGGCCACTTTTTGCCCGCACTCGCTATAGCACTGCGTGACATCGCCGGCAGCAAACGCATACGAGGCGCTCAGGCCCAGCGCAAACAGGAAAGCCATCGTCTTCTTGATCATATTTCATCTCCGTTTATCAGATGGAAGAACAACCAGGACGCCACGCCATCCTCGCACCGCCCCGGGCAGACGCCAGGGCGTCCGCCATTACTTAAAAAGCAATGCCAATAGAATACCGTAAACAATACCAACCAACTACCAATTAACGACGCCGCGTACCTGCCAATCAAAAAAAGCCAGCCCGGACAAATCACCGTCCGGGCTGGCTGCAAGCATCGCGGCGCCTGGCGCCTGGCTGGTCCTTACTCTTGCGGCGCTCCTTTTCCAATCTGATACCAGTCCACCTTGCGCGTTGCCACCATGATGACGGCCAGCACGGCGAACAACAGAATGCTGCCCATCACCAGCGCATTGTTTTCCGAGCTCAGCAAGCTATACAGGGCGCCATACAACAACGTCAGGCCCACGCCGAAGCCGATGCCGCGCCAGGCGTTGCGCAGCACGTGCACCAGGTAAAAGCTGGTCAGCGTGATACAGGCGGCGCTGGCGATCAGGTAGGCGGCCAGGAAGGCGATGTGCTCGGCCAGGCCCACCAGCAGCAGGAAGAAAATCACCAGCGACAGGCCCACCAGCAAATACTGCACCGGGTGGATCGGCAGGCTTTTCAAAATTTCAAAGATGAAGAAGGCGGCAAACGTCAGCGCCACAAACAGCAAGCCATACTTGGTGGCCCGGTCCGACTGCGAATACACATTGATCGGCTCGATGAAGCCGACGCTGAAACGGTCCACCTGGCCCAGCGGTGCGCTGTCGGGCACCTTGAACTCGCCCTCGATCGTGCTCAGCTGCGTTTGCGCATTGCTGGCCAGCGACGAGATATTCCATTCGACCTGAAAGCCATCGGCATTGATCTGGCGGTGTTTCGGCGACGGCAGGAAGCGCCCGCCAAACTGCGGATGGGGCCAGTTCGACTTGATGCTGATCTGGCTGTTTTTCGCCACCGGCACGAAATGCTGGCGTTCGATGCCGTCCAGTCCCAGGTCAAAACTGAATTTCACCTGCTGCGCTTGCGCCAGCGGCATGGCGCCCAGGGGTGCATGCAGGCCGCTGCGGAAGGCAAACAGGTCGGTGCCCTGTTCGAATTCGATCTGGCGCCCGCCCCAGTCGATTTTCGGGATGTTGCGGATGCCGCGCACGTCCTCGATGGACAAGGCAACAAACGGCTCGCCCAGGGTCACGCGCGCGTCCGGCGTCTTGCGCGGCAACTGCTCAAGACTGGGCACCGTGAAGTCGCCCTTGAACGCATGCTGGCCGCTGTACACCAGCACCTGGTGGATGCCACGGTAGCGGCGGTCGGTCTCGATGGTGCCTTCCTGCAGCAAGAGGTTCGGGTACACCAGCAAGCGGCGCTGCATGACGCGGCGCTGCACCTGCGTCTGCGCCGGCACGCTGCCTTTCTGCTCCTTGTCGACGGCGATCTCGACCCGCTCGTCATATTGCTCCACATACGGGATCACGAGGATGGGACCGATGATGGTTTGTTCGCGCACCGAATCGGCGGCGATGCTGTTGACGGCTTCCTGGCGGAATTCCATCCGCTCCTTGATCGTTTCCTGAATCATCAGCAAAGGCAGGCCGATCAGCAACATCAGGCCGAACACGATCAACGCTTTGACTAAGAGGGTTTTTTGCATGGCGCATCCTTGAAGTAAGGCGGCCAGTGTAAAAAAGCTGTGTGCGCTGACGATGCAGTCTGTGTGAAGCGGGAGAATAAAGTGCGCTAGGCTAGTGGCAGGCACAGGCGCGCGCAGGCGCCGCCCTCCGCATGATTGAGCACTTCGACCGTGCCGCCATGCAGCGAGGCCACCTCGCGCACGAAGGGCAAGCCCAGGCCCGTGCTCTTGCCGGCGCTCGGGCGCGGCAGGGAATAGAAACGCTCGAAGACGCGTTCCAGCGCATACGCGGGGATGCCCGCGCCACGGTCGCGCACGGCAATTTCCACCTGGCTGCCCTGGCGCCGCGCCGTCAGGTCGATGCAACTGCCCGGTGGCGCAAAGCCGGCCGCGTTGTCGAGCAAATTGCCCAGCGCCTGGCGCAGCAGCAAGGCATCGCCGGCGACAAGCAGCTCGTCGGTATCGAGTTGCAGGCGCACGCCGCGCGCCGCCAGGGTGGCGGCCGCGTCCTGCGCCACTTGCGCCAGCAGGGGCGCCAGCGCGATGCGCTCGGGGTGATCCAGGCGCTGCTGCTTTTCCACGCGCACGAGGGCCAGCAGCTTGTCGATCAGCTGCCGCTGGCGCGCATTCTGTTCCAGGATGCTGGCAAGGAACTGGCGGCGCTCGACCGGCGGCATGTCTTCCTGCAGCAGCTCGGCCGAGGCCTGGATGGCGGCGATCGGGCTTTTCAATTCGTGCGCCAGGGTGTGCATCAGCTGCTCCACGTATTCCTTGCCTTCCAGGCGCGTGCGCATCGCCTCGAGCGCCCGCCCCAGGGTACCGATCTCGTTCTTTCCCAGCGCCGGCAGCGCCACCTTGCGCCCCGCTTCCACGTCGCCGATGTAATGCATCAGCTTGCCCAGCGCATGGTGCAGCCACCAGGCAAATGCCAGGCCGATCAGCAGCGACAGCAGCAACAGGATGGCGCCGCGCTGCAATATCTTGCGCTGGCTGCGCTCGACAAACGCTTGCACGCTGGCATTCGGCTTGGCCACCGTCAGCACGCCGATCACCTCATTGCCGTCGCGAATCGGCGCGGCCACATGCATGACGGTCGACATCTCGTCATCAGGCCGGCTGCGCGTGCTGCGCGCGCCATACTTGCCCTGCAAGGTGAGATATACGTCATTCCAGCGCGAATAGTCGCGCCCTACGTCGCGCCCGCTGGAATCGAACAGCACGATGCCGTGCCGGTCCGTGATGGTGATGCGGTAGTCGAGCGTGCGCTTGCGTACGCCATTGATATTCACGTCCACGCCATGGCGCGCGTAGTCCTGCATGCGCTCGGCCACGGGCGACTGCGCCAGCGTGCCCGCCTTCAGGTCGGGCGCCACCAGGCTGGCCAGCAGTTGCGAGGTATCGACCAGCGTGTCTTCCAGGGTCGAGCGCACGCCGGGCTTGACCTGCTCCATGAAGACATTCAGCAGGAACCACGCGGCCAGCCCGACGATCAGGAAGTAGCCGAGCAGGATGCGCAGGCCAATCTTCATGCGCCGGCCAGGCTGTAGCCGAGGCCACGGTGGGTCTGGATGGGGTCGACCTGCGCATCGACGGCGCGCAGCTTGGCGCGCAGCGATTTGACGTGCGCGTCGACGGTGCGCTCGAGCGTGTCGGGCGCCCCGCTCCACACGCGCTCCATCAGCTGCGCGCGCGACAGCACGTGGCCCGGATGCTCGAGCAGGGTTTTCAGCAACAGGTATTCATAGCGGGTCAAGTCCAGCGGCTGGCCGTGAAATAGCACCTTCGCCTCGAGCGCGCGCAATTCGAAACGTGCCGGCACGGTCGCGGCGACAGGCGCGGCTATCGTCATGCCAGTCTCGCGCGGCACCTGCACGACGCCTGCGCGGCGCAGGATGACGCGGATGCGCGCCACCAGTTCGCGCGGCGAAAACGGTTTGGTGACGTAATCATCGGCGCCGATTTCCAGGCCGACGATACGGTCGATCTCGTCGCTGCGGGCCGTCAGGAAGATCACCGGCACCTCGGAAAACTGGCGCAGCCGGCGGCATACTTCCAGCCCGCTCATGTCGGGCAAACCCACGTCGAGCACCACCAGAACGGGCATCTGCGCGGCTTCGCCGGGCATGGGACGCAGCGCGGCCAGGGCGTGCTCGCCCAACATCACATGGCGCGGCGTAAAGCCGTCCGTGCGCAAGGCATAGGCGATGCTGTCGGCAATCGCCTGTTCATCTTCCACGATCAGGACAGTCTTGGACATGGCGGCGGCACGCATTAATGGACAAGCCCGGAGTATCCCTGAAGCACGCAAGCGGCGTCAATCGCGCGGGCTGGCGAAAAGCCACCCTACCCCAAAAAACTTATAGTATATTTATTACGGCATGACTCCACCGATACACCGTGTTTGACACCCGTCCGAGGAGACTATGAAGACCCATACCATCAGCCTGCTATGCGCCGTCAGCCTGCTGGCCGCCTGCGCGGCACCAGCGACGCTCACCACCTCCAATGAACAGCAGGATGCCTGCAACGCGGCCGAACTCAAGGGCCAGTTTGGCGAAGCGGAACTGGCGTGCGTACAGGCGCTGCGCAGTGCCGAGCAGGCCGGGGCCAGCGCGGACATCCTCTCGCAGCGCCAGTACAACCTGGGCCGCATCAAGCGCTTGCAGGGCAAGAATGCGGAAGCGGAGCAACTGTACCGGCAAGCGCTGGCCACGGAAGAAGCGGCACAGCCGCGCAGCGATGCGCGCGTTGGCCGCCGCATGGTGGAGCTGGCGTCGGCCCTGGCCGCGCAAGGCAAGTGGCAGGAAGGCACGGGCTATCTGGAACGCGTGCTGCCGCTGCTGCCGAAGCTGTCGCCCGCCTCGCGCACGTATTCGGCGGAAGTGCTGCGCCAATATGCGAAGCAACTGCAAGGCGGCCCGCAAGCGGCGCTGGGCGCGCGCTTCGACGTGGTGGCGGCCAGCTTGTAACAAGCCGTCCCGAAGCCCGGCCTAAGGCTGGGCGACGTGGATGCTGGCCTTGATGTGCTTGAGGTGCGCCACGATGGTGAACGTCATCACCACCAGCAGCGACCATGAGCTCCATTTGCTGACGTGCACGACCGACCACGCGCCTAGCTGGTTCGGATAGCGCCACACGCCCCAGAAGGTGCTGATGTTTTCAGCCAGCCAGATGAAGAAGCCGACCAGCACGAAACCCAGCAGCAAGGGCATGCTGCGATCGCGGTCGAGCGGGCGGAACACCACGGTGGTGCGCGCGTACAGGCCCAGCGCGCAGGCAGCCAGATACCAGCGGTAGTCGCCGATGTAGTGGTGAGTAAAGAAGTTGGCGTAGATCAGCAGCGCGATCAGCACCGCCATCCAGTACGGTGGATGGTGGCGGATCCGCATGTCGAGCAGGCGCCAGGTCTGGATGATATAGCTGCCGACGGCCGCATACATGAAGCCGGAAAACAGGGGCACGCCGAACACCTTGGTGTAGGCGAAGTCGGGATAGCTCCACGACTGGATCGTCCCCGACACCTTGAACACTTCCAGCGCAAAGCCGACCGCATGAAACAGGCAGATGGCTTTCAATTCATCCCACGTCTCGAGCCCGCTCCAGAGCATCGCGCCCTGGATCGCCAGCGCCACCAGCAGCAGCACGTCATAGCGCGGCAGGCCGAACAGGCCGGCGCGCGGCACCAGGAAGACGGCGGCAAAAAACAGCCCCACGAACAGGCACGACCTCGCCTCCTTGATGCCGAAATACAAAAATTCGGTCAGGAAGCGCGGCCAGCCGCGCAGGCGCTCACGGGGAGCGGCATTTAACAGATGGGTATCGAGGGCGTTAAGCATGCAGCAACTTTATCGGCCGGCCGCGGCACTGTAAAGCGATTTTGCAGAGGTACGCTGCACCAATAGCAATGGGGCCGGGCGCACTCACGATCGTGAGCAGGCCCGGCCCCATCATCAGGCGGCGGGATACCCCGCCGGCCTTCTTAAAACCGATTATTGCAGTTTGATTTCGACATCAACACCAGCTGGCAGGTCCAGCTTCATCAGCGCGTCAACGGTTTTGTCCGTTGGGTCAACGATGTCCATCAGGCGTTGGTGCGTACGGATCTCGAACTGATCGCGCGAAGTTTTGTTGACGTGCGGGGAACGCAGCACATCGAAACGTTGAATACGGGTAGGCAGTGGTACTGGGCCTTTGACGACAGCGCCGGTGCGCTTCGCGGTTTCAACGATTTCCAGAGCGGACTGGTCGATCAGTTTGTAATCGAAAGCCTTCAGGCGGATACGGATTTTTTGGTTTGGTGCCGACATGATATTTCCTTAAAAGAACGAACCGCGCGGTTTGCACGGCAATGAGGTCATACGGGAATTTCTGACGCAACAACCGTCAGGGTCGACATGATAGCACCAAAATGCTTGCCAACCCCGGCAGTTGAATAAAAAGAAGGGCGCCGGGCGACGACGCGTCTTCTTTTATGCAGGCTTAAGAATTAAGCCAGGATTTTTGCAACAACACCAGCGCCGACGGTACGGCCGCCTTCGCGGATAGCGAAGCGCAGACCTTCTTCCATCGCGATCGGGTTGATCAGCTTGACGG
>NZ_LRIB01000053.1:0-97878 GCF_001758715.1 Janthinobacterium sp. HH104 | reverse complement strand
CGGATCGCCGCCAGGCTGGCCGGCGTCAGGGTCAAGGTGGGCGCCGCGACGGCCAAGGTATAGCTGTTGGTGGCGCTGAACGGCGCCCCCACGCCCGTGCTGCTGTCCGTGACCTTGATGCTGAACGGGAAACTGCCCGCCACATTCGTCGTGCCGGACAGCACGCCGGTGGATGCGTTCAGGCTCAGGCCCGCTGGCAGCGAACCAATCACGGCGAAGCTGTAGGGTGCCGTGCCGCCCGTCGCCGTCAGGGTCGCGCTGTAGGCCGCTTCGGCCGTCAGGTTGGGCAAGCTGGCCGGGGTCAGGCTGACCGTGGCTGACGCGACCGTCAGCGTATAGCTTTGCGTGCCGGTGAACTGGTGCGCATCTTCCGCCTGCACGGTCAACGTAAAACTGCCGGCCGCCGTTGGCGTACCGCTGAGCAAGCCGCTACCGCTCAGAGTCAGGCCGGCAGGCAGGCTGCCGCTCGACACCGTATAGGCATACGGAGCGACGCCGCCATTGGCCGTCAGTTGCCGGCTGTACGCCGTGGCCGCTGTCGCTGCCGGCAAGGTGGCTGGCGTCACGGTGATGGTTGGCGCGCCGACGCTCAGGGTGTAGCTGTTGGTGGCGCTGAACGGCGCCCCTGCCCCCGTGCTGCTGTCCGTGACCTTGATGCTGAACGGGAAACTGCCCGCCACATTCGTCGTGCCGGACAGTACGCCGGTCGATGCATTCAGGGTCAAGCCGGCAGGCAGGCTGCCGCTGGTCACGCTGTAGGTATAGGGCGCCATGCCGCCCGTCGCCGTGACGCTGACACTGTAGGGGGATTCCGCCACGGGATTGGGCAAGGTGGCCGGGATCAGGCTGACGGCGGGCGCGCCCACGGTGACCATCACGGTGGCCGGTGCCGAAGTGCCGCTGCCATTCGTGGCCGTATAGGTAAAGCTGTCGCTGCCCCCGTAGCCCGTCGTCGGCGTGTAGCTGATGCTCGTGCCGCTGGCCGTCGCCGTGCCATGTGCGGGTGGCGATGCCACGGCTACCGAGGCCGCCGCGCCGCCGCCCAGGTTCAAGGTGATCGGATTGGCGCTGCTGCCGTAGGCCACCGTCGTGGTGACGGCGCCGGCGACAGGCACGGCGACCGCCACCGTGCCGGTATAGGCACGGACACCGGTATATGGTCCGCTGCCGCTGCTGCTGTCTGTGGCCGTGATGCTGAAGCTGTACGCACCCGCCACCGTCGGCGTGCCGGACAGGGTCCCGTTCGCCTCCAGGGTCAAGCCGGTGGGCAAACTGCCGGCAGTGACGGCATAGCCATACGGCGACGTGCCGCCAGTGGCGGTGACGCCCTGGCTGAAGGCGACGCCGGCCGTCATGGCAGGCAAAGCCGCCGGGGCGACGCTGATCGCTGGCACTGCCACGGTCAGCGAGTACGCCCGCGTACCGGCATACGGACCGCTGCCCGTCGAACTGTCCGTGGCGCGCACGGTAAAGTTGAAGGTACCGCCCGCCGTCGGCGTACCCGCCAGCAGACCGGCATTGGACAAGGTCACGCCGGCCGGCAAGGCGCCCGCGCTGACGGCATAGGTGTAGGGTGCAAGACCGTTCGCGGCCGTCAGGGTCTGGCTGTAGGCCGCACCGACTGTGGCACTAGCTACGCTGGTTTGCACAATCGTCACCGTCGGCGTGCCCACGGTGATCGTCACGGTGGCCGCCGTCGAGGTGCCGATGCCGTTGGTGGCCGTGTAGGTAAAGCTGTCTGACCCGCCGTAACCGGCCGTCGGCGTATAGGTGATGCTGGTGCCGCTGGCCGTCGCCGTGCCATGGCTGGCGGCGGATGCCACCGCCACCGAGCTTGCCGCGCCGCCGCTCAGGCTCAAGGTGATCGGATTGGCGCTGCTGCCGTAGGCCACCGTGGCGCTGACGGCGCCGGCAATGGGTGCACCCGGTGCCACGCTGCCGGAATAGGCGCGCGAGCCAGAGAAGGGAGCGCCTGCGCCAGTGCTGCTGTCGGTAGCGGTGATGGTGAAGCTGTATGCGCCCGCCGCCGCCGGCGTACCGGACAGGGTGCCGTCCGCCGCCAGGGTCAAGCCGGTGGGCAAGCTGCCGGCGGTAACGGCATAGCTATACGCTGCCGTGCCGCCGGTGGCGCTGACGCCCTGGCTGAAGGCAACGCCGGCAGTCATGGCCGGCAAGGCAGACGGCGCGATGCTGATCGTTGGCGCAGCCACCGTCAGCGAGTACGCACGCGCGCCAGTATATGGGCCGCTGCCCGTCGAACTGTCCGTGGCAAGCACGGTAAAGTTGAAGGTGCCAACAGCAGTCGGTGTGCCCGACAGCAGACCGGTGGCAGTATTCAGGCTGACTCCGGCCGGCAAGGTGCCGGCGCTGATGGTGTAGGTGTATGGCGTGGTGCCGTTCGCGGCGGTCACGCTCTGGCTATACGCCGTCCCCACAGTTGCCGCAGGAACGGTGCTTGGCGCAAGGACGATGGTGGGGCCGCCAACCGTGATCGTCACGGTGGCAGGCGCCGAGGTGCCTATGCCGTTGCTGGCCGTGTAGCTAAAGCTGTCCGGCCCGCCGTAGCCTGGCGTCGGCGTGTAGGTAATGCTGGTGCCGCTGGCCGTCGCCGTGCCATGGCTGGCGGCAGATGCCACCGCCACCGAGGTTGCCGCGCCACCGCTCAGGCTCAAGGTGATCGGGTTGGCGCTGCTGCCGTAGGCTACCGTGGCGCTGACATTGCCGGCAATGGGCGCACCCGGTGCCACGCTGCCGGAATAGGCGCGTGAGCCAGAGAAGGGAGCGCCTGCGCCGGTGCTGCTGTCGGTGGCGGTAATGGTGAAGCTGTAAGCGCCCGCTGCCGCCGGCGTGCCGGACAGAGTACCGTCCGCCGCCAGGGTCAAGCCGGTGGGCAAGCTGCCGGCGGTAACGGCATAGCTATACGCTGCCGTGCCGCCCGTGGGGGTGACGCCCTGGCTGAAAGCGACGCCTGCCGTCATGGCCGGCAGGGTCGACGGCGCGATGCTGATCGTTGGTGCCGCCACCGTCAGCGAATAGGAACGCGCACCAGCATACGGGCCGCTGCCCGTCGAACTGTCCTCGGCGCGCACGGTGAAATTGAACGTGCCTGCCGCCGTCGGCGTGCCCGAGAGCAAACCCGTGGCGGTATTCAGACTCACCCCGGCCGGCAGGGCACCGGCGCTGATCGCGTAAATATATGGCGCGGCGCCGTTCGCGGCGGTCACGTTCTCGCTATACGCCGTCCCCACAGTTGCCGCGGGCACGGTGCTTGGCGTAATCGTGATGGTGGGTCCGCCAACCGTGATCGTCACAGTGGCCGGCGCCGAGGTACCCACGCCGTTGCTGGCCGTATAGGTAAAGCTGTCCGGTCCGCCGTAGCCGGCCGTCGGCGTATAGGTAATGCTGGTGCCGTTGGATGTCGCCGTGCCATGGCTGGCGGCGGACGCCACCGCCACCGAAGTTGCCGCGCCCCCACTCAGGTTCAGGGTGATCGGATTGGTGCTGCTGCCATACGACACCGTCGCGCTGACATTACCGGCAACGGGCGCACCAACAGCTACCGTGCCGGAATACGCGCGCGCTCCCGAATAGGGGCCGGAGCCGCCGCTGCTGTCGATCGCGGTGACGGTAAAACTGTAGGCGCCGGTCGCCGTGGGCGTGCCGGACAAGGTGCCGTCCGCCGCCAGGATCAAGCCCGCCGGCAGGCTGCCTGCAGTGATGGCGTAGCTATGTGGCGCCGTGCCACCGGCGGCCGTAATGCTCTGGCTATAGGCGAGACCTGCCGTCATGGCCGGCAAGGTCGTCGGCGCGATGGTGACGGTTGCTGCCGACACCGTCAGCGAATAGCCGCGCGCGCCCGAATACGGGCCGCTGCCCGTCGAACTGTCCGTAGCGCGCACGGTGAAGTTGAAGGTACCGCCCGCCGTCGGCGTACCCGACAGCAAACCGGTGGAGGTATTCAAACTCAACCCGGCTGGCAAGGCGCCGGCGCTGATCGCGTAAGTGTATGGCGCGCCGCCGTTCGCGGCGGTCACGCTCTGGCTGTAGGCCGTCCCCACAGTTGCCGCCGGCACGGTGCTTGGCGCAAGCGTGATGGTCGGTCCGCTGACCGTGATCGTCACGGTGGCCGGCGTCGAGGTGCCGATGCCGTTCGATGCCGTGTAGGTAAAGCTGTCCGGCCCGCCGTAACCTGCCGTCGGTGTATAGGTGATGCTGGTGCCGCTGGCACTTGCCGTGCCGTTGCTGGCGGCGGACGCCACCGCCACGGACGTCGCCGCACCGCCGCCCAGGTTCAGGGTGATCGGGTTGGCGCTGCTGCCGTAGGCCACTGTGGCGCTGACAGCACCGGCCGTCGGCGCACCGGCAGCCACCGTGCCGGAATAGGCGCGTGCGCCCGAGTATGGTCCGGCGCCGGTGCTGCTGTCAGTGGCCGTCACAGTAAAGCTGTAGGCACCGGCCGCCGTGGGCGTGCCGGACAGGGTGCCGTTCGATGCCAGGGTCAAGCCTGCGGGCAGGCTGCCGGCCGTTCTGGCATAGGTGTACGTGCCGGTGCCGCCGCTGGCGGCTATCGTCTGGCTGTAGGCGAGACCGGCTGTCATTGCCGGCAGGGTCGTCGGCAGGATGGCGATGGTGGGCGCGGAGACCGTCAAGGTATAGGCGCGCGTGCCATTGACGGCCAGCGAGTCCGTGGCGCGCACGGTGAAGTTGAAGGTGCCGCCCGCTGTCGGCGTACCCGACAGTACACCGCCGCCACTCAAGCTCATGCCAGCCGGCAAGGCGCCAGCGCTGATGGCATAGGTGTACGGCGCCGCGCCACCCGTCGCCGTCACGGTTGTCGTGGAGTAAGGCTGGGCCACCGTGGCATTCGGCACGGTGGCCGGCGCCAGCACGATGGCGGAGGTGATCGTGACGTTGTACACGATGGGCTGCCCCACATCGTCCCTGACGGTAAACGTGTCCGAGGTCGCGCTGAGATTGGTATTCCGGTAGCGCACGGCATTCGTGGCATTCGAATCTTCCAGCGTGCCATACAGCGGCGCCACCAGAGTGCCCGTCAGGCCGAACTGGGAGCAAGGCGCATTGGTGTAATCCTCGTAATACTCGCCCCCCGCGACGATGCTGACGGCGCGCGGGCTCGGGCAGGTGCTGGCGGCGGAAGCCTGGCTGGATAAGAGGGACAGCAAAAGAAACAGCAGGGTTCCCACCAGGCGCATCAGCCACGATGGCCCCAAGCCTTGAGCTGGCGGCGCGCCATGGATCCCGGCAATGCAGCCGTCAACACCGCGGACAGGCGTGAACAGCCATCCAAATTTCGTGAAATTTAGAAACATTTGTCTTCCCTCGATACATTTATCTTGACGCTGGACCTTGTACGGATAACGGTCATGGCAAACCTGCACGCCGATAACAGCAACCTTCAACAGGCCTGAAGATGGCTTCCCAGCATGATTGAACCTTGCTTTACGTCAATCTATGCTACTACGACTTACAAGGAAAGTAACTGCGAGATATTATCAAATAGGGAAGTTTTTTAACGAAAAACAATTATTGTTGAAATGGTGTATTTATCTGGCAACAGAATTGAAAGAGAATGCCTCATGGAGGGCTGGATTGACCAACTCGCCGTGTGTCATGCCAGTGGTTCATCGGGCGTGGGGGCAGCGAATTGGCCTTGCGCACCCCAAAGTCAGTTGTATGCACGCAACGCCGGAGACTGTCATCTTGCAAGCCACGCGCACAGAATTTCTTGCCGGCGGGCGGCATGGCCTGCCAGGCAGTTTGCCCGGCAGGCCGCGCCACTTGGTGGCCGCTTACTGCATGGCTTGCTGCAAGCCCGGCGCGAACTCGGCGCCATGCTTGATCTGCGCCGTGGACGCCTTCAGGGTGGCGCCAATCGGCTCGGCACGGCCAGCCAGGCATTGGCCCAGGAAGTTCTCCGTCACGGCATTGAAGGCGATGTTGTTCACGGGCCGGGCAAAGCCATGACCCTCGTCGGGGAACAGCACATACGTGACGGGGATATTCTTCGCCGCCATGGCCGCCACGATCTGGTCCGATTCGGCCACGTTGACGCGTGGATCGTTGGCGCCCTGGCCGATCAGCAGCGGACGCTGGATGTTCTGCGCAAAGTTCAGCGGCGAGCGCTCCTTCAGCAGCGCCTTGCCCTCTTCCGTGGTCGGGTCGCCCATGCGCTTGTAGAACTGCTGCTTGCCCGCTTCCCAGTACGGCGGGATGGTTTGCAGCAGGGTAAACAGATTCGACGGGCCGACGATGTCGACGCCGCAGGCAAACGTCGTCGGCGTGAACGCCATGCCGGCCAGGGTGGCGTAGCCGCCGTACGATCCGCCCATGATGGCGACCTTGTCGGCCGTGGTCACGCCGCTCTTGACGGCCCACTGCACGGCGTCGAGCAAGTCGTCATGCATCTTGCGGCCCCACTGCAGGTCGCCGGCCGAGATGAACTGCTTGCCGAAGCCCGTCGAGCCGCGGAAGTTCACGGACAGCACGGCGTAGCCGCGGTTGGCCAGCCACTGGTGGTAGCCGTTGTAGCCATAGGTGTCGCGCGCCCAAGGGCCGCCATGCACCAGCAGCACCATCGGCACCGCCTGCGTGGCCTTGCCATCGGACGTCGCCTTCGACGCCTGCGGCAAGGTCAGATAGGACACCAAGGTCAGGCCGTCGCGCGCCTTGAGTTGCTGCGGATACATGGGCACCAGCGGCGCGCCTTCCAGTTCGGGCCGGGTCACATATAAACGCGTGAGCTTCTTGGTCTTGCGCTCGTACAGCCAGCTCGATGGCGGCGCCGTGACGGCGTCGACATTCACCAGCCACTTGTCATCGGCATCCGTGCGCGACGTCACCGTGAACTGGCCCTGCGTGTTTTTCTTCAGGAAAGCCAGGTCGGCTTTCAACTCGTTCGTCAGCGGCAGATATTCCTGCTGCAGATAATTGACCGTATAGGCCTGCACCTGGCCCGTGCGCGTGTCGTACAACGCATCGGCGATGTCGGAGCGCGGGTCTTGCGCCACGACCGTGCTCTTGCCGCTGGCCACGTCCTGCGCCAGCAGCGCCGAGGTATTGCGGCCGCGCGAATCGGTCCAGTACAGGGTCTTGCCGTCGACCGTGAAGGCCAGCGGCGCCGTCGTCTGCGAGTCTTCCAGGGCCACTTCGGCCAGTGGCGTGCTCTCGACCTTGCCGTCCGCCAGGCGGAAATACTGCATGCCGCCATCGGCGCGCGCCTTGCTGGCGATGCGCAAATTGAGCAGTTCATCGGCCAGGTAGCCGCCATAGCCATCGTTCTGCTGTACCAGTGTCAGCTTGCCGCTGGCCAGGTCCAGGCTGTACACGTCGTGCCAGCGCGCATCGCGATTATTGATGCCGACGAGGATGCGGTCCTTCACCTTGCTGCTGATCTGGACGATCCGCACACGCGTCTTCTCGAACGGTGTGTAGTTGATCTGCTTGCCGCTCGCCACGTTCACGCCGTACAGCAGGAAATTCTCGTCGCCACCCTTGTCCTGGATGAACAGCAGGGTTTTCGAATCGGGCGACCAGAAGCTGCTGCGGATGGGCCGCACCTTTTCTTCCGTCAACGGGCGCGCCTGCGCCAGGTCGCCGGCCGGCGCCACCCACACATTGAGCACGCCATCGCGCGGCGCGATCCACGACAGCCACTGCCCATCAGGACTGAGCTTGCCGCCGGACTTGCTGGGATTGCCGAACAGCTTGGCCCGCTCGATCAGCGGCGTGTCATTGGCAGGGGCTTGGGCGTGCGCCGGCAGTACGGCGGCGAACAACAGGACAGGCAGGACATAGCGAATCATGGACACCTCATGGTTGTGGGATGAAGGGAAAACATAATAATTATGCATGTGCCAGCACATCATAGGCCAAAGCCATATCGCCAGGTTGATGACAGTGATGGGAGACGCGAATCGGGGGATGGAATGCGAGAAAGGGAGTATGGAATGCGATGCGGACGACCATCCCAACGCTGGGCTGCGCTTGATGGACTAGGTCTGCGGCGCAGCCATCGTTGTTTGCTTCGCCTCGGCCAGTATCCATTGCGTGAATGTCTGGATGGGTTTTCCGCTCAAGCCGATGGGCTCGGGAAGGACGATGCAAAAGGTCTTGGAGATGGTTTTTCCATCGGGCCATGGAGCGGCCAAGCGGCCTTGCGCCAGCTCCGTTTCCACGTAAAGGCGCGGCACCAGGGCGACGCCGAGGCCGGCCAATGCCGCCTCGATCAGCATGGCATGCAGATCGTAGCGCGCACCGGTTGCAGGATTGTTCAGCGCGACTCCCGTTTCCCGGGAATAACGTTCCCAGGCATCCGGATTCTGCCGCCGATGCAGACGCGGCAGCGTATCCAGTGCGGTTGATCCTTTGCCCTCTTTCAGAAGTGCAGGATGACAAACTGGCACCAGCACCTCATGCAGCAACGGATACGTACGCATTCCTGTCCAGGCCGGATGCTCGAAATGGATGGCGGCATCGAAGCCGCTGCCGGCAAGAACGAAGGGGTGCATGCGTTCGGTGAGATGCACAGTGATGTTCGGATGCTGCTGCTGGAATTGTGGCAAACGGGGAATCAGCCACCGCATGGCGAACGTCGGGATGACGGCAATGTCGAGGCTTGCGCCATCGATGGGCTGTCCCATCAGATACTGGCTGTCTCGCTCCAGCCGGTCGAGCGACTCGCGCACTTGCGCCGCATAACGCTCCCCGTTCGGCAATAGCCGGACACGATTGCCGACTCGTTCAAACAAGGTAACGCCAAGAAAGACTTCGAGCCGGCCAATCTGCCGGCTGATGGCCCCTTCCGTCAGCGACAACTCCGCCGCCGCCCGGGCGAAACTGCCATGGCGGGCAGCGGCCTCGAAGGCCATCAATGCGGCGTTGCTGGGGATCTTGCGGCGCATGAGAGTTCCTGACTCAGAGCCAGGTTAGCGGCTCACCTTGATGTTTAATCATGGAAGGATACCAAAAAATCGATTTATAAGGATAAATTCAGGGTACACAATGACTGAACATCAACAAGGAAGGCCGGTGCGCAAAGCGTCCGGTCACGAGCGATCTCATGATATATACAGTCGAATGCAGCTTTGCCGATCCCGCCAGCGAAGCGCAGTGGAATCATTTTTATAGCCTGGAAAAACTGCCCGCGCTCATTTCGGTAAACGGCTTCCATACCTCGCAGCGCTTCAAGGCCTTGAGCGCCGGATGCCCTGTCTACCTCGCCATGCATACGATCGACAGTCTCGATGTGCTTCAGGGACAGGAGTATCGCCAGAAAGGCGGCGGCAATTTCGCGCGCTGGCAGCAGCACATCACCGACTGGCACCGCAATCTGTATGCCGGCCTTGAGCGCGCACCGGCCATCGGCGAACACGACTATCTGGTGACGAGTACGGTCGGCCCGGAGCCGCTTATCGACATGGGCCTCGCTCCCTGTCGGATGCAGGCTGTCGCATTGGAAAGGTTTCCTGAATATCGATGGGTGGCGAAGATGGGGCGCGCCACTGATCCCGGCATGCATCAGCTGCCGGAGGGCGTCCATCTGTATGCGCCCATGACCGGTCAGTTGACGAATGGCAGCGACATCGCTGCGCACATTTCGCGGTAGAGCCCACATGCCCAACGTGACGATTTTCATGCCAACAGAAAAGATGCCGCCGGATGCAAATCTGGCGGCACTCACCGACCAATGTACCGAACTCTGCACAGGGATGCTTGAAGCTGCGCTGGAGAACGTGCACATCATCTATGTCGGTGTCCGTCATGGCCGGGGGAATCCGGCCTATGCGGAAATCCAATACCGGCTTGTACCGTTCAGGACGAAAGCAGTCATGGATGTGTTCATGGAAAGGCTGGAGGGCATCATCAAAGCAAATACCGGCCTTGCCGCACGCATCCGCTGTTTTGGCTATGCGACCCAGGCCATTCATGCACGCAATTGATTATCAGATAGGAATACGGCAATGAACCACATACCATTTCCCAGCCAGCAGATAGGCGAGTTTTCGATCACGGCCATCAGTGACGGCTACCTGTCCGCCAGTCTGGATTTGCTCTCCAATATCGATGTGATGCATGCGTCAAAATTGCAGCAAGACGCGGGGGTGAACGATCCCTCTTCCATCCATATCAACTGCTACCTGGTGCGCGGCCGTGGCCGCACAATCCTGATTGATGCGGGTGCGGGCGGATTCAAGCACTGGGGCGGCAAGCTGAAAGTCAATCTTGCGCTGGCTGGCGTACAAGCCTCGGACATCGATACGATACTGCTGACGCATGCGCATCCCGATCATGTCGGCGGGCTGCTTGATGCGTCAGGAGAAGCCGCCTTTCCCGATGCGCAGCTGGTGGTCCACCAGCACGAGGTTGCTTTCTGGGAAGACGATGGCAATCTCAGCCGGGCAAGTGATCGCGCTCGCGGCAACTTTCTGTTTGCCCGGAAGGTG
Source organism: Janthinobacterium sp. HH104 (assembly GCF_001758715.1). Taxonomy (NCBI): domain Bacteria; kingdom Pseudomonadati; phylum Pseudomonadota; class Betaproteobacteria; order Burkholderiales; family Oxalobacteraceae; genus Janthinobacterium; species Janthinobacterium sp. HH104. Next base: position 87,415 of record NZ_LRIB01000053.1, on the reverse strand, counting down.
TTTGAAAAGTATCGTGAGAAGATGCGCTTGTTTACCGGGAACGAAGTTCTCCCTGGCATTGGTGCCATGCCCCTACCGGGGCATACCGCAGGGCATTCCGGTTATCGCATCGAATCCGGTGGCCGCAGTCTGTTGATTTGGGGGGATATCGTGCATTTCCCCCAAATCCAGATTGCGCGTCCCGACGTATCCATTGCCTTCGACCAGGATCCCCTGCTGTCGGCCGAAACACGCTCGACACTGCTCGATGTGGTCAGCGCCGACAACATCCTCATCGCCGGCATGCACCTTGGCGAACTCGGCTTCGCACACATCCAGCGCAAAGGCAATCTCTACAGGATAGTCTACGAAGCCTAGCGGCTGCCCGCGCGCAACAAGGTCAAGGCCTGCCGGCGAGTTGCTTCGTCCGGGGAAGCGACCCGGCGCCTTCACAGTCGTAGCTTGCCTGCGCGCAGATCTCCCAGCCGCCGCCCAGCGCCTTGTAGATGCTGACAACGGCAAGCCGCTGGTTGGTGCGCGCGATGGTCAGCGCACGACGGCTGGCAAAGTCGGCCCGTTCCGCTTCGAGCACGTCCAGGTAGAGGCCTGCGCCTGCCGAAAACTGCAACCTGGCAAGACGCGCAGCCTCGCGGGTTGCCGCCGATTCCTGCATTCGCAAACCGAGCGTGCTGCCTGCCGTGCCGTGGGCTTTGAAGGCATCGTCCGTTTCCTGGAGTGCACGCAAGACGGTCCGGTCGTAGACGAGCAGGGCTTCCCGGGCGCGTGCCTCGCTGGCGGCGATGCGGGCACGCACGCGCCCCGTATCGAGCAGATTCCAGCGGATGACGGGGCCGAGGAAGCTCGACTGCATGCCAGCGTCGCCCATCGCATCGAGACTACCCGCGACGAGTCCGATGGAACCCGTTACCTGGACCTCGGGATACAGGCCAGCCGTCTCAATGCCAATGCGGGCGGTCGCGGCAGCCAGGTTGCGCTCGGCCGCCGCAATATCGGCGCGCCGTGCGAGCAGCCCGGCAGGATCGCCCACGGCAATCGTCCGCACCGTCAGCGCGTCACTTGCCGGCGCGACAGCGGGAAGGCTGAACGTCTGCGGCACTTCGCCAAGCAGGACGGCCAGTGCGTTGACGGAGGCCGCGCGGCGGCGCTCCAGTTCGGGCGCGGCCACCTCCACCGAGCGCAGCAAGGCCTCGGCACGGAGCCGGTCGAGTTCGCTGGCAGAGTCTGCGCTCACCATGCGTTCGACCAGCGCCAGGCTGTCGCGCTGGCTTTGGGTCATGCCGGCAACGACAGCGAGTTCAGCTTCGATGCCGCCCAGCTCGAACCAGGTGGCCGCCACTGCGGCGGCGACGCCCGCCTGCACGCCGCGCAGCAAGGCTTCGCGCGAGCCCGCCTGCGCCTGGCCCGCCTCCACGGACCGCCGCACGCGGCCGAACAGGTCGATCTCCCAGGACGCATCGACGGTGCCGCGATAGCTTTCGCTCTGGCGCGGCTGGCCGGGCAGCGTTTCAGCCTTGCTCAGGCGGCGCTTCTCATACCCGAGCGCGGCGCCACCTTGCGGCAGGAAGCCCTGCCGGTCTTCACGCAGCAGCGCTTTTGCCTCCGCGAGCCGGGCGGCAGCGATGCCGACGTCGTGGTTTGCCGCCAGCGCCCGCTGGATCAGGGTGACCAGCGCCGGGTCGTCGAAGCTGCGCCACCACGCCACCTCGACCGCCCCCGGCACAAGACCGGCGTGGGCCTGGCCTGCGCTGCCGGAAAACTGCGCTGCGGACAGCGGCGGCGGCAAAGGCGTCGCATAATCGGGGCCGACCGCGCAGCCGGCCAGCACGATCAGCGCACTCAGAGAAACGACAACTGTTTGATACGGGGGATTCATGATGCGCTCCTGTGCATGCTTGTCTGGGTCGTTGGCTTGTGGCGTTCGAAGCGGACCGCCAGGGCGCGCATCACCACATAAAACACGGGCGTGAGGAACAATCCGAACAGTGTCACGCCCAGCATGCCGGCGAACACCGCGATCCCCATGGCCTGGCGCATCTCGGAGCCGGCGCCACTGGCAAAAACCAGCGGCACGACGCCGGCGATGAAGGCAAGCGAGGTCATCAGGATGGGGCGCAGCCGCAACCGGCAAGCCTCGATGACGGCATCGAGCGCGCTCGCCCCTTCCATTTCCAGGCTACGTGCGAACTCGACAATGAGGATGGCGTTCTTGGCAGCCAGTCCGACGAGCACGATCAGTCCGATCTGCACGAAGATATTGTTGTCGCCGCCCGCCAGCCACACGCCGATGATCGCGCTCAGCAGACACATCGGCACGATCAGCAGGACGGCCAGCGGCAGCAGCCAGCTGTTGTACTGCGCGGCCAGGATCAGATAGGCGAGCAGCACGCACAGCGGGAAGATGAACAGCGCCGAATCGCCAGCCAGCTTTTGCTGGTAGGTAAGGTCAGTCCACTCAAAGCTCATGCCTTCAGGCAGCACCTCCTTCGCCAGCCGTTCCATGACCGCCACGGCCTGCCCCGAACTGACGCCTGGCATCGCGCCGCCCGAGATGTCGGCCGAAGGATAGCCATTGTAGTGAACCACGCGGTCCGGACCGGAACTGGGCGTGACGGTGACAAACGACGACAAGGGCAGCATGTCGCCGGCCGCATTGCGTACCTGCAAGCGGCCGATGGCCTCGGCCTGCATGCGATGCTCGGCATCGGCCTGGGCCGTTACCTTGTAGGTCCGGCCGAAGCGGTTGAAGTCGTTGACGTAGAGGGAACCGAGGTAGATCTGCAACGATTCGAACACGTCGGCCAGGCGCACTCCCTGGCTCTTGACCTGGGTACGGTCGATGGCGACCTCGAGCTGTGGGGCATTGACGTCCAGGCTGGTCATGAGGCCTGCCACCTGTCCCGACTCGCTTGCCTTGGTCATCAGGATATGCGTCTGCTGCACCAGGGCATCGAGCCCGGCACTGCCGCGGTCCTCGACCAGCATCTTGAAACCGCCGGTCGCGCCAAGGCCGGGGACCGGCGGCGGCGGGAACACGCCGAGGAAACCGTCGGGAATGCTGGCGAATTTCGCCTGCAGGCGCCCGGCAATCGCATTCGCCGTGAGGTCGGGCGTCGTGCGGGCCTTGAACGGGTCGAGCATGACGAACATGACGGCCGCGTTCGGCACGTTGACGAAGCCGTTGATCGACAAGCCGGGGAAGGCGACGACGCTTTCAACGCCAGGCTCGGCCAGCGCAATCTTCGACATTTCCTTGGCGACGGCGTCGGTCCGGTCCAGCGATGAGGAGTTGGGCAACTGCGCGATCGCCACCAGATAGTATTTGTCCTGCATCGGCACGAAGCCCGGCGGCACGGCCTTGAAGCCGAAGAAGGTCAGCGCGAGCAAGCCGCCGTACACGAGCAAGGCCACGCCGCTGACCCTGACGACTTTGCGCACGGTGTTGCCATAGGCATCCGGCGCGCGCTGGAACGGCCGGCCCAGCATCTGCAACAGGCGCTCGGCGCGGCCACGCAGGCTGCGCGGATCATGCACGGCCTCGGCCTTGACCTTGCCTGGCTTGAGCAGCAGGCCGGCAAGCGCCGGGCTGAGCGTGAGCGAATTGACGGCCGACAGGATGGTCGAGATGGCGATCGTCAGCGCGAACTGGCGGTAGAACTCGCCCTGCAAACCGCTCAGGAAGGCGGTCGGAATGAACACGGCGGCAAGCACCGAGGTGATCGCGATGATGGGGCCCGTAACCTCATCCATGGCGCGCCTTGCCGCTTGCCTGGGTTCTTCGCCATTTTCGATGTGGCGCTCGACGTTCTCGACCACCACGATGGCGTCGTCGACGACGATGCCGATCGACAGCACCAGGCCGAACAGGGATAGCGTGTTGAGCGAAAAGCCCATCAGATGCATGACGGCGAAGGTGCCGATCAGTGATACCGGTACCGCCATGAGAGGAATCAGCGACGCGCGCCAGTTGCGCAGGAACAGCACCACCACGATGACGACGAGAATGATCGCCTCGAGCAAGGTTGTTGCCACCGATTCCAGCGAGGCACGCACAAAGACCGTCGGGTCATAGGCGATGCGCGAACTCAATCCCGCCGGGAAATTTTCCTCCAGCCGCTGCATGGTATCGCGTACCGCCTGCGCAACGTCGAGCGCATTGGCGCCTGGGCTTTGAATGATTTGCAAGGCGACGGCCGGCTCGCCGTCCAGCAGGCTGCGCAGCGCATACGCGTCGGCGCCCATCTCGATGCGTGCCACGTCGCGCAAGCGCGTCACCTGGCCTTCGGCGCCCGTGCGGATGATGATGTCGCCGAACTGTTCCTCGTCGGTCAAGCGTCCGAGCGTGTTGACCGTCTCCTGGAAGGCGGCGCTGGAGTCGGGAGACTGGCCGACGGAACCGGCTGCCACCTGCACGTTCTGTTCGCGCACGGCGGCAATCACCTCGCCGGCCGTCAGGCCGCGTGCGGCGATCAGGTTCGGATCGAGCCACAGCCGCATGCTGTATTCGCCCGCGCCCCAGACGAGGACGTCGCTGATGCCGGGAATGCGGGACAGCTCGTCGCGCACCTGCAGGTAGGCGTAATTCGATATGTACAGGGGATCGTAGCGCTTGTCGGGCGACAGCAGGTGCACCACCATCAGGATATCCGGCGAGGTTTTCTGCGTGACGACGCCCTGGCGCTGCACTTCTTCAGGCAAACGCGGCAGCGCGCGCGCGACCCGGTTCTGCACCTGGACCTGCGCCATGTCGGCGTTCGTCCCCTGCGCGAAAGTGACGGTCAAGGTCATGCGGCCGTCGGTTGCCGATTGCGACGACATGTACTGCATGCCCTCGACTCCGGTGATGGCCTGCTCGAGCGGCGCCGCCACCGTTTCGGCGATCACCTTGGGGTTGGCGCCAGGATAGGCGGCGCTCACCTGCACGGTCGGCGGCGTCACGGCAGGATACTCGCTGAGCGGCATCTGGAAGAAGGCAACGATACCGGCGAGCACCATCAGGACCGAAAGGACGATGGCAAAGATCGGGCGGTCGATGAAGAAACGTGGGAAAGACATCACGCGGCTCCCGAGGTTTTCGGCACGGCGATGGGCGTGCCGTCAATCGCGGCCGACTGCGGCGTCACCTGCATGCCAGGGCGCACGAGCCCCTTGACGACGATGCGCTCGCCGGGCTGCAGCCCCTGCTCGATCACGCGCAAACCGTCGACCATCGGGCCAAGCTCGACGGGCCGGAACTCTGTCTTGTCGCCTTTGCCGACCACGAGCACATAGCGGCGCCCCTGGTCGGTGCCTATCGATTGATCGGAAACGAGCACCCTGGCTTGCTGCGCCCCCGTCTCCAGCCTGACCTTGGCAAACAGGCCGGGCGTCAGTTTGCCATCGGGGTTGTCGACCACGGCGCGGACACGCACCGTTCCCGTCCCGCGGTCAGCGGCGTTGGCCAGGAAATCGACACGGCCGGGACGTACATATGTCTTGTCCGTGGCCAGCGCCACCATGACCTTGGCCGCCTGCGTTCCACGCACAGCGGCGCTGGCCCGGCCGGCGGCGAGCGAGCGCAAATAGGTACGCTCATCGACATCGAAATAGACGTGCAGGGGATCGATGGAAACGATCGTCGTCAGGGGTGTCACGCCGCTGGCGACATAGTTGCCCTCGGTGACCAGGACTTGGCCGACTCGTCCGCTGATCGGCGCCGTGACGCGCGTGAAACCGAGCTCCAGTTGCGCGGCGTCGAGCGCGGCCTTGGCGGCGTCGACCTGTGCCTTGCCCGCATGCAGCGCCGCCGTCGCCACGTCGAGACGGTCGCGCGCGACGATCTTCGTGGCGAACATCTGTTCGGCCCGCTCATGCTCGGCCTGGGCCAGCATCGACGCCGCCTCAGCCTCGCGCAAGCGCGCTGTGGCGGCATGCACCGCAGCCTGGAACACGCGCGGATCGATCACAAAGAGCTTGCTGCCCTTCTCGACAAAGCGGCCTTCCGGCACGCTCACGTCCTGCAGGTAGCCGGCCACCTGCGGGCGCAACTCAACCCGCTTGACGGCGGTCAGCGAGCCGTTGAACTCGACGTAGGGTGTTGCCTGGCGAACGACCACTTCGGCAACGGGAACGCTGGGCGGCTTGGCCGCAGCGGCAGGCGATGCCGTCTGCTTGCATCCGCTGACGGCAAGCGCGGTGACCAGCACTGCGGGGATCAGAATTATTGGTGTGACTTTCATCATTGTGCCTTTCGCGACTGGAGTCGACATGGTTTTGTTGAGCTGAAACAACTCCCATCGCCTTTATCCGACCTGACACACTTGGAAGGTCAAGCTTTTTTATCGATGTGAGGACTGGGGCGGCTCGGCGCGGTGATGCGCACCGTGTCGAAACTTCCTTGGCGCGTATGGCCGCCGCCATCTCCGCCCTGCAGCGCAACCATGACCGCCTGCTGGTCTTCGCCGACGAGGGCAATGTGGTGGCCCTGATCGCCTGGCTGAAAGTCCACCAGCTCGACCTGATGGCCAACGAAGAAAGGCGCAAGCACGGCATCGCCTTCGAGGTCGATTTTAATAACCACGAAACGGTCGATATTTCCATCAAGCTGGACCTGACCGAACGCGTGGCCGTCAAGACCGGCGAGGTGGGCCGCCTCGACATCAAACACCTGGCCGAGATACAGCACATGCCGGCCTACGCGGACGAGTTCTGGAAACTGTATGACGGCGAGACGCTGCTCGTCGAATGGTGCACGCCCAGCGCCACGCCATCAATCACAAGGTGGCAATCGACCTGCGCCGCAGTCAGGCGCAGCGCATCAAAGCCCAGCAAGGGCGGGATGGCGCGGCCTGTCCTGCACGCAAGCGGCGCAAGGAATTCAAGGGAAAGAATGGTCGGATCAAGCGGCAGAAGGCAGCGATGTTCAGCAAGATCTGCACATCCAAACATCTGAAAGTGAAAGCGACCGGCCACCAGATCGAGGTCGGGTTCTTTGGCTGGGTGGCGCGCGTGGCGCATGTGCATCAGTTTGGCCGGCAAGACCGCGTTAGCAAGAAGGGCGCAGTCTACAAGTACCCCGAGCGGCCGCTATTGGGCTTGAGCGAGCCGGATCGGACGTCGATACGCGAATCTCTACTGCGTCACATGGAGCAAAACAAAGATGCTTCAATGCAAACTTCAACTGACATTAGTTATCAAATGAGTTAGAGTCGCATGATACCCACCGCCAAGAGCGGTCTTTCGGAAAACAGAGGTTTTCCGATGCCATAGTGGCAGAAGCCTATCGGGCACGTGTAGACAGTGGAAATACGCAAAGCAAACCACGTCGGGTTGCTGATACAACCGTAAACCTCGCTTATGACGTTTCCCGACGGAATTCTTGGCGGTTCCGGCCTCCCGCTATTCCAGGCGGCGATACGGATATTCTTAACGAGAGGCAATCTGGTGTTGAACTTAATATAATTAAATAAACATCATTCTCTCTAGAAAGCATTACATGCCTGAGATAATCCGACAGGGCGACACCACGAGTCATGGCGGCACAGTATTGGAAGGATCCCCGCGTGACCTGTGCATGGGCAAGCCGATCTCATATCTGGGCCACAAGGTACACTGTCCAAAGTGCAAAGGCATATTTCCAATTGTCGAAGGAGTAACAACCACGTCGTTCTATGGCAGAGGTGTGGCGGTTGCGGGAATGAAAACCTCGTGCGGCGCAGTTCTTATCGCTTCCCAATTCACCGATACAGTGGAATGGAGTACAGGCACATGGCAAGCCGCTGAGCATTCGAATGCGACTGCGGCGGCTGCCGCGCAATTAGCGCAGGGGGCTTTACCTCGACGTTCGTCTGCTGCGGCCTCGGAGATCGCCGAAAGCTATGACGAACAACCACAGCTTCACGCCAGCGAAATCGGTGGCATTCCGTATTTTGTCGAGACCAAGGACGGACGTCGCTTCTCTGGCCGCGCAACGATGGAAGGCATGCTCCCCCGCGTGGAAACATATAACGAAGAGGAATACACCGTTTACTGGGGTGACGTTGCCCTGGCTAAAATGGAAGAGGTCGGCTGATGGCAGCGGAGCTCAAACAACAAGCAAAGATTAAGACGAACACCACGAAGGACTCCGTGTGCAAGATTGACGTTCCCGTCGTCAAATTCGCCGACCTTTGGGAAAACTATGTTAGTGGTGCACCATACAAGCCAGGGGAAGGCGACAAGGGGGACTATAGTAATCAATGCGCCCTACGCATGAGTGCGACTTTTCACAAGGCGGGAATCAAGATGCTTTCCTTCTCGCAAAAAACCGTAAAGCCGATGCCAGGCACGAAAGTATTGGGGCGCGTCATGTTGAACGGCTCCCCCGCTGCCGCGCGGGCATACGAACTTAGCGAATGGCTCAAGCTACAGCCGTTTTGTGGCTTGCCCAAAAAGCCCGAGAACATCACCGGCAAGGATTGGGAATCGAAGGTCAAGGGGCGTACTGGCATAATAATGTTTCATGCTTACTGGACTCGCAGCGGGGAAGCACCTGCAAGCGCAAGCGGTGGGCACATCGATCTATGGAACGGGTCACGGCTCACGAATAACGGCCTAACCGGAACGCTGGAGACATTTGCACGGTTCACGCTGGGAATCAATAACCCTTGGATACCGATTTACTCCGATCTTCGGAACTCGAAATTAATCCTTTTCTTCGAGGTCAAATGATGGTGAAAAAGATTGCTTTTATTGTCCTCGGGTTCTTGGTTGGCATAGCCTTCGATATGGTGCCTCATGCGTTTGAGGTCGTCGCAAAGACCAACGTTTGTCGCGAATCATGCTCCAACTTACTAAAAGTCGTGTCAATCGTCATCTATGCGATCTTGCCAATAGCATGGGGTTGTCTCTTGGGTGTAGTGATTGGAAAGCATCACCAAAAACGAATACTAGGAATACTGTTGACCAGTGCGCTATTGTCTCTAGTTGTCATGGCAGTATTAACTTGGTTTCTCTACAAGCACCAACACCCATGATTTTCAACCTCGCTAGACATCAACGTTAAGTCAAACCTCAACTGCTCCATGGTCCGCTATAGGGTGCGGAAACGACCACCCGCCACATCGCCCCCGACTTGGGAAATATAAGTTTATGCCTCACGGATTGCCATAGTCGCTAAGCCGCTTATCAACCCGTCCCCGCGTGCATCCGCACGCGGACTTCGGCAACATGCACTGCATGAACGCCGACCTGTCCGACCTCCTCCGCTTGCTGCAAAACCTGATCCGTTTGGGCACCATCGCCGAGATCAACGGGGCGAAGGCGCGTGCGGCTTGGGCCGACACTCACCACCGAATGGCTGAACTGGGCCACGCGGCGCGCCGGCAGCACGCGCACCTGGTCGACGCCCACCGTGGCTCGCGCCGCTGACGGCGTGGCCATGGCCGTGCAAGGGACGATCAAGGCCAGCGAGGACGTACTGGCCGGCGCCATCAACCTGACCAAGCATGCATGGGCTCGCGCATCCGGCGCCGCCGCTATGACTCCGAAGTGCCCGGGCTGATCGACCAGCCGCTGAACGGCGCCACGCAGTTGCGCATCTACGCGGCTACACCCACTCCGGCCTCGGTTCGATGTGGTACCGTGCGAAGGAGCGAATTGGAATGAACGATGATGTGGTATTGCGTGATATCCGGGCGTTGGCGGCCAAGGATGCGGCCTCGCGCGGCGAGAACCGCAGCGACATTAAAAGCGCATGGTAACCACGTCAGGCAAAACGACGGGTATTTACATCAAGGAAGCGATTGCGGAGGCTTCCGGGGTTCCGATGGCATTGCCCTGGCTCGAGTAAAGCCCGATTTTCACAAATAGCCGCCATCATCTGTCAACGCTGGATGGCTGTTCCCGCACCGTCGCGGACGCTGGAAGCACTTGTTTTTAAGTCTGGATGAGATGCCGGCTGACTTAATTGGCAGCCTAAAGGTGAACAACCGTTATGCGATTACTGAGTAACGAGCCTCAACAATCACGATTGACCGAGTTGCAGGCGCGCCGATTGCCACTCAGGCCAAACAGCCTCTGCAACGATGTCCGGGTAGCCGCGTTTCGCCTCCATTATTTCAGCTTGCGAAACGGGCATCGCCATGCAAACCGCGTTGTCACGGATAGCGATGGCTTCAGGCTCTGTCAATGGCCTGCCCAACGTTTTTTCAGCGTGGAGAAGAACGGTCACAAGCGCAGGGATGAAAACCAAACAGTGACTGTCTTCAGAATCGTGCGTAGGCGAGGGCGGCGGCGCTTGCCGCTTTTTGAACATTCCAAACATTAAATGTAGACAGGCCTAAAAATAATAATCAATCAAATTCTGGCAATGACCGCTTCTGGCAGCCGATCGCAGCCATGAGCATGCAACGCTGCGCAAATCATACGTCCTATAAACGGAAAAACCCGGCACCGATATCAGACCAATGTCCAATACACAGTGCCGGGTTTTGATACAGCTTGCGCCGTAAGTCCTTGAATCTAATGGTCGGGGCGAGAAGATTCGAACTTCCGACCCCATGCACCCCATGCATGTACGCTACCAGGCTGCGCTACGCCCCGACGAGGTGGGAATTATAGCAGAGGCTTTTAGGTTTTTGCCATGCTTTGCGCATGATTCATATCGAACTGCGCAAACTTTTTTGCATGCCCCGTCCAGGCGCCCTATTCACTCAGCAGCAGCGCCGTCAGGACGATGCGGAAACCGGCGATCAGCGGTTCGACCTTGACGTCGGGATTGTGCACCACGCGCACGGGCAAGCCCTGGTACATGGCGATCATGGCATTCAAGCGCCCTTCGAGCATCTCTTCGTCGGCCGGCAGGCCGCGCTTGATGCGCGCGTCGCGGATGATCGTCAGGAACAGGGCGCGCGAACGCCGGTCGGCACAATGCAGCATTTCGGCAATGGCGGGATTGCGCGAGGCCTCGGCAAAAATTTCCAGCGGCATCACCCACGTTTTCGGATCAAGGCTTTCCAGCACGTGCTCGCCCGCATTGTCGATCACGGACTGCAACGGGTCTTCGCGCTGCGCCAGATCCTGCATCAGGTTCGACACCCGCTCGGTGTTCTTCATGACGAAGGCGGCGATGATCGCATCCTTGCTGTCAAAATAATTATAGATGTGGCCCGCGCTCATGCCGGCCGCTTTTGATATCTCTGCCATGCTGGCGCCGTGAAAGCCGCGGCGGCTGAAACAGCTTTCGGCCGCATCGAGGACCTGCTTGCGGCGCGTGTTGGCGCGCTCGGGGTCCGGATGCTTCTTTTCAACTTGGTTCATGATTTTCCAGTAGCGCGCCGGCCTTGCCCCTGCGGACAAGGGCAAGGCCGGCGTCGGCGTCCCCGTGGTTATTGGGTGCCGCCAGCCGCCGCGACGGCTGTCTGCTCAGGCTGCCAACCGCCGCCCAGCACCTTGTACAAGGTCACCAGGTTGGTCGATTTGGCCAGGCGCGCCGTGATCAGGCTTTGCTGCGCCGTGTACAGCGCGCGCTGGGCCACCAGGGCGTTCAGGTAGGACTCGGCGCCCTGCTTGTAGCGCGCGTCGTGGATGGTGTAGCTCTTCGTCGACGCCTCGACCAGCGAGACCTGCGACTGCAGGCGCTCGTCGATGGTGCCGCGCTGGGCCAGCGCATCGGACACTTCACGGAAGGCGACCTGGATCGCCTTTTCGTATTGCGCCACGGAGATTTCACGCTGCACCTTGGCGATATCGAGGTTGGCGCGGTTCACGCCGCCATCGAAGATCGGCAAGCTGATCTGCGGCAGGAAACTCCACGTGCCGCTGCCGCCCTTGAACAGGCCGGACAGGTTGTCGCTGACCGAACCCGCCGTCGCCGTCAGCGATATGCGCGGGAAGAAAGCCGCGCGCGCCGCGCCGATGTTGGCGTTAGCCGCGCGCAGGTTACGCTCGGCCGCCAGCACGTCGGGACGGCGTTGCAGCACGTCCGACGGCAGGCCGGACGGAATGTCCGCCAACGCCGTCACGGCGCCGAACTCGCCTTGCGGCAGCAGGTCGGCCGGCACGGGGCCGCCCACCAGCAGCACCAGCGCATTCTGGTCGAGCGCCACCTGGCTCGTGTAGACGGCCACGTCGGAACGGGCCGACTCCACGCTGGTCTGGGCATCGTACTTGTCCAGGCCCGAGGTAGCGCCCGCACTGAAGCGGCGCACGGCCAGGTCATACGACGACTGCTGGCTCTTCAAGGTGTCCTGCGCCACGCGCAGGCGCTGCTGGTCGGCCACCAGGTTCAGATAGGTGCTGGCCACTTCGGCCACCAGGCTGATCTGCTGTGCACGGCGTGCTTCTTCCGTGCCCAGGTATTGCTCCAGCGCGCTGTCGGACAGGCTGCGCACGCGGCCGAAGAAGTCCAGCTCGTACGCCGACACGCCCAGGTTCGCCGTGTACTGGCGATTGATGGACGCTTCGCCCGTGGCGCTCTGGTTTTTCGAAATGCGCGTGGCCGACTGGCCGCCCGAGGCCGACAGGGTCGGGATCAGGGCGGCGCGTTCGATGCCGTAGGTGGCGCGCGCCTTCTCGATGTTCAGGATCGAGACGCGCAGGTCGCGGTTGTTGGCCAGCGCCAGTTCCAGTACCTGGCGCAAGCGCGCATCGGCAAAGAACTCGCGCCAGGCGACGTCCGCCACCGGCTTGGCGTCGGCGGCGGCCGTGTCGGCCTTGTAGGAAGGACCGGTCGGCCACGCCGTGGGCGCCGGCGCTGCCGGACGCTCGTACGTGGGAGCCAGGCTGCAACCGGCCAGCAAGGCCAGTGCCGCCATGGAGAGTAGCGTTTTTTTCATATTAATGCGCATCCTTAGAAAGCGTGACGGCTGGCGAACCAGGCGTCGCCGGCGTGGTCGGCGCGTCCGACTTCGAGAAGAAGCCGCGCACCAGCACGAAGAACACCGGCACGAAGAAGATACCGAGGAACGTGGCCGTCAACATACCACCCAGCACGCCGATACCGATGGCGTTCTGGCTGCCGGAACCGGCGCCGCTGGAAATGGCCAGTGGCAACACGCCCAGGCCGAATGCGATCGACGTCATCAGGATCGGACGCAGACGCAGACGCACCGCATGCAAGGTCGCGTCCAGCAACGACATGCCCGACTCCTGCATTTCCTTGGCGAATTCGACGATCAGAATCGCATTCTTCGCCGACAGACCCACCACCGTGAGCAAGCCCACCTGGAAGTACACGTCGTTCGACAGGCCGAAGAACCAGGTGCCCAGCACGGCACCGATCACGCCCAGCGGCACGACCAGCAGCACGGAGAATGGAATCGACCAGCTTTCATACAGCGCGGCCAGGCACAGGAACACGATCAGCAGCGACAGCGCGTACAGCTGCGGCGTCTGCGAACCGGATTCGCGCTCTTCCAGCGACACGCCGGTCCAGCTCATGCCGATTCCAGGCGGCAGCTTGGCGACCATCTCTTCCATCGCGTTCATGGCGGCGCCCGTGCTCTGGCCCGGCGCCGGCGTACCGAGGATCTCTACCGACGGCAAGCCGTTGTAGCGTTCCAGGCGTGGCGAAGCGTAGATCCACTTGCCCGTGGCGAAGGCCGAGAACGGCACCATCTGGCCAGCGCTATTGCGCACAAACCACTTGTTCAAGTCTTCCGGCAGCATGCGCGATTCGGCATTGCCCTGCATGAACACTTTCTTCACGCGGCCGCGGTCGAGGAAGTCATTCACATACGAACTACCCCAGCCCACGCTCAGCACGCGGTTGATTTCCGAGATCTGCAGGCCCAGCGCGGTAGCTTTCTGCTGGTCGATGTCGATCTTGTACTGCGGCGTATCTTCCTGGCCGTTCGGGCGCACACCGACCATGGCCGGATTCTGCGAGGCCATGCCCAACAACTGGTTACGCGCCGCCATCAGGGCGTCATGGCCGACACCGCCGATATCCTGCAGCTGCATGTCGAAACCGGTGGCGTTACCCAGTTCCAGCACGGCAGGCGGAGCGAACGTAAACACCATCGCATCCTTGATCTGCAACAGCTTGCCCATGGCACGACCGGCCACGGCCGGCGCTTTTTGCGCCACGTCCTTGCGCAGCGACCAGTCTTTCAGGCGCACGAAAGCGATACCCGTATTCTGGCCGTTACCGCCGAAGCTGAAACCGGCCACGGCAAACACGGAAGCGACGTTGTCTTTCTCGCTGTTCATGAAGTGGTCTTCGACCTGTTCGATCACTTTCAGGGTGCGCTCTTGCGTGGCGCCCGTCGGCAATTGAATCTGCGTAAACAGGATGCCCTGGTCTTCTTCCGGCAGGAAGGAGGTCGGCAAACGCATGAAGACGAATACCAGGCCGGCCAGCAGGATGACGTACAACAGCATCGAACGGGCGCGGTGGCGGATCATGCTGCCGACCATGCCCTGGTATTTGTTGCTGCTGCTATCGAAGCTGCGGTTGAACCAGCCGAAGAAACCCTTGTTGGTCGCGTGATGGCCTTTTTCGACCGGTTTGAGCAACGTGGCGCACAAGGCTGGCGTGAAGACCAGCGCGACGACGACGGACAGCACCATCGACGAGACGATCGTGATCGAGAACTGGCGGTAAATCACGCCCGTCGAACCACCGAAGAAGGCCATCGGCACGAACACGGCCGACAGCACCATGGCGATACCGACCAGCGCGCCCGTGATCTGCGTCATGGACTTGCGCGTCGCTTCCAGCGGCGACAAGCCTTCTTCGCTCATCACGCGCTCGACGTTTTCCACCACCACGATCGCATCGTCGACCAGCAGGCCGATGGCCAGCACCATGGCGAACATGGTCAAGGTATTGATCGAATAGCCGAACGCATTCAGGATGCCGAAGGTACCGAGCAGCACGACCGGCACGGCCATGGTCGGGATCAGGGTGGCGCGGAAGTTTTGCAGGAACAGATACATCACCAGGAATACCAGGATGACGGCTTCGACCAGGGTTTTCACCACTTCTTCGATCGACAGTTTCACGAACGGGGTCGTGTCGAACGCCACCTGGTAGCTCATGCCTTCAGGGAATTGCTTGCTCAGGTTGCCCAGCATGGCTTTCGCCGCATTGGCCGTATCGAGCGCGTTGGCGCCCGTCGCCAGCTTGATCGCCACGCCGGTCGCCGCATGGCCGTTGTAGCGGGCCACGGTGTTGTAGTTCTCGCGGCCCAGTTCCATGCTGGCCACGTCCTTCAGGTGCACCATGGCACCCTCGGTGGTGGTTTTCAGCAAGATGGCGCCGAACTGCTCCACCGTTTGCAAGCGGCTTTGCGCCGAGACGGTGGCGTTCAGCTGCTGGCCCTTGACGGACGGCGTGCCGCCCAGTTCACCGGCCGACACTTCCGCATTCTGCGCCTGCACGGCCGTGATCACGTCCGCCGGGGTCAGGTTGAAGCTTTGCAGCTTGGCCGGGTCGAGCCAGATACGCATCGCGTACTGCGAACCGAACAGCGTCACATCGCCCACGCCCGGCACGCGGCTCAGCGGATCGACGACGTTGGCGGCCACATAGTCGCTCAAGTCGGTCTGGTCCATCTTGCCGTTTTCGGAAATGAAGCCGAACACCATCAGGAAGTTCTTCGTCGCTTTCGACACGACAAGACCCTGTTGCGTGACAGCCGTCGGCAGCAGCGGCGTAGCCAGCTGCAGCTTGTTCTGTACCTGCACCTGGGCGATGTCGGGATTGGTGCCGCTGGTAAACGTCAGCGTGATGCTGATGCCGCCAGTCGCATCGCTCGACGAAGACATGTAGCGCAGGCCGTCGATACCCTTCATCTTTTGTTCGATGACCTGGGTGACCGCATCTTCCACGGTCTTGGCGGAGGCACCAGGGTAGGAGCCGCTGATCGAAATCGACGGCGGAGCGATGCTCGGGTACTGCGCGATCGGCAGGCTGAGGATCGAAATCACGCCGGCAAGCATGATGACGATCGCGACCACCCAGGCAAAAATCGGGCGGTCAATGAAAAAACGGGCCATTAATATTCTCCTGAATTAGTGGGCGCTGGCAGCCGATGCTGCGGCAGAAACGGCAGCGGCGGGCGCAGGTGCAGGAGCAGGAGCGGCTTCGGCCTTGGCAGGTACGGCAACGGCTGGGGCGCCTGGCTTGACTTTTTGCAAGCCTTCCACGATCACGCGGTCGCCTGCGGCCAGGCCGGACGTCACCAGCCAGTTGGTGCCGACGGTGCCGCTGGTGGTCAGCACGCGCTGCTCGACCTTGTTTTCCTTGTTCAGGATCATGGCCGTGGCCTGGCCCTTCTGGTTGCGCGTCACGCCCACTTGCGGCACGGTAATGGCTTTCTCATCGACGCCCGTTTCCAGCTGCGCACGCACGTACATACCTGGCAGCAATTCACCTTTCGGGTTCGGGAACAGCGCGCGCAGGATCACATTGCCCGTGGTCGGATCAACCGTCACGCCGGAAAACTGCAGCTTGCCCGATTCGCCGTACTTGCTGCCGTCCGGCAGAATCAGGTCGACCTTGGCCTGGCCTTCGCCCACTTTCTTCAGCGAGCCGTCGGCCATCTGGCGCTTCAGGCGCAGCAGGTCGGTGCTCGACTGCGTCACGTCGACATAGATCGGGTCGAGTTGCTGCACGGTCGTCAGCGCCTCGGCCTGGCCGGCCGTCACCAGCGCGCCGGCCGTCACGGTCGAGCGGCTGGTGCGGCCGCTGATCGGCGCCGTCACGGTGCTGTAGCGCAGGTTGATGTTGGCCGATTCCAGCGCCGCAGTGGCGGACTCGACGTCTGCCTTCGCTTGCTCGAACGCGGCGACGGCATCATCGTATTCCTGGCGGCTCACGCCTTCGATGGCGACCAGTTCCTTGTAGCGCGACGCTTTCGGACCGGCCGTCAGCAGATTGGCCTTGGCTTTCGACAACGCGGCCTTGGCCGAATTGGCGGCCGCCTGGTACGTGGCCGAGTCGATCTGATACAGGGCCGTGCCCGCTTTCACATCGCTACCTTCGACGAACAGGCGTTTCTGGATCAGGCCACCGACTTGCGGGCGCACATCGGCGACCTGGTAGGCGTTCGTACGGCCGGGCAATTCGGCGCTCATCGGCAACGCGGCCGGATTAACAGTAAACACGACCACCTGTGGCGCTTGCTGCGCGTGAGGTGCTTCCTGTTTTTTACTGCAGCCGGCCATGATTACAGTGGCGCACAGAACGGCAATAGCGCCGCTCGTACGCGGCGACGTCAGGGAAAAGGTTGGTTGCATCTTGGACTTTCTGAAAAAGAAGCTGGCTAGTGTCGTTAGAAATGACTAAATTTATTAACGCAGATCAAAGAATGAACGATCATTCTAAAATCGTCAAGCATCGTTACAATTGAAACATAGCAACCATCAAGCGAATTAAATTATCAATGAAGCAACAAAATGAGGACAGCTACAGCGGCGGCACGCCAGCAAAACCGGCTACGAAGCTGACGGATGGTGGCAAAAATGGCAATGCGGAAAAGGTGGATTGAGTGAATACTGTAGCAGGGTCATGATTTCTTTGCTGAACTGGCCGACACGGACGCAACACCGCCCTTCGCGGCAGGCATGGCGAAATAATTATTTACCAATGGTATCGAAAAGACACATTCCGGCAGACGCGCTACTATATTGTCCACGGCGTGGCGAAGCGGGGTGCGATGATGACGGCACAGGCGCAAGGATTGGCGCAACACGATGGCGCGGGCGGCCTGGACGCGCTGCTGTCGACGGGCGTACCCGGCCTCGACGCGATTCTCACGGGCGGCCTGCTGCCCGAGCGCCTGTATTTGGTCGAAGGCGTGCCCGGCACGGGCAAGACCACCTTGGCGCTGCAGTTTCTGGCCGAAGGGGTGCGCAGCGGCGTGCCCGTGCTGTATATCGCGCTGGCCGAATCCGAGATCGAGCTGTGCGCCGCCGCCCTGTCGCACGGCTGGGACCTGGCCGGCATCGCCATCGAAGAAGTGGCGCCCAGCGACGACATGCTCGACCCCGAGCGCCAGTACACCATCTTCCACCCGTCGGAAATCGAACTGGCCTCGACCAACCAGCGCATCCTGGCCGCCATCGAAAAGCACCGCCCGGCCCGCCTCGTGCTCGATTCGCTGTCCGAATTGCAACTGCTGGCGGAAAACCCGCTGCGCTACCGGCGCCAGGTCGTGGCCCTGAAACAATACATGGCCAGCCGGCACTGCACCACCATGCTGATCGATGACCGTTCCGCGCTCGACGACGGCTTGCAAGTGCGTAGCGTGGCCCACTGCGTGATCTCGCTGGAGCTGCAAAACCAGGACTACGGCACTGACCGGCGCCGTGTGCGCGTGGTGAAATACCGGGGCGTGCCGTTTCGCAGCGGCACGCACGACTACAAGATCGCCCATGAGGGCCTGGTCGTCTTTCCGCGCCTGGTGGCGGCCGACACGCGCCGCGATGGCGGCCATCGGCGCCTGTCGAGCGGCGTGCCCGAGCTCGACGCCATGATAGGCGGCGGCCTGGAAGAAGGCATGAGCACGCTCATTTCCGGCCCCGCCGGCAGCGGCAAGTCCACCCTGGCGGCGCAATTCGTTCACGCGGCCACGGAGCGAGGCGAACCGTGCGCCATGTTCCTGTTCGAGGAAGCGCGCAGCAAGCTGCTGACCCGGGCCGACAGCGTGGGTATGCGCCTGCAGGCCGCGCTCGACACGGGTTTGCTCAGTGCCCAGCAGATCGACCCGGCCGAACTGACTCCGGGCGAATTCGCCCAGGCCGTGGTCGACGCGGCGCAGCGGGGCGCCAGGGTGATCGTCATCGATAGCCTGAACGGCTACATGCATGCCGTGCCCGATGAACGTTTCCAGAGCACCTACCTGCACGAACTGCTCAATTACCTGAGCCAGCACGGCGTGGCCACCCTGCTCGTCGGCGTGCAGCAAAACATGCTGGGCACCTCGATGACGACGGCGGCCGACGCCAGCTACCTGGCCGACAGCGTCATCATGCTGCGCTACTACGAAACGGAAGGCGAGGTGCGGCAAGCCATTTCCGTCTTCAAGAAGCGCGGCAGCGCGCACGAGCGCAGCATCCGCCGCTTCGACATCAGCCCGCAGGGCGTGCGCATCGGCCCGGCCCTGGCCGGTTTTCACGGCATCCTGTCGGGCTTGCCCACCATTGGCGGCACGCCATTTCCCTAGGAACGCCATGGAGCTGCGCATCCTGATCTATGCGCCTGCCGGCCAGGATGCCGCTCTGGCCGGCACGGTATTGGCAGGCAGCGCCATCGCCAGCCACGCCTGCCACTCGCCCGGCGAACTGGCCGAAGAGCTGGCGCTGGGCGCCGGCGGCGTGCTGACGGTGGACGAGGCCTTGCACGCCGGCGTCTACGCCGTGCTCGACGCCTATACACGCCAGCAGCCGGACTGGTCCGACTTGCCGATTACGGTGCTGACGCACGCGCGGCTCGATTCCCTGCCCTTGCGGCAAGCCATTGCCACCCTGGGCAACCTGACCCTGCTGGAACGCCCCGTCCACATCCTGACCCTGATCACCTCGGCCCACGCCATGCTGCGCGCGCGCCAGCGCCAGTACCAGGTGCGCGAGACGCAGCGGCGCAAGGATGAATTCATTGCCAGCCTCGGGCATGAACTGCGCAATCCGCTGGCGCCCATCAAGTCGTCGGTGGCCCTGCTCAAGCACCTGTTTCCCGCATCGGAGCAGGTGGGCAAGCTGAGCGACGTGATCGAGCGCCAGGTGACGCACCTGACGCGGCTGGTGGATGACTTGCTCGACGTGGCGCGCATCACCAGCGGCAAGGTAGTGCTGCAGCGCAAGGAGTTTGAGCTGCAGCAAGTGCTCGAGCATGTCATCGAACTGTGCCAGCCTGCGGCCAGCAGCCGGCACATCGGCCTCACGCTGGAATTGCCGCCGCATGCCGTGACCTTGCACGCCGACTATGCCAGGGTGGTACAGATCTTTTCCAATATCGTCTCGAATGCCGTGAAGTTCACACAGGACGGCGGACACATCAACATGACGGCGCGCCTGGCGCAGGGCCAGTTACAGGTGATGGTCGAAGACAATGGCATCGGCATCGACCCGGATACCATCGCGCGCATCTTTTCCATGTTCGAACAGGGACGCACGGTGGTAGGCCAGATAAAAAGTGGCCTGGGCATCGGATTGAGTCTGGCGCGCCAATTTGCCGAAATGCATGGCGGCAGCATCGAAGCCTACAGCGATGGCGCCGGACGGGGCAGCCGCTTCATCGTCACGTTGCCGGCCAGCGCCGGCGGCGCCCCGGCCGCCATGCCGGCCTCCAGGAACGACGCGCCCGTGAGCACGGGCCAGCCCGTGCAAGTGCTGGTGGTGGACGACAACCGCGACGCGGCCGATTCCCTGCAAAGCCTGTTCCAGCTCGAAGGTTATGCTGCCCAGGTCGCGTATGGCGGCGCGCAGGCGCTGGCGGCCGTCGAGCTGGCGTGGCCGCAACTGGTCGTGATGGATCTGGGGATGCCGGACATGGATGGCTACGAAGCGGCGCGCCAGATCCGCCAGCGCGCGCACGGGCGCGACGTGCTGATGATCGCCCTGACAGGCTGGGGCCAGGGCGAAGCCCGCGCACGGACCGAGCAAGCCGGTTTCGACCATCACCTGACGAAACCGGTGGACTTCGACGCCATCGCCTCCCTGCTGGAACAGCACCTGGCGCAGCGGACGGCGGCCGCTACGCAGACGCAGTAGCGATTACTTCCACTTGCCGCGCAATTCCTGCACCTTCTGTTGCAGCAACTCCGGCGTGGCGGCCTCAGGCGCCACGGGTACGCCCACGGCCAGCGACAGACGCGAGCGCAAGCCCGCCTTGAAGGCGCGCTCGAACAAATGGCCATTCCGATGGCTCAACAAATGTCCCCACAAGCCGCGCAGCGCCAGCGGAATCACGGGCACCTTGCTGCGCTCGACGATTTTGGCGATGCCGCCCTTGAATTCGCTGATCTGGCCCGTGCGGGTCAGCTTGCCTTCGGGGAAGATGCACACGAGTTCGCCCTCGTGCAGCGCTTGCGCGATATCGATGAACGCCTTTTCCATCAGGAAAGGATCTTCCTTGGCGGGCGCAATGGGGATCGCCTTGGCCGTGCGGAAAATCCAGCCCATCAGTGGCATCTTGAAGATGCGGTGGTCCATGACGAAACGGATGGGGCGGGGGCTGGCCGCCATGATGACGATGGCGTCCACATAGCTGACATGGTTGCACACCAGCACGGCTGCCCCTTCCGTGGGGATGCGCTCGCCATCGACGACCTTGACACGGTGCACGGTCTGGATGAGTATCCACGCGAGGAAGCGCATGAGGAATTCCGGCACCAGCGAGAAGATGTAGGCGGCCACCAGCGCATTGAGGATCGCCGTGACGAGGAACAGTTCGGGGATGGTAAAGCCCTTGCCCAGCAGCACGATGGCCACGCCGGCGGCCGCCACCATGAACAGGGCGTTGAGAATATTCATGCCGGCGATCGTGCGCGAAATGTGTTTCGGGTCGCAGCGCGTCTGGATCAGGGCGAACAGGGGCACGATGAAGAAGCCGCCGAAGACGCCGATCATGACGATGTCGATCAGGATGCGCGGCACGCCCGCCTGGCTGACGAACGCCAGCGCATCGACCACTTGCGTGTTCGCATACGCATTGCTGGCGAAATACAGGTCGATGCCGAACAGCGACAGGCCGATGGAGCCGAACGGCACCAGGCCGATCTCGATCTTGTGGCCGGACAACCTTTCGCACAGCAGGGAACCCGTGCCGATACCGACGGAAAACACGGTCAGCAGCAGCACGAACACGCTGTGGTCGCCATGCAGGAAATCTTTCGAATACACGGGGAACTGGGCCAGGATCAGCGCGCCGTAAAACCAGAACCAGGAGTTGCCCAGCATGGCCAGGAAGACGGGACGGTTCTTGCGCGAAAAATTCAGGTTGCGGAACGATTCGGCGACAAAATTCAGGCTCACCTTCAAGTCCGGCTCGGGCGCAGGCGTGCGCGGCACGCGGTAGCTGGCGATCAGACCGAACACGGCCACGGCAATCGTCGCGCCGGCGACCAGTTCCACGCCCAGCGGCTTGTGCACGATCAGCACGGCGCCGAGGATTTCGCCCAGCAAGATGCCGACAAACGTGCCCATCTCGATCAGGCCATTGCCGCCGACCAATTCCTCGGGTTTCAGTTGCTGCGGCAGGTAGGCATACTTGACGGGGCCGAACAGGGTCGAATGTACACCCATGCCGACCACGGCGGCCACCAGCAGCCACAGGGTGTGCGTCATCCAGCCGGCGGCGGCGACCGCCATGATGGCCAGCTCCATCCATTTCACGAAGCGGGCCAGGCCCGCCTTTTCAAACTTGTCGGCCAGCTGGCCCGCCGTGGCCGAAAACACGACGTAGGGCAGGATGAACAGGCCGGGGATCAAATTGGTGATGGTGGACGGGTCGAGCGTGGTCCAGCTCAGCGCATCGTAGGCGAGGATCACCATCAGGGCCGTCTTGAACAGATTGTCGTTGAAGGCGCCAAAGAACTGGGTCCAGAAGAAGGGCCCGAAACGGCGCTGCGACAATAAGGAAAACTGGCTGCTTTGACTCATGGCATGGGGAACCGGCAATTAAGGAATTGCTAAAATACAGCACTATCTTGCGCACGACAATCTGAATGTCGCCATCTTGCTTAGCGTCAATACGGAAAGCGCCGCATCGCGCCATGCTGGCCCCGCACCTGACGCCTTTCCCCTACACAACAAAAAACGCCCATTTCTTGATAATAAGGTAATGTGCGCATACTGCGGAGTCTTCGCCCCGCCCCTCCAGGAAAGCTGACCCATGTTTGGATTGATAACGCTGTTCATCCTTGGCGTGCTGATCACCGCCTTCGTGCTGGTGCTGCAATACCGCAGAAAAGTGGCGGATCTGGAATTGCTGACGGCGCGCCTGCGCAAGGAAGTCGACGGCATACAGCAGCGCCTGCTAACCTTGGAAGGCCAGGACGTAGCGCCAGCTGCCGCGCCTGCCGTGCCCGCTGCCGTTGCGCCAGTCGCAGTGCCGACGCCCGTTTCCGTGCCTGCACCGGCGCCGGTGCAGGTGCAGGTGTCGAAGGCGGCCGTGATCGAGCCGGTCGAGCTGGCAAAGGCCGCGCCGGCCGCGCCCCTGCCGCCGAAGCCATCACCACCCGCGCCACAGGCTCCCGCCAAACCCGCCCCTGCCGCCCCTGCAGCCCCCAACACCCCGTCCTGGATCGCGCACCCGGACGGCCTCGTTGCCAAGGCGAAGAACTGGCTGTTTACAGGCAACCTGGTTGCCAAGCTGGGTTTGCTGATCCTCTTCCTCGGCGTCAGCTTCCTGCTCAAATACGTGTCGGCGCAGGTGACGGTGCCCATCGAGCTGCGCCTGGCCGGCATCGCGCTGGCGGACATCGCCCTGCTGGCCTGGGCCTGGCGCATCCGCATCAAACGCCCCGGCATCAGCCTGCCGCTGCAGGGCACGGCCCTGGCGATATTGATGCTGGTGACGTTTGGCGCCTTCCGCCTGTATGAACTGATCCCGGCGGGCCTGGCGTTTGCCGTGCTGTTCGTGCTGACGGCGTTCACGTGCTTGCTGGCCGTGCTGCAAAACGCCGTCTGGCTGGCCGTCTTCGGCATCGTCGGCGGCTTTGCCGTGCCCCTGCTCGTGTCGACAGGCAGCGGCAACCATATCGGCCTGTTCAGCTACTACGCGCTGCTCAATGCGGGCGTCTTCGCCATCGCCCTGAAACGCGCCTGGCGCGTCCTGAATGTGCTGAGCTTTGGCTTTACCTTCGTCGTCGCCACCACCTGGGGCTTGCTGCGCTACACGCCCGAGCACTACCTGTCGACGCAGCTGTTCCTGATCCTGTTCGTGCTGTTCTATATCGGTATCGCGATTGCCTACTGCGCGCGCCAGGCGCCGCGCTTGAAACACTATGTGGACGGCACCCTCGTGTTCGGTACTCCGCTGGCGGCCATGGGCCTGCAATACGGCCTGGTGCGGCACTTCGAGTTTGGCCTGGCGTTTTCCGCGCTGCTCGGCGGCTTGACCTACACGGGACTGGCCGTGGCCCTGTGGCGCCGCGCAGGTTTCAAACTGCTGGCCGAAGCCTTCCTCGCGCTGGGCATCGTCTTCGGCACGCTGGCCATCCCGTTTGCCCTCGATGGCCGCTGGACCTCCGCCGCGTGGGCGCTGGAAGGCGCGGGCATCGTCTGGGTCGGCTTGCGCCAGCGCCAGACCCTGGCCTGGGTCTTCGGCCTGCTGGTGCAGGGGGCCGCCTGGCTGGCCTTCCTTGGCGCCATGCAGGGACTCAATACGGCAGCGGCCCTGCAAGCCAACATCTGGCTCGGCTGCGCGCTGCTGGCGGCCGCCGCGCTGGTGATGGCCTACAATTTCCGCCGCCACGCCAGCCACTTACATCCTGAATTCATGAGCAGCCTGTCCGTGCTGTTCCTGACGGCCGCCACGGTCTGGCTGCTGAGCGGCATCTGGAGCGAAATCCTGCTGCGCACGGATGCCGCCACGCAACTGAACCTGCTCACCGTCAGCGCGCTGGCAGTGGCGGTCCTGCTGGCGGCGCTGGCGCGGCGCGAACAATGGCATGCGCCGCGCGCCCTGCTGCTGGCCGTACAGGTACTGGCCGGCATGGTCATGCTCAGCCGCGCCAGCTGGGCCTGGGACCAGCATCCGGCCAACCTGTTCGACGGCTCCTTCCTCAGCGCGCTGCTGCTGGGCGCCGCCGCCTTTGCCAGCGCCCGCTTCCTTGCGCTGCGCGCACGCGGCGGCGACGAGCTGCTGGCGCTGGCAGCGCGTCCCCTGCTGGTCTGGAGCGGCTTGCTGTGGTTTGCCGCCATCCTCGTGCCGTTCACCAGCTGGCTGCTGCGCCTGATCGACGGCGACCTGAGCATGCAGCCGTACGCGGGCGAGCACTGGCTGGCGCTGTACCTGATCGCCGTGTCCGTCACGACACCCGTGTTCGCCATTGTGGCGCGGCGCCTCGATTGGCCTCAGCTACGCTGGTTCACCGTGGCCGCCTGGCTCGGCCTGGGCCTGTGGAGCGCCAATATGCTGCTGGCGCTGTATCTGCGCGACTATCTGCTGACGGGCCTGAGCTGGCTGGCCCTGGCCGGCGCGCTGGCGGCCGGCGAATATCTGCTGCAGGCCTGGCCAAAAGCCGGCTGGCAACTCGACGTGCGCGCGCTGCGGCTCTTGCATACCTTGCGCACGGCCGCGCCCTGGCTGATGCTGTGGCCCGTGGGCGCCATGCATGTCAACGCCTGGCTGGCACAGCATGAAGACAGCGTCAGCCCCGCCTGGGCCCGCTACTTGCCGGCCTGGGCCATGATGCTGGTACTGGCCTGGCTGATCCGTCGCTGCCGAGCCGGCGTCTGGCCGGTGACGCCGATTGCCGAGTGGTACCAGCGCACCCTGATACCGCTGGGCGCTCTCTGGTCGCTGCTGCTGATCGCCGCGTGGAACATCTTCGACGACGGCGCCATGGCGCCGCTGCCCTACTTGCCGCTGCTCAACCCGCTGGACTTGAGCACGGGCTTTGCCGTGTTGTTGGCCATTGCCAGCTACCGTTTGCTGCCAGCGCAGCAGCTGCCCCTGCCCGCCCTGTGGCAGGCGCGCTTGCCCGTCGTGGCCGCCTGCATCGTGTATGGCTGGTTCAACCTGATGCTGCTGCGTACGGTGTCGCACTACCTGGGCGTGCCCTATACCTTTGACGCCATGCTGGCCTCGCAGTTCGTGCAAGCGATGCTGTCGCTCGTGTGGAGCGTCACGGCCCTGCTGCTGATGCGCCACGCGGCGCGCCAGCAGCGGCGCCAGCAATGGAGCATGGGTGCCGTGCTGCTGGGGCTGGTAGTTGTGAAACTGTTCCTGATCGACCTGTCCAACGTGGGCGGCATCGAACGCATCGTATCCTTCGTGGGTGTCGGCTTGCTGATGGTCTTGATCGGCTACCTGGCGCCCTTCCCCAAGGCTGCCGCAGCAGCGCCAGCCGAACCGCAACAGGGAGCAGCATGAAAACCACCGCACTCATGTTCGGCATCGTGTTGATGGCAGGCGCCGCGCTGGCCTCGCCTGGCCAGGACAGGCCACAGGACTACGGCTGGAGCATGCCGGTGACCGTGCCGGCCGGCGCGGGCATCGTCCAGCTATCGTTGCCCAGGGAAGTCTACCTGCACGCCAGCTCGGCCAGCCTGGCCGACGTGCGCCTGTTCGACGCCGACGGCAAGCGCCTGGCCTACGCCATCG
This sequence comes from Janthinobacterium sp. HH104, assembly GCF_001758715.1. Taxonomy (NCBI): domain Bacteria; kingdom Pseudomonadati; phylum Pseudomonadota; class Betaproteobacteria; order Burkholderiales; family Oxalobacteraceae; genus Janthinobacterium; species Janthinobacterium sp. HH104. The sequence goes on along the minus strand of NZ_LRIB01000053.1, from coordinate 61,182 downwards.
GTGCACCGCCAGCGCAATCGGCGACGCAACGGACAGCCATTCCAGCCCGTATCTTCCCCGTGACGGGCGCGACGGCAACTGGCGACGGCTTGCAAGGTATCGACATCCGCACGGCCGACGATGGCCGCTTGCTATCGGTCAGCACGCGCGCCGGCACGGCTGCGACCACGGCGGCCCTGCAAGCGCTGATTCTCGACCTGGGCAAGCAAACGCAAGACAAGCGTATCGCCGCCTTGCGCTTCACGCCACCGGCCCGCACGGTCAATTACAGTGCACAAGTGCTGCTGGAAGTGAGCGATGACCTGAAGCAATGGGACGCCATCGGCACCACCACCTTGAATTGGCTCAGCAACAGCGACACGCAAACCCTGGCCAACGACAGCATCAGCTTTGCGCCGCGCGCGTTTCGCTATGCGCGCCTGAGCTGGCAAGCGGGCGAACCGCTGGCCTTTGCGGCAATCACGGCGCAAGCCGTCAGCGAAACGGACATCGCCGCGCCGCGCGCCACCGTCTTGCTACAAGGCGCGCCGAGCAAGCAGGCAAATGAATGGCGCTATGCCACTCCGCTCGCCATCCCCGCTGACAGCATCGCTCTGCAATTGACGCAGACCAATACGGTACTGCCAGTGACCTTGGGCGTATATCGCCAGAACAGTTATGTTCCCCGGCACCGGCTGCACCTGCGCCAGCAAGCGCGTCCCGCGCAAGGCGCGTATTTCGATCCCCTGCTGAGCACCACGTTTTACCGCATCGGCCTAGACGGCAAGGAAAGGGTCTCGGGCGACTTGGCCATGCCCGTGACGCAGACAAACGAATGGGTGCTGCAGACGGAACACCCGTTCTCCGCCAGCGATGCGCCCACATTGCACCTGGGCTGGACGCCGGCCACCGTCGTTTTCCTGGCCAGCGGCAAGCCGCCTTATCAGATCACGTTCGGCAACAGCAACGCCGCCGCCGTCGCGCAGCCGCTGTCGCAGGTAGCGCCCGGCTTCAAGGCGGACGAATTACTGGCGCTCAAGACGGCCAGCACCGGACCGCTCCAGTCCAACGCCGGCGCGGCAGCACCAGCACCGGCAACAAAGGACGGCGCACCATGGCGCTTGGCCGCACTGTGGACTGCGCTCCTGCTGGGCGTGGCCGTGCTGGGCTTTTTCGCCTGGCGTTTGCTGTCGCAGATGAAAGAGGAACAAGGCAGCACCGACAAGCAGCAACCTTAGCCACAATATCCGCCGCTTGAGCGCTGCACTCGCCAGCTTACTGCCGCAGCAGCGCCTTGAACGTCTGCGGCATCCAGGGACGCGCCGCCAGCATGAAGCTGATGGCCAGGCGCTCATTGCCAGGCAGGCGCGCGTCTTCCTGATGTTGCTGCGAGAATTCCACTGCCACTTGCTTCAGGCGTTCCAGCAAGGCGGCCGTGGATTTCTTCGACAGCATCACGTTCACCAGGCGCAGCAATTCCGTCTCGCCATCGAACTGCGAATTCAAGTAGTCGCCATAGGCTTCCTTTTTGAAATACGTGTGGATGGGACCGTTCGGTATCCACGCAAACGTGCGGGCCACCAGCAGTTTGACCCGGTTATTCGGCAGCAGTTCCAGGAAACCGATCTTGTCGAGACGCAGCAGGTATTTCACGGCTTGCGCTTCGCTGATGTCATAGATGGCGACGATCTGTTCCAGCGGCAGCAAGTTCAGGGCGGAGACGGCCACCACGAACAGCCGGGTGTCCTCGATGATTTCCTTTTCCTGCGCATACGTCAGCCCCGTGATCAGGGTCGGCGCGGCCTGGGCTGATTGCACGGCCAGCGCCAGCTGCTGGAAATCGCTGCCGATGGCGACCAGGATCTGGTCCAGCCGTTGCAGGGTAAATTGCTTCTGCGAAAACATCCGCTTGACGCTGGCTTCGGACACGCCGATGCGCTGGGCCAGCTCGGCATACGTGACGGAGCGCGCTTTCAACAGGCGTTTCAAGGCTTCGATCAAGGCGTGGGTTTGCGGCATGCACTTCCTTTATAAAAATAGCATCGATTCTGGCGGCAGAAAAGTAGCGCAATATGCTACCTGCGGTATGCCTGCCCGCTACGAGTAGCGTATTCATTGACCAATTGCCCACAGTCTACAATGATGGCGTTGCCACTTGGCACACTTGAAGGAGAAACACATGAAACGCCTGCTGCCCCTCTGCCTGTCCCTGTCGCTGTTGACGCTCTCCGTGGCCGCTCCCGGCCTGGTCCACGCCGCCGCCTCCGAGAATCTGTCGAAAGGCTCGCAAAACCTCAGCGAAGGTTCCGCCGTGGTCGTCGCCGGTTCCATGTCGATGCTGGTCGCCTCCGGCCAGGTGGTCGTCGCCAGCGTGGAAACGGTGGGCGAAGGCATCGTCATCGTGCTCAAGGGCGCCTCCGAAGCGGGTGGCGCGTCCATCCAGATGAGCGGGCAAGCGGCCAGGGGCCTGTCGCTGGCGGCCGGCACCGTGGTCAATGTGGTGGCGATGTCCACCGGCCACATGCTGGTGCTCTCCGGCAAGGCCATCGCCTTCATCCCGAACGAACTGGGCAAGGCGCTGCTGCACCACTCCAAAGTGTAACCACCAATAAAGAACGGACATTCCATGAAACATCTGCTCGCCACCGCCCTGCTGTGCGCCGCCACCATGGCGCCGCTGGCCCAGGCCGCCAACTCCGATACCACCAACGCCTCCGACAACGCCAGCATGGCCTCAGCCATCGTATTGGTCGGCTCCATGTCGGTGCTGGCCGCCGCCGGTGAAATCGTCATCGACAAGGTGGAAGACGCGGCCGACGGCAGCGTCCTCGTGCTCAAAAGCGCGGCAAGGGGCGCGTCCTCCGCCGCCACAGTCTCCGTCAAGCTGAGCCAGAAGGCTGCGCAAGGCCTGTCGCTGGCGGCCGGCACGGTGATCAAAGTGGTGGCCGTCTCGACGGGACACATGCTGGTGCTGTCGGGCAAGGCCATCGCCTATGTGCCGAATGCCGCCGGCCAGGCCATCCTCCACCATTCGAAAGCGTGAACCCCATGAAACGCCTGACCGTGATTCTCATCAGCCTGGCCCTGGCCGGTACCGCCCATGCGGGACGCTCGTGCGAGGAAAAGCAAACGGATGCGACCACCCTCGTCAAATCGATGGACCTGGCGCAAAAGACCCTGCAGGCGCTCGACGCCTCGGGCGCGCAAGTGGCGCTGGTGGCGCGCGCCGGGCAAGACCTGTCGAAATACAACTTGCGCTATTCGCACATGGCGCTGGCCTGGCGCGACCACCCGAAAGGCCGCTGGCTGGTGGTGCATGAACTCAATGAATGCGGCACGGCGCAATCGTCGCTGTACAACGAAGGCTTGGGCAATTTCTTCATGGATGATGTGTTCATGTATGAAACGCTGATCCTGGTTCCCGGCCAGGATACGCAGCAGCAACTGGTGCGCCTGCTGACATCGAACACGCCCAAGCGCTTGCATGAGCCGCACTACAATATGCTGGCCTACCCGTTTTCCACCAAGTACCAGAACTCGAACCAGTGGGTGCTGGAAACCCTGGCCGCTGCCAGCAACGAGCCTGGCAAGATCGAAACGCGCGCCGAAGCGCAAGGTTGGCTGCGCAGCGCCAGCTACGCGCCGCAAACGCTGAGCATCCCCGCCGCCACGCGCCTGGGCGCGCGCATGTTCCGCGCGAATATCGCATTCGACGATCACCCGTTCGAGCGCCGCATGACGCGCCAGATCGACGTCGTCACCGTCGACTCCATCGTGCGCTTCATGCGCCAGCGCGAGCCGAAGGCGCAGGAGATCGTCGTACGGGGGAATTAGTCTGGCGCCAGACCCTGCAATATCAAGGCGGGCGCCTGCGCCAGCGGCGCCGCGCTGCACAGCACGATGGACAGCTCGACATGCGCCAAGGTCGCGCAAGCGCCCGCGTCCATGCCCAGCTTGTAGCGCGCCTCCGCCTCGCTCCAGCGCTGGTAAAACGCCGCCAGCCGCGCTTCAAGCGGCATGCTTTCCAGTTCGGCGGCCACATCTGCGCCAAACGCCTGGCGGGCCAGCGCCAGCACGTCGCGCCGCGGGGCGCGCAGCTCAATATCGAGTCCCAGCCGCGTAGTACCGCTCAACGCACACGCGACCCAGTGGCCGCTGTGCGAAATACTGAAGTGCGGCCCCTCCGCGGGCGACAGCAGCCGCGGCGCCTGGCCCGGCCTCTCTTCCAGCGCGATGGATTCCGGCGCCACTTCCAGCAGTTTCCCCATCGCTACGCGCAGCAGCGCGCGCCCCAGCAGGAACTGGCGCTGGCGCAACGGCCGCACAAAGCGTGCGTAGCGGGCCGCTTCCGCGGCACCGAGCCACGTTTCATACTGGCTGATCTGCGCAAGATCAATGCTGCGGGAATCGAGCAGCCAGATGCTGGCGCCGCTACTGGGCAAGGCTGGTGGCATGACAAGGTCGGGATAGGCAAAGGCGCAGTCTGCCACAAATTGCCAGCATGCATACGGCAAAAAAATGGCAGCGCGGTTGCCCGTCGCTGCCATTCTCAGCAGGTCTGCAGGCGCTTGCGCGCCGCGTCCGTCCTAGTTCGTCATTGCTGCTTCGACCGCTTTATTGTCGGCGCCCGTCGGGCCGCCTTCGGCACGTACATAGTTGGCCTTGATGTAAGCGCTGGTCAGGTTGGCGATGCGGGTCAGCATCAGGTTATCGTGCACGCCAAACGTGAATCCGGCCGCCATCGCGTCCGCGCGCTGGAAGAACTCTGGCGTTGCGACCACGGCACCCTTGTTGTCGCGGATCATGACGCGCATGCGCACGCCCGAGCTGCCAGCCAATGGTCCCAGCAGTACGCGTTTGGCGCCGCTCTTGAACTGGATTTCTTCGACGATAGGCTCGATGGTCAGCACGCGGCCATTGGCCGGGGCGGCATTCCAGCTGGTCAGCGATTCAGCCAGGTCCTTGCGGATATTCTCGTCGATTTTCGCCATGCCGGCCTGGTTGCCCTTGTAGCCTTCGGCAAAGACTGTCGGCTTGACTTCAATGCGGCCAAACGACGAGAAAGCCTCGCTCGGCGGCGGATTGGTCGTCGACGATGCCTTGATGCGCGTGGCGCAGCCTTGCAACATGGTCAATGCCAGCAGTGCGCCGGCCAGGATGACAGTTTTCGATACTTTTTGCATATTCTCTTTCTACTTTTTATTGGAATGGCTTCCGGACGCGATCGCTGCTCTGATTGCGCCGGTTACCGATGGGGTGGACTTCCCTGCTGCTTCCTGCTACTGCTACTTACTTGCCTGCCTTCAACTTCACGAACTCGCCCTTCAAGGCCACGCCCGTCATCATCGTGCCTTCATGGCACTCGAATTCCGTGGCGCTGGAATTTTCGATGTTTTTGTAATTGCTGACGATATTGACGACGGCATCGGCGCCCACCGACTGGGCGCGCTTTTGCAGCGCCAGCATGGCCGACAGGAAGGCCCAGTTGCACGAGGTTTCTGCCGACTTGCCAACGCCATTGGTTTTCTGGCTGGTCTTGTCGCTGCTGATGCGCGTGGCAATCGGAGGCGTTGCCTGGTCGCCAAAATAGAATTTCACGGTGTCGCCAAGGCGGGCCTGGGCGTCGTTGGCGGACATCGCATTGGCGATCGACATCATGTGTTTGGTATCGCCTGCCTGTGCCGGCAAGGCAACCGTCAGCGCCGCACTCAGCGCCGCCAGGATCATCATTTTTTTCATGCTGTTTTCCTCGATAAGTTAAAGATAGTACAAAGGGAACCACACTTGCCGCTTGCGCCAGCGCAAGCTAACTTCACGGCCGGTAACGCTTGAAGATCAGCGACGTGTTGATGCCGCCAAAGGCAAAATTATTCGACATCACGTACTCGCATTCGATGGCCCGGCCTTCGTCGGCGATGTAGTCGAGCGGTGCGCATTGCGGGTCGACCTGCTGCAGATTGATGGTGGGCGCAAACCAGCCTTCGCGCATCATCTCGATGCTGATCCACGCTTCCAGCGCGCCGCAGGCACCCAGGGTATGGCCCATGTAGCTTTTCAGCGAACTGATAGGCGTGCGGTCGCCAAACACTTCGAACGTCGCTTGCGACTCGGCGATATCGCCCTGCTGCGTGCCCGTGCCATGCGCATTGATGTAGCCGATATCGGATGGCTGCAGTCCCGCGTCGGCCAGCGCCAGCAGCATCGCCTGGCGCATGGTGGCGGCGTTCGGCTGGGTCACGTGGCAGCCGTCGCTGTTCGTGCCGAAGCCCACCAGTTCAGCATGGATGGTGGCGCCGCGCGCCTGCGCATGGTCGAATTCTTCGAGGATCAGGCAACCGGCGCCTTCGCCGATGACGAGGCCATCGCGACTGGCGTCGAACGGGCGCGGCGTCGTGTGGCCATCGTCGTTGCGCGTGCTCGTGGCGAACAGGGTGTCGAAGACGGCCGCCTCGGTGGCGCACAGCTCCTCGGCGCCGCCGGCGATCATCGCCAGCTGCTTGCCACCGGCGATCGCCTCGTAGGCATAGCCGATGCCCTGGCTGCCCGAGGTGCAGGCGCTCGAGGTGGTAATCACCCTGCCCGTGACGCCGAAGAATACGCCGATGTTGACGGGCGCCGTGTGCGCCATCATCTTGATGTAGGTAGTGGCGTTGATGCCCTTGGTGGTGCGCTCTTCCATCATGCGGCCAAAGTCGCCGATGGCGCTGGGCGTGCCGGCGGACGAACCGAAGGAAATGCCCATCTGCCCGCTCTTGACCACGGGGTGCCCGGCCAGGCCCGCGTGTTCCAGCGCCAGTTCGCTGGCGCGCGTGGCCATCAGCGCGATGCGTCCCATGCTGCGCACGGCCTTGCGGTTATAGCGGTCCGTCAGCGCGAACGGCGCGGCCGGCGCGCCCAGTTGCGTATTCAAGCCTTCGTAATCGGCCCATTCGTCCATGCGCACGACGGCGTTGCGGTACTCGCCCAGGCGCTGGCGGATGGCCGGCCAGTCATTGCCGATCGGGCTGATGCCGGCCATGCCGGTCACGACTACGCGGCGGCTCATGCCATGCCTCCATTCACGGAAATGACCTGGCGCGTGATATAGCCCGCTTCCTCGCCGACGAGGAAACTGACGGCGGCGGCCACTTCTTCCGGCGTGCCGACTCTGCGCGCGGGGATCATCTTCAGCGCTTCGTCGAGCGGCACCTCGCTGATCATGTCCGTCTCGATCAGGCCCGGCGCCACACAGTTGACCGTGATGGCACGCTTGGCCAGTTCCAGCGCCAGCGCCTTGGTCGCGCCGATGATGCCGGCCTTGGCGGCGCTGTAATTGACTTGCCCCCGGTTGCCGATCAGGCCCGAAACGGACGCCATGGTGACGATGCGCCCCGGTTTGCGGCGCTGTACCATCGGCATCACCAGCGGATTGAGCACATTGTAGAAACCATCGAGGTTGGTCTGCAGGACGATGTCCCAGTCCTCGCCCGACATGGCGGGAAACGCATTATCGCGCGCCACGCCGGCGTTGCACACGACGCCGTAATAGCAGCCATGTTCAGCGATGTCCGCTTCCAGCGCGGCAGCTGCCGCGGCACGGTCGCCGATATCGAATTGCAGCACGCGCGCCGCGCGTCCCATGGCCTGCACCTGCTGCGCCACCGCGTCGGCTTCGCCGCGCGCGCTGCGGCAATGCAGCACCACGTCAAAACCGTCGCGCGCCAGCCGCAAGGCGATGGCCTTGCCGATGCCGCGCGACGACCCCGTCACCAATACACTTTTACTCATGCTGCGCTCCATTCATACTCTCCTGCAGAAATTGCTTTGCATCCTCGGGCTGGAATACCGTAATCGTCGCTTGCGCCAGCACGGCGCCCGCCATCTCGATACGGCACTCGAACGCGCCCAGTCCATTCTCGCCCTGCAAGGCCTGCTGCACATGCACCTGCAGCACGCTGCCACCGACAAACAGGGGCAGCTGCGCTTCGTAGCGCCGCGCCCCCAGCAAAAAACCGATCTTCACGGGCGCGCCGGCCAGCCGCGCCAGGTAGCCCGCGTGCGCGGCGATCGCCTGCGCCATGTATTCGATGCCGACCCAGCTGCCCACCCCTGCCGACGGCGCGTCATAAAACACGCTGCCGGCATGGATGGCGACTTCGGCGCACAGGTTTTCCGCATCGGCCGACAACACCCGGTCGAGCAGCACCATGGCGCCGGAATGGGGCACCAGTTCGCGGATAGGGGGAAAACTCATGCTCCCCTCCCGAACAGCAGGGCGGCGTTCGAGCCGCCGAAGGCAAACGAATTGCTCAGCGCCCAGTCGAGCGGACGCCCCAGGCGCGCACCGGGCAAGGCCAAGCGCAGCGGCGGCAGGGATTCATCAGGCACGCCATCCCACAGGTGCGGCGGCAGCAAGCCCTCGGCGTTATCGTCCTGCATCGCCAGCCAGCACAGCGCCGCCTCGATGGCGGCCGCCGCGCCCAGCGCATGGCCTGTCAACGGCTTGGTGGAGCTGACCATCGCCGTGGCGCCGAACAGGTCGGACACCACGCGCGCTTCCATCGCATCGTTCTGCGGCGTGGCCGTACCGTGCAGGTTCACGTAGTCGACTTGCGACGCCGCGATGCCCGCGCGCGCCAGTGCCTGGGCAATGGCCAGCCGCGCGCCGCCGCCTGCGGGATCGGGCGCCGACATGTGGTGGCCATCGGACGATTCACCCCAGCCGCGCAAGGCCACGCTGGCCGCTTGCGCCGTCATCAGGAACAGGGCCGCACCCTCGCCGATATTGATGCCGTCGCGGTTAGCGCCCAGCGGATTGCAGCGCCGCGCACTGACGGACGCCAGCGCGGAAAATCCGGCCACGGTAAAGCCGCACAGGGTATCGACACCGCCCGTCAGCACGGCGTCACACAGGCCCATGCGGATCAGGCGCGCCGCGCTGGCCATGGCCTTGGCGCTCGACGAACAGGCGCTCGAATGCACGAGGGCCGGGCCGTCGATGCCCAGTTCCTCGGCCAGCATCAATGCCGGCGACGCCATCTCCTGCTGCCCATAATGAAAGGCTTTCGGCAAGCCGTCGCCCGCCACATGCTGGCCGATCGCGCCTTCCGTCTCGGCGATGCCCGACGTGCTGGTGCCGATCACCACGGCCACGCGGTCCGCGCCGTAGCGGGCGATGGCCTGTTCCACGGCGGGACGGATCTGCGCCAGCGCCGCCAGCGCCATCCGGTTGTTGCGGCTGCGCGCGGCGATGCCGTGCTGCGCCACCGATGGCAAGGCCGCATCGACCACGCCCAGCGGCAGCATGCGCCCCGGCGTGTAGGTATCGACGGGCATCACGCCGCTGTGCGCGGCAAACAGGCGCGCGCGCACTGCTTCGCGGTCCGCGCCCAGCGCGCAGACGATGCCGCAGTCGTTCAGGTACACAGTCAGGCCAGTCATTCAACTTCCTTCCGGGGCGTTCTGTATCGTCAGGCGATAGCGGTAGCGCAGGTTGTCGAGTACGACCGTGCCGCTCCAGCGCGGCATGCCGCTGTAGTCGATCACCGTCACCGCCTCGTCATGCAGGAACAGGGTGCGGCGCAAGCCGCTGTCCTCGATGCGCCAGCCTGCCGGCAGCGCTTGCGCAATCGCTTCGCGCGGCCACAGGGTCAGCTGCATGTCTTCCAGCACGTCCTCGGCGCGTACCTGCGCCGGCAGCATCAGGTGGCGCCATGACGTCATCTCCTTGCCGTCGTAATGCAGCGACAGCACGCGCTGGCCGAACGCCAGTCCCACCAGGTCGAGATGCGACGGCTCCACTTCCAGCGCCGCATCGAGTTCGTCGATGCGCCCGGCCCGTTCGACGACCAGGTGCTGCTGCACGCTGACCGTGGCGCCCAGCGCCTGCGGCGCCAGTTTCAGGCCCAGGCGTGCGGGTGCCGAAGGCGGCGTGCTGGCGCAGCCGGCCAGCGCCAGCAGCAATGCGGGCGCCCATCGTTGACAGTGCAAAAACATCAGAACTCTCCTGCGGCATCGGCCGCGCTACGGTGGTCGGCTTCGGCAAAGCACGGCGACAGCAGCCACACCAGGGCCGTGCCGATCAGCATGGTCAGGCCAAACGCCTGCAATGCGGCCGTCTTGCTCAGCGCCAGCAAGCCGAAAGACAAAATGGTATTGGCCGCCGACAGGCCCACGGCCAGCCATGGCGTATCGTTGCGGCGGTCGGGATGCTCCTGCATGAAGATGCCGTAGTCGACGCCGACGCCCAGCAGCAGCATCAGCGCCAGCACGTGGAACAGCTGCAGCGGCAAGTTCAAATAGCCGAGCAAGGCCAGGGCCGCCACGCTGGCCAGCGCCGTGGGCGCCAGCACACGCCAGGTGCGGCGCCCGTAACGGGGCAGCAGCAAGCCGAAGACCACCAGGTAGGCGCCCAGCACCACGGCGCCCATGTAGACGCGGTAGCGGCCCAGCACCGAGGATATTTCACTGACCTTGTCGACCCACTGCACGCCGGGCATGCCCTCGCCCGCCTTCGCCAGCAGGGGAATGGCCGCATACTGCATGCCGCGCAAGGCGACGATGGAGGCATAGCCGCCTTCGACCTTGCCCAGCCACAGATGGCGCCACGGCTCGCTGGCCGGCACCTTCAGGAAGGCGTCGATCGACAGCGGCGCCCCCGCTTGCGCCAGTTGCGCGCGCACCTTGCCGGCCCATTCCGGGCCTTCGTCGACGGACTGCGCCAGCAGGTCTAGCGCGGCGCCCGGCTGCAGGATGGCCGTGTCGAGCAAGGCCCGGCGCGCCGCCTGCGTCTGCAGCGACGGCACCCAGTTCGACATGGCCTGGACACCGCTGATGTGCTGTTGCGCGATCAGCGGCAGCAGCCGCTGTTTCAACGCTTCCTCGCGCTGCAGCACGGCTTCCGCGCTATCGCCGCGCACCAGGTAGAACTGCACCGGCGTAGGTCCATCGAGCAATTTGCTCAATTTGATCTGGTCGCGTATCAGGTGCGCGGGTGGCGTTTGCAGCAAGCGGATATCGTCGTTGACACCCAGGCGGCTGATGCCGATGAGCGCAAACAGGGCAAACAGCACGCCGCCAACCAGGGTGGCGCGGTTGGCCCGCAACAGCGGCCAGCGCGCGCGCGCCGCGCCATACTGCTTGACCAGCGCGCCGCTCTTCAAGGTGCCGCCACCGATCAGCGCGGGGAACCAGAACACCACCGTCAGCCAGGCAAACACCAGGCCCAGGGCGGAAAACACGGCCATGTGGCGCAGGCCGGGGAATGGCGTCAGCGCCAGGCCCATGTAGCCGATGACGGCGGCGAGCAGGGTCAGGCACAGGCCCGGCAGCAGACGGCGCAGCAAGGCGCGCGAATCGAGCGCCGGATCGGCGCCCAGGCGGTTGCACAGGAAATAAATGCCGTAGTCTTGCGCCACGCCGATCAGGCTGGCGCCAAAGACCAATGTCATCAAGTGTATTTTGCCAAACAGCAGCCAGCACACGGACAGGGAACCGAGGCAGCCGATGCCGATCGACAGCAGGATCAGCGAGATCGGCTTGAACGAGCGGAAGGTGAACCACGTCAGCAAGATGATGCCGGCCAGGGAGCCCAGGCCGATGGTCGACATTTCGCCCGCCGCCTGGCTGCTGGCGGCCGCCGCATGCAGGATCACGCCGGCGCTGATGATGTCCACGCCGGGCACGGCCTGCCGCGCCGCCGCCTCGGCTTGCGCCAGCACGGGCAGCGCGCTTTCCTGCGCGCCCAGCGAAAAGGCGGGCAGGCTCAAGGTCAGCGGCAGCAGCACATACTGGCGCTCGGCGTCGGCGACGAACAGATGGCCGTCGCGCGGACGCACGGGCGTTTCCTGGGCACGTTCCTGCACCCAGCCGCCAAACAGGCCAAAGGGATCGTCCTGCCAGGCGCCCAGTTTCGGCCCGCCGAATGGGCTATACAGCTGACTCAACGCCGAATCGCGCCAGAACGCGGGCGTTTCCTGGCGCAGCTGCATTTCCTGCGGCGCCGTCAGCAAGGTCAAGCGATGCTGCTGGAACAGCGCCAGCCAGTCGTTCTGCGTCTGCTCGTCGAGCGGCGTGGACTGGAACAGGCCAGCATGGCGCGCCAGCACGGCGCCGTAGGCGTCGGCCGCGCGCTTCGCATCGTTCCATTCGGCCGCGCCGACCAGCACCGCCACGCGCTGCTGCGCCGCGTCGACCATGTGCGTAAATGACGCCTGCAGCACCGGGTCGCGCTCCTGCACCGGCAGCAAGGCAAGAATGTCGGTTTCGGGCGCGATGCGCTTGCCCAGCCACAGATAGGCGTTATGCGCGAGCAGCAGCGCCACCACCAGCGCCCAGGCGATGGCCAGCAGGCGCCCGGCGTTGCGGCCGCGCTTCGTCAATGCGTTCAAAACAGGGCCGCCTCTTGCGCCGTGATGGCGGACGGTCCCGTTTCAATCGCCGAGAACACGATGCTCGTGCGGTCGCCGCTCGCTTCGCTGATGCTGATGTTTTTCACGAAGGCGCCGCCATCGAGGCGGATGCTGCCGATGGCCTTGGCCAGCGCTGGCTGGCGCGCCTTCAGCGCCACCTGCCAGGTGCCGCCATCGATGCTGCCGTCCACTTCAAACAGCGTATCGAGTTGCGCCAGGTCGCCGGCCAGCAGCGAAAACAGCACGCTGTTGATCATCTTGACCACCGGTTCCGTCTTCGCGTCGAGGCGCATGGCCACGCGCTCGCCCTGAAAATGCACGATCTCGTCGCGCGTCAGGCGCAGGGTATTCGGAAACGGCTGCAAGGTGCGCCACAGCACGCCTTTTCCGGCCACCACGCAAAAGCGGCCATTCGACGCCAGCGCCTTTTTCATGCCGGCCAGCTGCTTGCTCTGGTCGAAGCGGCCGCACAGCTGCTGCGGCTTGGCCAGCATGGCCTCGATCTTCGCTACCGGCGCGGCCGCGTGCAGCGGCGCCATCGCCAGCAGGCACAGGCCCGCCAGCAGGATTTTGAATTGTTTTTTCATACGGCCTTCAATCCCAATTTTTCAAACAAGATGGGCGGCGAGGCAAAGCACATCTCGCCGCTGGCGATATCGACGGCCACCTGCGTCGTGCTGGCGCGGTTCAGGCGCTTGCCCGTCGCGCTGTCGCTGACCAGGTACTCGATCTTCAAGCGGTCTTCCCACTCCACGAGGTCGGCGCGCAAAGTCAGGCGCTGGCCAAAGGTGGCTGGCGCCACATAGCGCAAGTGCATGTCGATCACGGGCCAGGCATAGCCGGAAGCCTTCATGTCGACGTAGTTGTAGCCGATGCTGTCGAGCAGCGCGCAGCGCACCACTTCGAGGTATTTCACGTAGCGGCCGTGCCAGACGATCTCCATCGGGTCGAGGTCGAAGAACTGCACCTGCATCTCCACTTCGGCATGCCAGCGGCTGGGCGTGGCCTTCTTGCCGCGCACTTTATGCGTCTCAGTCATTCCCGGCTCCGTACAGTGGCCATGCCTGGGCGCGCATGCGTTCGAGCAGCACGCGCAGTTCCGGGTCGAGCCGGCGGTCTTCCTCGACGGGTGCGATATCGGCGGCCAGCGCTTCCATCATCGCCGCCAGCGCCGCTTGCGGTGGCACGTCGGGATTGACCTTGCAGCGCAGCCAGACGCCCTGGCGCACGGTAATCAGCAGGGCCGCAGCCACCTGCTCGCACAGTTCCAGCACGCGCAGGCAGTCGCGCGCGGCGATGGTGCCCATGCTGACCTTGTCCTGGTTGTGGCACTCTGTCGAGCGCGAAAACACGGAGGCCGGCATGGTCAGCTTCAGCGCTTCGGCCGTCCAGGCGGAGGCGCTGATCTGCAATGCCTTCAGGCCGTGGTTGATGGCCGCGCGCGGGCCCGTGGCGCCCGACAGGTTGGCCGGCAAGCCCTGGTTGTAGCGGCTGTCGACCAGCAAGGCCATCTGGCGGTCCAGCAGGTCGGCCAGGTTGGCCACCGTATTCTTCATGCTGTCCATGGCGAAGGCGATATGGCCGCCGTAGAAATGGCCGCCATGCAGCACGCGCTCGCCTTCGGCGTCGATGATCGGATTGTCGTTGGCGCTATTGAGTTCATTCTCGATCGACGAACGCAGCCAAGGCAAGGCGTCGGCCAGCACGCCGATCACGTGCGGCGCGCAGCGGATCGAGTAGCGGTCCTGCAGCCGCTTGCCGTTGCGCTCCCAGGAATCGGTGGGCAGATCGGCGCGCAGCCAGGCCGCCACTTGCTGCATGCCGGGATGGGGCTTGACGGAGAACAGGGTTTCATCGAAGTGGTGCGCGTTACCGTCGAGGGCAAACGAGGCCATGGCCGTGATGCGCGTCGTCAGGCGCGTCAGGTATTCGGCGCGCTCATACGCCAGGCAGGCCAGCGCCGTCATGACGGCTGTGCCGTTCATGATCGCCAGGCCTTCCTTCGGACGCAGGCGCAGCGGCGTGATGCCCGCTTCGCGCAGCGCCTGCTGCGCCGGCACCTGCACGCCGTCGCGCCACACTTCGCGCTCGCCGCACAATACGGCCGCCAGGTAGGACAGCGGCGTCAGGTCGCCGCTGGCGCCGACCGAGCCTTCCGACGGGATCAGCGGCAGCAGGCCCGCATCGAGCAGGCGCGCGATCTGCGCCAGCAGCTCCACGCTGACGCCGGAAAACCCCTTGGAGAGCGACGCCAGGCGCGTGGCCATGATGGCGCGCGTCTGCGCCGGCGTGAAGAATTCGCCCAGGCCGCAGCCGTGATAGGTGTACAGGTGGTGCGGCAGTTCGGCCACCAGCTCCGGCGGCACGGTCACCGTGCACGAATCGCCGTAGCCCGTGGTCACGCCATAGATGGTGCCGTCCTCGCGCAGCAGACGGTCGAGGAAATCGGCGCCGCGCGCGATCGCCGCCAGAAAGACGGGGTCGCTGGACAGTTCGGCGCTGGCCCGGCCATGCGCGATATCGGTAATGTCTTCGATCCGCAGGCGCTCGCGGTCGAAGCGGACGGCGCGCCGGGTGTTTTTCAGGTCAGCGAGTTGCATCGGGAGTATCCAGTCTTGAAGTATCGGGGAGTTGCCAAAAATCGTAGAAGTTGAACCATTCGAGCGGCGCGCGCAGGCAGTGGTGTTGCAGGCGCGCCGCATAGGCGGCCGCCAGTTCGGCCAGCATCGCCTCGCGTGCCTTGCGCGGCAGGTGCAGCGACTCGCGGAACAGTTCGAAATGTATTTCGGAGCGCTGGCCGATGCGCATGGAAAACAGCAGATACACGGGGCATTGCAGCACGCTGGCCAGCACATACGGGCCGATCGGGAAAGCGGCCGGCTGACCCAGGAAAGGCGCCACCGCCACGCGCGGCTGCGGCGAGACGGGAACGCGGTCGCCGGCGATCACCACGAACTCGCCTTGCGCCACCTTTTCCGCCAGCAGCATGGCCGTGGCAGGCGTGATTTCCGTTACCTGCATCAGATTGAGCTGGCTGTCCGGATTGAGCGTCTCGAGCATGCGGTTGAACGCTTGCGCATGGCGCGTGTGCACGAGCACCGTCAGCTTCAAGCGCGTATTGCGCTGCGAGAGCACGCGGCACAAATCCAGGTTGCCCAGGTGGGCGCAGATCAGCAAGGCGCCGCGCCCCTCGTCCAGGCAGCGGTTGACGCCATCGTCGCCATCGACGCCATGCAGGCTCACGCTGCGCGTGTCGTACAAGCCGCCCCATAGCAGCATCTTGTCGAGGATGGTTTCGGCAAACGTGGCAAAGTGCCGCAGCACGCCCAGGTTTGCCGGGCCGCCGCTGGCCGCGACGCGGCGCAGGTAGCTGCGCGACACGCGGCGCGCACGCGGCTTGGTCAGCACGTACCAGGCCAGCACCGGGTACAGCACGATGCGGAAAGGCCAGCGGCCAAAGACGCGGCAGATCCAGAACAGCAGGCGCATGCCGGCCACGAAGCTGACTTCATTGAAGCCGGACCAGTGTCCGCGCGGCTGCTGCGGTGCTGCCGTCATCGCGCGCGCCAGTGGCGGGCCAGCAGGCGCGGTGCGCGCCACAGCATGCCGAAAAACAGACGCGCGTGCATGCGCGAAATGAGCACATTGTCGCGCCACAGTTCAAAGTGCGAGACGCCGTCGCTGGGGTAACCGACGCGCGTGGGCAGATTCGCCATCGACAAGCCATCCCAGTACAGGCGCACCAGCACATCGGTGTCGAAATTCATGCGCTGCCCCAGCACACCACGCTGCGCCAGCGCCGCCAGGGGCGCCAGCGGATAGACGCGGAAACCGCACATGGAGTCGCGGATCTGCAGCGACAGGGTATTGATCCATACCCAGATATGCGTCGCATAACGGCCGTAGTAGCGCGCCCTGGGTACCGAGGCGTCGTACACGGGATAGCCGATCACCACCGCCGCCGGCGTGGTTTGCGCCTGCGCCAGGAAGCGCGGCACGTCGTCCGTTTCATGCTGGCCGTCCGCATCGATCTGCAACGCATGGCTGTAGCCGTGCGCATGCGCGTGGCGGCAGCCCGTCAGTACCGCCCCACCCTTGCCCTGGTTGTGCGCATGGCGCAGCAGGGTCACGCGCGACGGATGCGCGGCGGCCAGCGCGTCCAGGGTGCGTGCGCCGGCAGAGGCGCTGCCGTCGTCGACGAGGATCAGCGGCACGCCATGCGGTAGCAGGCGCTGCACCACGGCGCCGATCGCGTGTTCATGATTGAACACGGGGATCACGATGCACGGTTGAAAACGCACTTCAGTCACTGTGTGCTCCGGCGCGGCCAAAGCGCAGCAGCGAATGGCAATAGCCGATACCGTCGCGCGTGGTCAGCAATTCCAGTCCGGCCGCTTGCGCCAGGCGGATATAGTCGGTGCTCTGGTAAATCTTGCTGTTACCGCTGGCCATGGCCGTGAAGTACGGCGAGGTGTTGATCAGGCAGTAGGCGGCGATATCGTACTGCTGGCGGTCCCAGAAGGTATCCATGATCAGCACTTGCCCGTTCGGCCCCAGCGCCTGCGCCACGCGGCGCAGGATGCTGGCGATGGCCGGCTCGCTGAAACAGCTGAGAAATTGGCTCATCCAGATCAGGTCCATGCCGGCCGGCAGCGGCGCCGCGTCGTCGAGCAGGTCGCAGGCGTGCAAATGGGCCCGCTCGCGCACGCCGGCATCGGTGAGAGTCCGGTCGGCCACCGCCAGCTGGCGCTCCAGGTCGACCAGGTGCAGTTCCACGCCCGCATGGTAGGCCAGCGCCGCACTGGCGAACTTGCCCGTATTGGCGCCGATGTCCATGATGCGGCGCGGCGCCGTGGCGAAGACGTCCGGGAATATCTCGGGGAACGATGTATCCGAATAATGGTGATCGAAGGCGAACCAGCTGCCCTTGGCCGGCTCCGACAGGGCCGACAGGCCCTGGTACAGGGTGGGCCAGTCGCCCAGCGCGGCCAGTCCCAGCGGCTGCTCGGCGTCGAGCGAGCGGTCCAGGTCGAACAAGCCCTGGTAGCAGACGTCATGCATGAAGTCCAGGTTGACCTGGGTGATGCTGTCCGTCAGCATGCAAAAACCGACTTTATCGAGCACATACGCGCCATCGCGCAGCGAGACGACGCCGGCAGACAGGCACGATTCGAGCGCCACCTTCAGCGCATACTCCGTCCAGCGGCCGCTGGCGGCCATGTCGGCAATCGTCAGGCCGCTGTGGCCCGTGTCGGCCAGGGCCTGCAGCATGCCGCGCTTCCAGGCATAGCGCACGCATTGAAAGACGACGGGACCGAAAGCGATTTTTTGCGCCTCGAAACGGGCGGCAAAGGCGGTCTGGCGTTCGGGTGAGAATTTTTTATCTAACATGCGCTCGCTGCTGGAGTGGGTGTATCGGCGCCGCCATCGGGAACGGCAGCGGCATTCGGATGAAACAGGATGCGGCCGCTGGCATGCTGGCCGGCGTCCGACAGATAACGAAATTGCAGGCTGGCCTTGGGCGCGTCGTATTCGAGCGCCAGCCGCACGGGCCGGTCCGGCATGACCGGCTGCTGGAATTTCAGCGCATGCATGGCGCGGAACCGCGCGGGCAGGTCCAGGTGCTGGCGCGCGAAGTGCAGCGCCCACTCCACTTGCACCACGCCGGGCAGCAAGGGGGCGCCCGTGAAATGGCCGTCGAAATAGAACAGATTCGCCGGGACGTGCAGCTCGAACAGCATCCGTGGCGTTTCGCCTTCGGCCGAACGCTCGATCAGCCGCGCATGCGGCAAGCGGGGTTTCTCGAGCAATGCCAGCAACAGCGCCTGCGTCGTCTTGCCCTGCGCATTGATGGGCAGTTGTTCCAGGTAGCGCCAGCGGCGCGGCACGGCAACGGCGTCGACCTGGCCGCCCAGCGCCGTTTGCAGCTGGCGATTCAGGGCCAGCTTGCCTTCGGCGTCGAGCAGCGCGCGGCCGGCGGCGCTGCAGACGATAAAGGCGGCCACCTTCTGGCGCTCGCCGGCCGGCGCATCGCACAGCAGCACGCGCGCATCCAGCACCAGCGGCGTGGCCAGCAATGCCGCTTCGATGGCATTGAGGGAAATGCGTTTTTCTTCGATCTTCACGATGCGGTCGCTGCGTCCCAGCAGCTGGAAGCGCCCTGGTGCCGTTACGCGCGCGCGGTCGGCCAGACATAGCCAGCCATCGTCGGCCAGGTGCGCCGAACGCACTTCCAGCGCGCCGTCGTCCATCAGGCGCCAGTTCACGCGGGGAAAACCCTGCCAGCTCTCGTCGTCAGGGTGCTCTGGCACGCGCTGGCGCCAGGCCACGCCGCCGGTCTCCGAGCTGCCATAGATTTCGCGCGGCACGTGGCCCAGCAAATGCCCCGCCGCCAGCGCACTGTCCAGGGCCAGCGGCCCGCCCGAGGAAAACACGGCGCGCAGCTGCGCCCGCGCGCCGGACCAGTCGATGTGTTGCGGCAGGCGTTTCAGGTGCGCGGGGCTGGCGGCCAGCACGCACGGACCGCGCGCCAGCAAGGCGGCCAGCTGTTCCGGGTAGTCCACGCTGTGCGCATGCACGGCACGCCCGGCGGCCAGCGGCCACAAGACCTTGAACAGCAAGCCGTAGATATGCTGGTGCGAGACGGTGGCGACGACGGCCGCGCCATCGGCGTGTTCGCCAAACAGCTGCTCCAGCGTGGCCACCTCGCTGGCCAGCTGCGAGAGTTTTTTCGGGATCGCTTGCGCCGCGCCCGTGCTGCCCGAGGTGTACACCACCAGCGCCGGAAAATCGTCGGCAAGCTGCGTCCACGCTCGCTCGGCCAAGCTGTCCGCTGGCAGCGGCAGCGGCGCATGCGCAGCCGGGAACTGCCCCAGGAAACCATCGACGGACGCAGCCAGCGAAGCGCAGCTGGCCGGCAGCGTATCGGCCGTCAGCCAGACGGTCTTGCCCGCCTGCCAGGCGCCCAGCAAGGCGGCGCCAAACTCGATGCTGTCGTCCAGGTACAAAGCGAAATGGCGTCCTGCCTGGCCTTCCAGCAAGCCGGCCCAGGCGGACATGCGCGCCGCAAAGTGCGCATGATCGAGCACCGCGCCATCGCGCCAGCCGACGGGCATGGCCGGCGGGCGGCCATGCATGGACAGCGCAAGGCGCGCCAGCGGGGAAATCGGCGGATGTGCGTCAGGCACGGGAGCTTGCGGCAACGAGGATTCAGGCATGGTGCAAACGCTTAAAACGCAGGCGGACGAGATACTCGCCGCCAAATAACAGGGCCATCAGGATATAGGCGATGACGCCCGTGTACAGCGACCAGACGGCTTCGCTGGCCCACAGTGCCGTACCCAGCGCGATGCCGCCATTGACGATGAAAAAACCGCACCAGACTTGTGTCACGCGGCGCGTATAGCGCACGGCGGCGGGTGGAAAATCCTTCTCGCGCAAGCGCGCCAGGCGTTCCACCACCGACGGCGGCGCCCACAGGCTGTAGCCGAAGGTGGCCAGCAAGACGACGTTGACCAGTACCGGATACAGTTTCAGCGGCAGCAGCAGATTGCTCCACAGGGCGATGGCGGCCAGCAGCAGTGCGGCCGCCACCGACCAGCGCGCGGCGCGCTGCAGCTTCAGCGCGGGCAGGCGGCAGGCGGCAGCCAGCAACAGCAGCAGCGCCAGCCAGCGTGGCTCGACCTGGCCGTGACCGAACCAGATCGCCAGCGGATACAGTACGGTCAGCAGCAACGCGACGGCATTGAGCAGCACGCGTTACGCCGCCTGTTCCGACACCGACATCGCGCGCAGCGCTTCGACCACATCGTCGATCGTGCGGATGGTCTTGAATACTTCCGGCTGCAGGCGCTTGCCCGTCAGCTGCTTCAGCTTGACCGCCAGGTCGACCGCGTCGATGCTGTCGATATCGAGTTCGGCGTACAGATTCGATTGCGGCGTCAGCGCCGCCGGATCGAGCTCGAACATTTCGGCCAGCAGCTGCACCACCCATGCGTACAGTTCATCGCGGCTCATTGCGCTCATATCTACCATTTGCTGCTCCTTACTTCTTTCTGTGAGTGTCAACCATCGCCGCCAGCGCCCGTACCGAGGCAAAGTGGCGGCGCGTATCGGCCGAATCGGCCGACAGGGAAATGCCGTATTTTTTTTGCAGGGCGACGCCCAGTTCCAGCGCATCGATCGAATCGAGTCCCAGGCCCTCGACAAACAGGGGTGCATCCGTATCGATATCGGCAGCGCTCACGTCTTCCAGTTGCAGCGCCTCGATGATCAGTTCCTTCACTTCTTGTTCAAGCATGTTGTTCCTGTTTCCCGCTAAAGTAATGTTGCAGATGAGTGGTCAAGGTGCGCGCCGCCATCACGTCGCTGGCGCCACCGCCGGTAAACTCGCCGATCGCCAGGTCGTCCTGCACGGCGATCTCGAAATGCGCACGGCGGGCCGGCACGCGCCACCATGGCTCGCCCTTGCCCAGGGTCCTGGGCAGGCAACGTATCAGCACCGGCGTCACGTCGCGGCGGCCGCGCACGGCGATATTCGCCGCGCCCCGCTTCAGCACGACTTCGCCGCTGCATGGCGTGCGCGTGCCTTCCGGGAAAATGATCAGGTTATTGCCGCGCTCCAGCGATGCCAGGCAGGCGTCCACCAGTTCGGCGCCGCCCGTGTTATTGATATAGCCGGCCGCGCGCACGGGGCCGCCCGTAAACGGGTTATTCCACAAATCGGACTTGACGATGCAATCGGCCTGCTTGACATACGCCATCAGGAAAATCGTGTCGATCAGGGTCGGATGATTGGCCAGGATCAGCAAGCCGCCGCGTTCCAGCTTGTCGAGACCGCGCAAGTCATAGCGCAGCACGCCGAGAAAACGCATCAGGCCGATATACAGGCGAAAACTCCAGCGGATGATGGCGCGCGCGCAGGCGATGCGCGTGTCGCGGCGCCACACCAGCACCTGCAGCACGGGGAACACCAGCACGCGCAACAGCAAGCCACCGAGGCCGAAGGCGGCGAAACTGAGCGCGGTCGCGATCGTGCGCCAGCCTATCGATATGCCGGCGCGAACAGCCTCCAGCTTATGCATGGCGGCTCCAGCACCATGCCTGGCGGTTGGCCGCGTGCACGAACGTGCGGGCCTCGCCGAGCATGAATCGCAACACGGCCAGGCTGCCCGGCATGGCGCCGGGGGCAGCCGCCAACGCATCATCACCGCTGCGGGGACGCCACGTCAGGCTGAAAGCGGTGCCCGGGGCAGCCTCGGCCTGCAGCAGCCAGGCAAACGCATGCGATTGCTCGTGACAGTCTTCAAAAGCTTCAAATGGCACTGGCAAGGGACACTCCGCCAGCACCAGCAATACCTGCGCCGCGCCATCGGCCAGCAAGCCGCACGCCTCGATCACCGCGGCTTCGAGGCTGGCCGCACCGGCGGCGATGGCCAGCTGATTCGCCGTATCGGCGCGAGCGATGGAAAACAGGCCTGCGCTGGCATTGTGCACGGCCATGCCGAACGCCGTCGGCGACAGGGGTTCGCCCTGGGCCAGCGCCGACAACAGTTCGACGGCGCGCGCCACCTCGCCGTGGCGGGAACAAAAGACGAGCGGAATATCGCGCTGTTCGCCGAGGCAGGTGTACGCCACTTCGAGCGCCATCTTGCCCAGCTGACCGGCGCGGCGGCGCAGCATCGGCGCCATCGCACGCACGCCCGGCTCGCCAGCAGCGGCAATCGGCGCGACGGGCAGGGCGCTTTGCGCCCACGCCTGCCATTGCTGCGGCGTTTCCAGGCCCGGTGCCCATGCGGCATGTCTGACAATTGAAAAACGGACACCATCGGTGCGCATATGCATTTTCCTGAGCTCAAAAAAAGGGCGAACTCACGTCAAAACTGCGCAAAAAGCCTCGCCGGCGTTCTTTTCAAATTATAAACGATGGAAGTAAAAATAACTAAAATAAATGGCCATGCGGCAACTTTTTAAATCTAAATACAAAACCCGTCTTTTAAAGAATACCCCGCCCTAGTTACTATTTGTAACACTCGCATCCATTCTCTTCCGATGGAAAAATCAGCATCCTCCGGCAAACCATGGGCATTCTCGGAACGGGTGTTTTTTATCCATGATCAAGGCATGCCGCGCATGCGGCACATAAGAGCGTTGTTTTTAGATAACACATGCGGCCTGGCGCAACGGCGCCCCCATATTACCCGCGCATGGCGGCAGCGAGGATTAAAGGGCGCGCGGCAAGGACAATACAGAGCGTTTGCTTTATGCGAGTTTCAGCCGGCCAATTCAACTCAGGCGGCGTTGTCTTGTCAGCAGGGAAAAGAATGGAGCGGCCAGCAGTGCCATCCACGGCCATGGCAAAGAAGGCGGTGGCATGGCGCCAGCGTGAACGGCAAGGCGCCGGCGATCACTGCGTATGGAGAATGAGAAAGGCCGGCACGGGCGCCGTGAAATACGGGGGCGATGCAAAACCGGTGGCCAGCGCGGCACAGACTGCGCGCCAAGGTGGCCACCGCGGTACCGTTAAAACACCCAAAGCTTATCGGCCGGCATGTGCAGCCAGTACTTGCCCGCTTCGAGCTTGTGGCGCGAATAGGCGCGCAGGCTGATGTTCTCGGCGCCGCCGCGCTCGAACAGGCATTCCCAGCGGTCGCCCAGGTACATGCACGTCAGCAGCGGCAGCTCGATGGCGTTGTCCACCTGCGTGGCGCTGATCTTCACTTCCTCGACACGGATCATGGTGGTCACTTCCGTGCCCACGTTGGCGCCGCGCGCCACGCCCTGCATGGAGGCGCCATCGACCAGCAGGCGCACCTGGTTGCCTTCGCGCTGCACCACCTTGCCGGGCAGGCGGTTGTTACTGCCCATGAATTCGGCCGTGAACAGGGTATCCGGCGTTTCATACATGCTTTGCGGCGTGCCCTGCTGCTCGATCTTGCCGTTATTGAGCAGCAGAATGCGGTCGGAAATGGCCATCGCCTCGCCCTGGTCATGCGTCACCATCAGCGCGGACAGGCCCAGGCGCACGATCAGTTCGCGCAGGAAGGCGCGCGCTTCCTCGCGCAGCTTGGCGTCCAGGTTCGACAGCGGTTCGTCGAGCAGGATCACGGGCGGGTTGTACACCAGCGCACGGGCGATCGCCACGCGCTGCTGCTGGCCGCCGGACAGCTGGTGCGGATAGCGCTCGCCCAGGTGCCCCAGGCCCAGTTGCGTCAATACTTCCTTGATGCGCGCGGCGATTTCCGTGCTGCCCATCTTGCGCAATTTGAGGCCGTAGGCGACGTTGTCGAACACGGTCTTGTGCGGCCACAGCGCATACGACTGGAACACCAGTCCCAGGTTGCGGTGCTCGGCCGGCATTTCGAAATGCTTCGCGCCATCGAAGACATTACGCTCGCCGATCTCGATCGTGCCCGCCTTCGGGCTTTCCAGCCCGGCGACGGCGCGCAGCAAGGTGGTCTTGCCGCTGCCCGAAGGCCCCAGCAGGGCGACCACTTCGCCTTTTTTCAGGTGCATTGAGACACCCTTCAGGATCTGGTTGGCGGAGGCGCCGGTGCCGTAGTCCAGGTACAGCTCATTGACGGTCAATTCATTCATGATGTGGTCTCAGTCTATTCTTAGTTATGCAACTCAGTTGTGTAACTTCACGCCGAAGCGCAGCGCGATGCCCAGGCCGATGGCCACCAGGGTGATATTGATGAAGGACAGCGCCGCCACCAGGTCGGTCGAGCCGCCCGCCCACAGCGATACCAGCATGGCGCCGATCACTTCCGTGCCCGGCGAGAGCAGATATACGCCCGTCGAATATTCGCGCTCGAAGATCAGGAACACCATCAGCCAGGCACCCAGCAAGCCGTATTTGATCAGCGGCAGGGTCACGTCGCGCGTCACCTGGCCACGGTTGGCGCCGACGGCGCGCGCCGCCTCTTCCAGCTCCGGCCCCACTTGCAGCAGCGCGGTGGAAATCAAACGCATGCCGTAGGCCATCCACACCACCGAATACGCGAGCCACAGGGCGAAGATCGTCGAGCGCACTTCGCGCAGCACGGGAATCACATGGCCGCTCAGCCACAGGGCCACGCCGTTGTCCATGCCTTTCAATACCCCGTCGAGCCAGGCCGGCACGAACAGGAACACCCACAGGAACGACAGGCCTGCGAGCAAACCCGGCACGGCGCGCGGCACGAGCACGCTGTAGTCGAGCAGGCGCGTGACGCCGTCCTGCTTGCGGTGCATGGCCAGCGCGATGAAGCTGTAGCAGCCCACGGCCAGCGCGCCGCCGACGACGCCGATCAGGATCGTGTTGACGATGCCGCGCACCAGCGACGGCTGGTCGAAGATATCGCGGAAATGCTGCAAGGTCAGCACGTCGGCCAGGTGCACGCCCTCGCCCCAGTACTGCACGAAGGAGCGCAGCACGATGCCCGTCAGCGGCAGGATGATGGTGAAGATCAGCCAGCCCGCCAGCAAGGCAAACGCCAGCCACTTCCAGCGGCCCAGCGGCATGGCCTTGCTGCGCGCACCCTTGCCCTTGATCGACACATATTTGTTGGCGGACTTGAGCAGCCAGCGCTGTATCATCACCAGCGGCATGGTCACCATCACCAGACAGACGGCAACAGCGGCCATCAGGTGGTACGACGGCGTGCCCAGTTTGTTGGTCAGCTTGTACAGATAGGTCGGCAGCACCAGGTGGCCTTCCGGATCGCCGAGCACCAGCACCAGGCCGAATACTTCGAAGCCGAGGAAGAACACCAGCACGCCCGCATACGCCAGCGCCGGCATGATCATCGGCAGCGACACGTTCAGCATGACCTGCACCGGTGAAGCGCCGGCCACGCGGGCCGCTTCTTCCACGTCCGAACCCAGGCTTTTCAGGGCCGACGAGGCATACAGGTAGACGTGCGGCACGTGCGTCAGGCCGGCGATGATGACGATGCTGGTGAAGGAATAAATATTCCAGGGCACGAAGCCGAACAGCTCCTTGGCCCAGACCGAGTAGAAGCCTACGGGGCCCATCGACACGACGTAGCCAAAGCCCATCACCATCGGCGAGACAAAGATCGGCACCAGCAGCATGGGCGCCACCCAGCCGCGGCCCGGCAAGTCGGTGCGCACCATCAGGAAGGCCAGCATGCCGCCCAGCGGCACGGCGATGACGGTCAAGCCGCAGGCAAGCATCAGGCCATTCTTGAAGGCCATCGAGAAATCGGGATCATCGAAGATGAAACGGTAGGAGTCAAAGCCGAATTCGCGCACCGGCATGAAAAACGGCGCGTTCAAAAAGCTCTGGTAAAAAATCAGGAACAGCGGCAGGAAAATGGCGACCATGGTGATCGCCACGACCACGCCGCGCGGCCAGTTCAGGCGCGACAAGGGAGAGCGCGACCGTGCAGGCAGCGGCAAGATAGCAGTTTGCATGATGAATCCAATGAATGAAGGGTACGGCATCTGTCCGCGGGCACGCGCCTGCGGACGGCCAGGACGGCGTTACTTCTTGCCGGCTGTTTCTTTCCATTGCTTCAAGAAGGCCATGCGCTTGGCTGGCCCCAGGAATTGCAGGATGATCGGGTGCACCGGCACCGGCTTGATGTTGGCCGCGCCGATTTCCTTGATCAGGTCCGCCGAGGTGGTCTCGCCCGTGACGTCGGCGCGAATCGCGTACAGCTTGGCGCCGTTCGCGATGATGGTCTGGCCGCGGTGCGACAGGATGTAGTCGAGCCACAGCTTGCTGGCGTTGACGTTCTTCGCGTTCTTGTTGATGAACTGCACGCGCGACAGGATCAGCGTGTAATCCTTGGGCAGCACGACGCCGATCGACGGGTCGGTCTTGGCGCGCACCAGGGCGTAGGAGCCCAGCACGTTATAGCCGATCAGGTTTTCACCCGACGAAATGCGTTCCATCATGGTGCCCGTCGACGACTGCACGCGCACCTTGGCCGTGCCGAACGCGTTTTGCAGCGCCAGGAACTGCGGATATTCCTTCGCATCCTGCGACATGAACATGAAGCCCACGCCCGACTTTTCGATGTCGTAGGTGGTGACCTTGTCCTTGAATTTCGGCGTGGCGATCAGCTTGACGAAGTCGTCGTGGTTCTTCGGTACTTCCTTCGGGTCGAGCAAACGCTTGTTGTAGACGATGGCGGCAGGCTCGAACGTGGTGCCGTAAGCCTGGTCGTCCCACATGGCCCAGCCGGGGATCTTGGATGCTTCGACCGATTTGTATTTCAGGGCGTAGCCGTCCGAGGCCAGGCGCATCTGCAAGTCCATCGCCGACGACCACATCACGTCGGCCGTATTGCCGCCGGCGGCCACTTCGGAAATGAAGCGGTTGTACACTTCCGTCGAATTCATGTCGTTGTATTCGACCGAGATGCCCGGATACAGGGCGCTGAAATCCTTGATCAGCGGCGCGGCGGCCTTGCTGTCGGTGGCGCTGTAGATCACCACCTTGCCTTCCTTCTTGGCCGCGTCGATGATCTTCTGGTAGTCGGCCGGATAACCTGCCGGCACCTGGGCGAAAGCGGCGCCGGTACTACCCGCGAAAGCGGCTGCCAGGGCGATGGCGAGAATGGTCTTGGTTTGCATGGTTTGTCTCCGTCTGTGATTGTTGTATGGTTTGCTATTCGATTCAGCGCATCAGGCCCAGTTCGGCCGCCTGCCTGGAGTAGCGTTCGACTGCCTGGTTCACGTACTGCGTCAATTTGTCGCCCGTCAGCGCGAACGGATACATGCCCGATTGCGTGCGCCACTGGGCAAACTGCGGCGTGGCCATGGCACGGTCGAACGTGGCCACCCAGCGCTGGTAATCGGCTTCCGGCACCTGTGGTCCCATCCACAGGCCGCGGATGATGGGCCAGACCACGTCGACGCCCTGCTCGCGCGCCGTCGGTACGCTGGCCAGCACGCCGGGCAGGCGCTTTTCCGACAGCACCGCCAGCACCCGCGCATGGCTGTCTCCCGCGTTCAGGGTCGCTTCCGACGTATCGCCCGACATCACCTGCACGTAATCGGCCTGCATCGCCGTGAAGATCTCGCCGCCGCCTTCCAGCGCCACGAAGCGCAGCACTTTCGGGTCGATGCCGGCCTTGCGCGCCACCAGCGCCATCTTCAGCCAGTCCTGGCTGCCGATGGTGCCGGACACGCCGATCAGCACCTTGTCGGGGTGGCGCTTGAGCGCGGCGATCAGGTCGGCCAGGCTCTTGTAGGGCGAGTCGCTGCGCACGGCGATCATGCCGTAGTCGGCGCCCAGCGCCGCCACCCAGCGCACGTCGCCCGTCTTGGCGTTGCCGAACTTTCCTTGCGCCAGGTTCAGCAGCGAGCCGCCCGAAAACACCACCAAGGTGTTGGCTTCGGCACGCCGGCGCTGCGAACCCATCGAACGCCACGCCACCGCACCGATACCGCCCGGCAGATAGCTGATGCGCACCGAGGACGCGAACGGCGCCGCCACCGCCGGATCGGGCTGCAGCAGCCCTTTCTGCGCCAGCTTGCAGGTCAGGTCCATGGCGCCGCCCGGCTTGGACGGCACCACGCAGTCGACTTCAGGCGCGGCGGCCGTTGCCAGCGCCGGCAGCAGCGCGGACAACAACAGCAGCGACAGGAACACGGTGCGCAGCATCGTCATGCCTTAGAAGCGGTGCTGGATGCCGGCGATCAGGCCACGCTGCGTGTCGCCGAAACCGGCGTCGTCACGCGACAGGCTGACCAGCTGGTTGTGCTTGGCCTTGGCGTAAGCGCCGGCCACGTACAGGTCGGTGCGCTTGGACAGGGCATAGCGCACGCGCGCCACGTACATGATCGGATCGGCATCGAGGTTGGCGGCCACGTTCTTCACGTCCTGGTAGTAGATCACGCCCGTCAGGGTGATGACCGGTGTGGTCTTGTAGCTGACGCCGCCCCAGTACATGGTGCCGCGCACGTCGGCCTTGCCCGAGGCAGCCGGATCGAGCTTGTAGTCGCGCGCCGCCGCCTGCACTTTCCACGGGCCGTCGTCGTACATCGCGCCCAGGTGGTAGACGGTGGTCTTGTCACGCGCGCCGCCGGCGATGGTGTTGCCGTTGACCTGTTCATACGTGGCCAGCAGGCTGACCGGACCGGTCTTGTAGGTGACGGCCGTCGACAGCTTGGCGCTGTCCGAGCTGCCCGTCGACTGTTCGCCGAAGCCGTACGATGCGCCGTAGCTGAAGCCGCCCGTCTTGCCCGAGTACTTGACCATATTGTCGAAGGCCGTCGTCATGCCGTATTTGCTCGGGCCCGTCGCGTTGGCCGAAGTGGCCCACGAGTAGAACGGCGCATAGGCCATCGGGTCGAACGGCAGCACGAAGTCATACACGGTGGTGAACGAGCGTCCCAGCACGACGCGGCCAAACGCGCCTTCCAGGCCCACGTTGGCCTGGCGCTTGAACAGCGCGCCGTCGGCCGCGCCCGTGTCGACGAGGATGCCGCCTTCCAGATTGAACACGGCTTTCAAGCCGCCGCCCAGGTCTTCGCTGCCCAGGATGCCCCAGCGCGACGTGTTCATGCCGCCGGAACTGACTTGCGTCATCGAGCTTTTGTTCGGACCGGCGTTGCTGGTGTTGCTGATGCCGGCGTCAAGACGGCCGTACAGGGTGACGTTCGATTGGGCGTGGGCGCTGCCGGCTGCGGCGAGTACCGCCATGGCGGCCAGCGAGAATACAGTTTTCTTCATGTAGAGTGTCTCCCTTAGATATAGTTATTAGTGATATGCCTGATCAATTTCATGAATCAGGATCACACTATATGATCGCGATCCTTTCAATTGGCTTTCAGACTGACAGGTGTCGCCGGCCAGCCACAGGCAATACCAACAAATTCATTGCGGCCCCTGTCGGCGGCGTGCCGACAGGCTTACACTGCACCAATTCAAACGAATGGCGGAGACCATGCGCATATTATTAGTGGAAGACCATCTGGAGCTGTCGCACTGGCTGGCAAAGGCCCTGCGCGACGCGCACCTGACGGTGGAGACCGCCCACAACGGCGCCGATGCCGACGCCCTGCTGCATACGCAGGAATATTCATTGGTGCTGCTCGACCTGACCCTGCCGAAGATGGATGGCCTGGACGTGCTGCGCCGCCTGCGCGCGCGCGGCGGCACGCGCGGCAAGACTCCCGTCATGATACTCACGGCGCGCGGCGGCCTCGATGAAAAAGTGCAGGGCCTGAACCTGGGTGCCGACGACTACATGGCCAAGCCGTTCGAACTGGCCGAACTCGAAGCGCGCGTAAAAGCCCTGCTGCGCCGCAGCCAGGGCAACGAAGCGCTCGTGCACACGTGCGGCGCGCTCAGTTTCGACACCGTCACGCGCATGTTCAGCTATGCCGGCGCCCCTTTCCCCCTGACGCCGCGCGAACACGCCGTGCTCGAAGCGCTGATCACGCGCTCCGGGCGCGCAGTGTCGAAGGAAAAGCTGTTCGACGAAGTCTTCGCGCTGGCCGACGACGCCAACCTGGACGCCATCGAACTGTATATCCACCGCGTGCGCAAGAAACTCGAGAGCGGCGTCGAAACCGGTTCGCCCGACGGTGCCGTCATCACCACGCTGCGCGGCATCGGCTACCTGCTGCAGCCGCGCAGCGCGATGGCGCCGGCCGCGTCAAAATGAGCGTGCGCGCCCCAAGCCTGCCCCTGTTCGAGCGCCTGCGCCGGCGCTGGGCGCAGGGCCGGCCGCTGGGCAGCCTGCGCAGCCAGCTGCTGCGCTGGCTGCTCATCCCGCTGGTGATGCTGGTGCTGCTCGATGCCGTTTTTGTGTACCGCAACGCGCTCGACGCGGCCGACATGGCCTATGACCGCTCCTTGCTGGCGTCGACGCGGGCGCTGGCCGAAAGAGTCTCCATCGTCAACGGCAAGGTGGTGGCCGAAGTGCCCTACGTGGCGCTCGACAGCTTCGAGACCGACACCCTGGGCCGCATCTACTACAAGGTCACGGGCATCAACGGCGAGCTGGTATCGGGCTATGGCGACTTGCCGCCCGTGCCGAAAAACGTGCCCCGCTCGCAGAATTACCCTGCCCTGGTGCGCTTCTACCACGCCGACTATCACGGCAAGCCGATCCGCATTGCTGCCCTGCTGCAGCCCGTGTATGACGACTCGATGCGCGGCATCACCCTGATCCAGGTGGCCGAAACGCTGGACGCGCGGCGCGGCCTGTCGAACCAGATCCTGTTCGACACCCTGAGCTGGCAGGCGGCGATGATACTGGTGATGGGCGCCCTCGTGTGGTTTGCCGTGCGCCTGGTGCTGCGCCCGCTGATGCGCCTGAAAACGGAAGTCGAGACGCGCACCCTGTCCGACCTGTCCGACGTCGATCCCACGCTGGTGCACAAGGAAATGCGCCCGCTGGTGAGCGCCATGAACGGAGCCATGTCGCGCCTGCAGCAGCTGATCGCCAGCCAGCGCCGCTTCATCGCCGATGCCTCGCACCAGCTGCGCACGCCGTTGACGGTGCTGAAAACCCAGGCCGAACTGGCCATGCGCGAATGCGACCGCCAGGCGGGCGCGCCGCCGGACATCGCCGCCCTGCGCGACATCGTGCGCTCGATCGCCGTCACCACCGATTCGACCGTGCTGCTGGCCAACCGCCTGCTGACCCTCGCGCGCATCGAGCATGGCGGTGAGAATCTGGCCATGGACACCGTCGCGCTGCGCGACATGGCGCAGCAGGTAGGGCTGGAAATGGCCATGGCCGCCGTCGCCAAAAATATCGACCTGTCGCTGGAAGCGCCCGACGAAGCGCCCGTGCATGGCCAGGCCCTGCTGCTGCATGAACTTGTCGCCAATCTGGTCGACAATGCCCTGCGCTACACGCCACCGGGTGGCAGCGTAATCCTGCGCGTGCGCGCGGGCGGCGATGGAAACGAAACGCTGCTGGAAGTGGAAGACAGCGGCGCCGGCATCCCCCCTGTGGAACGCGAACGCGTGTTCACGCCGTTCTACCGGGTCGGCGCGGCGCTCGAAAGCAATCCGGGCGGCGCCGGCCTGGGCCTGGCCATCGTGCGCGACATTGCGGCCCTGCACGGCGCCCGGCTGGA
Source organism: Janthinobacterium sp. HH104 (assembly GCF_001758715.1). Lineage (NCBI taxonomy): Bacteria > Pseudomonadati > Pseudomonadota > Betaproteobacteria > Burkholderiales > Oxalobacteraceae > Janthinobacterium > Janthinobacterium sp. HH104. The sequence continues at coordinate 29,761 of NZ_LRIB01000053.1, read as the reverse complement.
ACTGGCGACGGCGGCGAATGGGCATGGATTGAAAGTCGGCGTGTATTTCGCCCCGGCGCCAGTCGGTGCTAAGATCGCGCCCTGAGATTTTAATGAAAGCCCGCAGCCATGATGACCAAAGAAGATGTGACCGAACTGTTTGCCAATATCGCCGAGAATGCGCCGTGGGATTTGTCCCAGCCGCTGCTGTGGGGCTATTACTTCACCAACCCCACCTCCGAACCGCTGGAGCAGGCCGCCACCCTGCTGGCGCTGCAGGGCTACCGCCCGGTGGAACTGTACCAGCCGGAACTCGACGATCCGGCGGCTCCGCCCGTGTGGGTGCTGCACGTGGAAAAAGCCGAAGTGCATGGCGTCGACAGCCTGCATGCGCGCAATGGCGAACTGATGGCGTTTGCGCAGGACAACCAGCTGGCCAGCTATGACGGCATGGACGTGGGCCCCGTCCCCGCGCCTTGATCGGCGTAGGCGCAGGTCGGATCAGGTCCGAAGGGCCGTAATCCGACAACATCACGCATAAAAAAACGGCGCCCGAGGGCGCCGTTTTGCATGGCTCGCTGAAACCGATCAGCTGAGGTTTTCCAGGCGGATCTTGGTGACCGTGCCCACCACGCTGTTCAACGCTTCCATCTTCTCGATGGCGGCCGTGACGTTCTTTTCCTGCGTCTGGTGCGTCAGCATGATGATGTCCGTATGCGTCTCGCCCTCGGCCGGTTCTTTTTGCAGCATGGCGTCGATCGAGATACCGCGTTCGGCCAGGATGCGCGTGAGGTCGGCCAGCACGCCCGGCTGGTCGGCCACGTGCATGCGCAAGTAGTAGCTGGTGGTGATTTCCGACATCGGCAAGATGGCGATATCGGTCATCGCGTTCGGCTGGAACGCCAGGTGCGGCACGCGGTGTTCCGGGTCGGCCGTGGCCAGGCGCGTGATGTCGACCAGGTCGGCGATCACCGACGAAGCGGTCGGCTCGGCGCCCGCGCCGCGGCCCGAGTACAGGCTGGCGCCGACGGCGTCGCCATGCACGAGCACGGCGTTCATGGCACCTTCCACGTTGGCGATCAGGCGCTTGGCGGGGATCAGGGTCGGATGCACGCGCAGCTCGATGCCTTCCACGCCGTTGACGATGGCGCGCTTGGTGATGCCCAGCAGCTTGATGCGGTAGCCCAGTTGCTCGGCGTAGCGGATGTCGACGGCACTGAGGTTGCTGATGCCTTCCACGTAGGCCTTGTCGAACTGCACCGGGATGCCGAAGGCGATGGCCGACATGATGGTGGCCTTGTGCGCGGCGTCGACGCCTTCGATGTCGAAGGTGGGGTCGGCTTCCGCGTAACCGAGTTCCTGCGCCTGTTTCAGCACGGTGGCGAAATCGAGGCCCTTGTCGCGCATTTCGGACAGGATGAAATTGGTGGTGCCGTTGATGATGCCGGCGATCCATTCGATGCGGTTGGCCGTCAAGCCTTCGCGCAGCGCCTTGATGATGGGGATGCCGCCGGCGACGGCCGCTTCGAAGGCCACCATCACGCCCTTGTCCTGGGCGGCGGCAAAGATTTCGTTGCCGTGCACGGCCAGCAGGGCCTTGTTGGCCGTGACCACGTGCTTGCCGTTGGCGATGGCCTGCATCACCAGGGTTTTCGACAGGTCGTAGCCGCCGATCAGTTCGACGACAATGTCGATCTCGGGATCGTTGACGATCAGGTGCGGGTCGTTGACGACCTTGCAGCCGCCGGCGACGAGCGCTTCGGCGCGCGCCACGTCGCGCACGGCGACGGCGACGACTTCAATGCCGCGGCCGGCGCGGCGCTTGATTTCTTCCTGGTTGCGTTTCAGGACGCTGAACGTGCCGTAACCGACATTGCCCAGGCCCAGCAGGCCGATCTTGATGGATTTCATAGTTGTGCTTGACTGCTCATAAGTGGCGCCCCCTTGGGCGGCGCCAGGTTGATCGGTATGGTTGATCGAGATTGCTGCTGGCTGGTTCAGCCCCGGCCGTGACGCTTGCGGTAACCTTCGAGGAAGCGCGCAATGCGTCCCATGGCCTCGGTCAGGTCATCGGAGTTCGGCAGGAAGACGACGCGGAAATGATCGGGCGCGATCCAGTTGAAGCCCGTGCCCTGCACGATCAGGACCTTCGCTTCGGCCAGTAATTCATAAGCAAACTGCTGGTCGTCGGCGATCGGGTAGATCTCCGGATCCAGGCGCGGGAACATGTACAGCGCGGCCTTCGGCTTGACACAGGTGACGCCCGGAATATCGGTCAGCAGCTTGTGCGCCAGATCGCGCTGTTTCAACAGGCGCCCGCCGGGCCCCACCAGGTCTTGTATGCTCTGGTAGCCGCCAAGCGCCGTCTGGATGGCAAACTGCCCCGGCGCGTTGGCGCATAGCCGCATCGAGGCCAGCATGTTGAGGCCCTCGATGTAATCTTTTGCGTGGCGCTTTTCGCCCGAGACCACCATCCAGCCGGAGCGGTAGCCGCAGGAGCGGTAATTCTTCGACAGGCCGTTCATGGTGATGAACAGCACGTCGTCGGCCAGCGAGGCGATCGACACGTGCTCGGCTTCGTCGTACAGCACCTTGTCGTAGATCTCGTCGGCGAAAATGATCAATTGGTGCTGGCGCGCCAGTTCGACGATCTGCAGCAGCACGGAAACCGGATACAGCGCGCCCGTGGGGTTGTTCGGGTTGATGACGACGATGGCTTTCGTTTGCGGCGTGATCTTGCGGCGCATGTCGTCGATGTCGGGGTACCACTCGTTCTGCTCGTCGCACACATAGTGCACGGGATTACCGCCCGACAGGCTGACGGCCGCCGTCCACAGCGGGTAGTCGGGCGCCGGCACCAGCACTTCGTCGCCACTGTTGAGCAGGGCGTTCATCGACATGACGATCAGTTCGGAAGCGCCATTGCCCAGGTAAATGTCATCGATGGTCACGCCGGCGATATTCTTGCCCTGCGTGTAGTGCATGACGGCCTTGCGCGGCGCGAACATGCCTTTCGAATCCGTATAGCCGGCCGCATTCTGCAGATTGAGCATCATGTCGCGCACGATCTCGTCGGGCGGATCGAAGCCGAATACGGCCAGGTTGCCGATATTGAGCTTGGTGATCTTGTGGCCTTCTTCTTCCATTTGCCTGGATTTTTCCAGGACCGGGCCGCGGATGTCGTAGCAGACGTCCGCCAATTTATTCGATTTCTGAATCGGTCGCAAAATAAATCCCTGTCGTGATGCGGCGCGGTGACCAGAACTTGCAGCGTGGCCGCCGCGCCAGAACTATGAACCCGTGAAACTGCGATGCGAAAGACTGCAAGGCGAAAACAACCATTCTCGCCGAAAACAGGGCATTTTATCAAATTAAACATGGCGAACCGCAGCATTTGACGCCGATTCTGCCACGTTGGCGCATCCGGACGACAATCGGGCGGGCGCCATCTTCATCTTCCCTTAATCTTGCAGCATTACCATGGCGCAAGCATGCAGCGCCACTGTGGCGCCGAACATTGCAATCTGGAAAGGATGTTGCTTTTCAGTCGCTCTTTTCTGTCATTTATGGCATGCTTACGCCCTTGGCCGCGGCGCCCAGTTTGGCCGCGCGCGTACCGATCAACCGACACGACCAGCCCCGATATCGCCATGAAACTCCACGCCAGCAGCACCCAACAATACCAGACTGTCACCGGCTATGACGAAAACGGCGTCGAGATCAATGCCCAGCCGTACAACTACAGCCTGATCGTCATGCCGGAAACGCCGCCACGCGCGTGGGAAGTCACCAGTTTCGAAGAATTGACCGAGGCGCATTTCGCGCAAATCCTGGCCGACTCTCCCGACGTGGTCATCCTCGGCACGGGCGAACGCCAGCGCTTCGTGCATCCGAAACTGACGGCCGCGCTGACCATGCGGCGCATCGGCGTCGAATGCATGGATAGCCAGGCCGCCTGCCGCACCTACAATATCCTCATGGGCGAAGGCCGCAAAGTCACGCTGGCCCTGATCCTGGCCCCGGCCGCAGGCAAGGCCGCATGAAAATCAATGTCAACGAACTGCACTCGTCGCGAGTGCTGATGTGGTCCCTGCTGGGCATCTTCATCGTCGTCACCCTGTATGCGCTGGGCGTGCGCACCCTGGTGCCGCCCGACGAGGGCCGCTACGCCGAGATGGCGCGCGAAATGTTCGTCACGGGCGACTGGATCACCACGCGCCTGAACGGCATCAAGTACTTTGAAAAACCGCCGCTGCAAACGTGGATGAATGCGCTGACCTTCGCCGCCTTCGGCCTGGGCGAGTGGCAGGCACGCCTGTGGACTGGCCTGTGCGGCATCATCGGCGTGTGCATGACAGCCTACGCGGGCAAGAAAGTGTTCGGCCCGCGCGTGGGGCTGTATGCGGGCCTGGTGCTGGCGTCGAGCCTGTTCTGGCTCGCTTCGGGCCAGATCAATTCGCTGGACATGGGCCTGTCGGGCATGATGACCCTCACCATGGGCAGCCTGCTGATCGCCCAGCGCGACGACGCCACGGCGATCGAACGGCGCAACTGGATGCTGGCTTGCTGGGCCGCCATGGCGCTGGCCGTGCTGGCCAAGGGCCTGATCGGCATCGTGCTGCCGGGCGCCGTGCTGGTGCTGTATTCGCTGTGTGCGCGCGACTGGCGCATCTGGACGCGTCTGCACCTGGTCAAGGGCTTGCTGGTGTTCTTTGCCGTCGCCACGCCATGGTTCGTGCTGGTCGCCCTGCGCAATCCGGAACAGCCGCATTTCTTCTTCATCCACGAGCATTTCCAGCGCTTCCTGATGAAGGGCCACAAGCGCGAAGGCGCCTGGTACTACTTCCTCGTGCTGCTCATTCCCGGCATCCTGCCATGGATAGGCGTGCTGCCGCAAAGCCTGGCCGCCGCTTTCAAGCGCCAGGAAGGCTCCTTCCAGCCGCGTTTGATGCTGCTGATCTGGGCCGTCTTCATTTTCTTCTTCTTCAGCTATTCGACCTCGAAACTGCCTGGCTATATCGTGCCCATCTTCCCCGCGCTGGCCTTGCTGGTGGCGCTGTACCTGGAATCGGCATCGCGCCGCCAGCGCCTGTTCGCCGCCGGCCTGCTGTGCGTACTGGGCGCGGCCATCCTGATCGGCGGACCGATCGCCTTCAGCAAGGCCAGCGCACGCGACGCGGATGCCCTGGTCGCGCTCAAAGGCTACCAGCCCTGGCTGATGGCGGCCGGTTTCTTCGCCCTGGCCGGCGGCGCCCTGGCCTTGCTGCATGCACGCCAGCTGCGCCGCGACATGACGGTGCTGACGATTGCCGGCGCCGGCTTCCTGGCCACGCACTGCATCCTGGCCGGCTCCGAACTGTATGGCCAGAACCGCGCGGGCACCGACATGCTGCCGCAGATCCAGGCCGAACTGACGGCCGATACCAAGCTCTATTCGGTCGGCATCTATGAACAGTCGCTGACGTATTACCTGCAACGGCCCGTGATCCTCGTCGATTACTGGGATGAGTTTACGTTTGGCCTGAAACAGCAGCCGGAACTGTCCATCCCGAGCATCGAGACTTTCATCACGCAATGGACGAACGATGCTAATGCCGGCGTGCGCGACATGGCCATTATCAGCCTGAACCGTTACAAGGAATTGCAACAACGTGGCGTGCCCATGCGTGTTATCGCCGAAGATGCGCGCCGCATGGTCATTGCCAACAAATAGTGTTTAACTGGGGCGCGAGGCAGCATGGATCGCGCCCCCGGCCAGCTTGCCCCGCCCCCGCAGCGGCAGGATTTTTCACTGCTGAACCGGCTGCGCCGCCATACTGACGATATAAAATAGCCATGCCTGCCGGCCGCGTTTGAGCGCACGGCAGCCTTGGCGACACCGATACCCTGACACCATACCGACCCAAGAGCCGCACCCCATGACCTCTACCCTGCCCTTTTTGCCATTTTCCAAACCCACCATCGACGAAGCGACCATCGCCGCCGTCGGCGAAGTGCTGCGCTCGGGCTGGATCACCAGCGGCCCGAAAGTGCAGGCCTTCGAAGCCCAGCTGTCCGAGTATTTCGGCGGGCGTCCCGTGCGCACCTTCAATTCGGGCACGTGCACCATGGAAATCGCGCTGCGCATCGCCGGCATCGGCCCCGGCGACGAAGTCATCACCACGCCCGTGTCGTGGGTAGCGACGGCCAACGTCATCATCGAAGTGGGCGCCACACCTGTGTTCGCCGACATCGACCCCGTCACGCGCAATATCGACCTCGACAAACTGGAAGCGGCCATCACCCCGCGTACGAAAGCCATCATCCCCGTCTACCTGTCCGGCTTGCCCGTCGACATGGACCGCCTGTACGCGATTGCTGAAAAATACAATCTGCGGGTCGTGGAAGACGCGGCGCAAGCGTTCGGCTCCACGTGGAAGGGCAAGCGCATCGGCGCGTTTGGCGACTTCGTCTCGTTCAGCTTCCAGGCCAACAAGAACATCACCACGGGCGAAGGCGGCTGCCTCGTCCTGAACAACCTGGAAGAAGCGAAGCTGGCCGAGAAATACCGGCTCCAGGGCGTGACGCGCAGCGGCGTCGACGGCATCGATGTCGATGTGCTGGGCGGCAAATACAACATGAGCGACATCATGGCCGCCATCGGCCTGGGCCAGTTCGCCAATATCGACGCCATCACGGCCCACCGCCGCGCGCTGGCGCGCCATTACTTTGAGCAATTCGGCAGCGACTTCGAAGCGCAGAGCGGCGCCCAGCTGCCCGTGCAGGATTTTGAAAACAGCAACTGGCACCTGTTCCAGATTATCCTGCCCGACAACAGCCCCGGCACGCGCGCCGCGTTCATGCAGCAAATGGCACAACAAAACGTGGGAACGGGCTATCATTACGCACCGATCCACCTGTTTACCATGTACCGCGAACGCGGCTTTACCGAGGGCATGTTCCCCGTCTCGGAAAAGATCGGCCGCCTGACCGTGACCTTGCCGATGTTCTACGCCATGACGACACAGGACGTGGAACGCGCCGTCGCCACCGTCAAATCCATTCTCATCAAATGAGCAGCGCGCCGATGAAACCTGAACTGTCCGTTATCATTCCGATCTACAACGAGCAGGATGGCCTGGCCAGCCTGTTCGCCCGCCTGTATCCGGCCCTCGATGCCCTGCAGACGAGCTACGAGATCATCTTCATCAACGATGGCAGCCGCGACAATTCGGTGGCCATCCTGGCGGAACAGTTCCGCCAGCGCCCCGACGTTACGCGCGTCGTCCTGTTCAACGGTAATTATGGCCAGCACATGGCCATCCTGGCCGGTTTTGAAGCGTCGCGCGGGCAGATCATGGTCACGCTCGACGCCGACCTGCAGAATCCGCCCGAAGAAATCGGCAACCTCGTGGCGAAGATGCGCGAAGGCTACGATTACGTGGGCTCGATCCGGCGCAAGCGGCAAGATTCCGCCTGGCGCACGCTGGCGTCGAAGATGATGAACCGGCTGCGCGAGCGCATCACCAACATCAAGATCACGGACCAGGGCAACATGCTGCGCGCGTATGGCCGCAACGTGATCGACCTGGTCAACCAGTGCGCCGAAGTCAACACCTTCGTGCCCGCCCTGGCCTACACGTTTGCCCGCAAGCCCACGGAAATTACCGTCGAGCACGAGGAACGGGCAGCCGGCGAGTCGAAATACTCGCTGTACAGCCTGATCCGCCTCAATTTCGACCTGGTCACGGGCTTTTCGCTGATACCCCTGCAAATCTTTTCGATGCTGGGCATGCTGCTGTCCTTCAGTTCGGCCGTGCTGGTGATTTATCTGCTGGCGCGCCGCTTCCTGTTCGGCGCCGAGGCGCAGGGCGTATTCACCCTGTTCGCCATCGCCTTCTTCCTGATGGGCGTGATCCTGTTCGGCATCGGCCTCGTGGGCGAATACGTGGGACGCATCTTCCAGCAAGTACGCGCCCGCCCCCGCTATGTGGTGCAAACCATCTTGCAGGACGGCATGGCCCAGGCGGAAGCCGAGGCGCCATCGTACGTGCGCCTGGAAAAACGCCAGGTGGGCCGCTGATGGGCGCCCCGCGCGCCGTCGTCTTCGGCTACCACAATGTGGGCGTACGCTGCATCAAGGTGCTGCTGGCCGGCGGCGTCGATATCGCCCTCGTCGTCACGCACGAAGACAGCCCCACGGAAAACCTGTGGTTCGAATCCGTCGCCAGCCTGTGCCAGGCCGAAGGCATCCCCTACATCACGCCATCGGACGCGCGCGCGCCCGAGCTGCTGGCGCAGGTGCGGGGGGCAACACCGGACATGCTGTTCAGCTTTTACTACCGCCACATGCTGCCGGCCAGCATTCTGGAAGTCGCGCCCGCCTACAATATGCACGGTTCACTGCTGCCGCAGTTCCGCGGCCGCGCGCCCGTCAACTGGGCCGTGCTGCATGGCGCCCCGCAAACGGGCGCCACCCTGCATGAAATGACGGTCAAGCCCGATGCCGGCGCCATCGTCGCGCAAACGGCCGTACCCATCCTGCCCGACGACACGGCTTTCGAAGTCTTCGGCAAGGTCACCGTGGCGGCGGAGCAAACCTTGTGGAACGTGCTCCCGGCCTTGCTGGACGGCACGGCGCCGCGGCAGCTCAACGATTTGCGCCAGGGCGGCTACTTTGGCGGACGTACGCCGGAAGACGGCCGCATCGACTGGAAGTTACCGGCGCAGCAGGTCTACAACCTGCACCGGGCCGTCGCGCCGCCCTATCCCGGCGCGTTCACCGAAGTCAACAATGTTATTTACACCATCGAAACAGCCCGTTTAAGCAAGCATTCAGCAGGAAGTTTGCCACCGGGCTTGGCGGTAGTGGATAATTGCATCTTTGGCGTCTGCGGAGACGGCCACATGCTGGCCATTTCCGCGCTGAGGGCTGCCGGGGAGCCGATTTCGGCTCAGCAATTGCAAGCAAGTCTGACCACCCGCGTCAGCACACACTGATATCACACAAGAGAATCTCACATGAAAAAAGTCCTCATCTTAGGCGTCAACGGCTTCATCGGCCACCACCTGTCCAAGCGCATCCTGGAAACCACCGACTGGCATGTCTACGGCATGGACATGAACACGGACCGCATCACGGAATTGCTGGAAGATGACAACTACAAGTCGCGCATGCACTTCTTCGAAGGCGACATCACGATCAACAAGGAATGGGTCGAGTACCACGTCAAGAAGTGCGACGTGATCCTGCCGCTGGTGGCCATCGCCACGCCATCGACCTATGTCAAGCAGCCGCTGCGCGTCTTCGAACTGGACTTCGAAGCCAACCTGCCTATCGTCCGCTCGGCCGCCAAGTACGGCAAGCACTTGGTCTTCCCGTCGACCTCGGAAGTGTATGGCATGTGCCATGACGAGGAATTCGATCCGGAAAACTCGGAACTGATCTGCGGCCCGATCAACAAGCCGCGCTGGATCTATTCGAACGCCAAGCAGCTGATGGACCGCGTGATCTGGGGCTACGGCATGGAAGGCTTGAACTTCACCCTGTTCCGTCCATTCAACTGGATCGGCGCGGGCCTGGACTCGATCCACACGCCAAAAGAAGGCTCATCGCGCGTGGTGACGCAATTCTTCGGCCATATCGTGCGCGGCGAAAACATCTCGCTGGTCGACGGCGGCGCGCAAAAACGCGCGTTCACCTACATCGACGACGGCATCGATGCGCTGATGCGCATCATCGCCAACAAGAACGGCATCGCCAGCGGCAAGATCTACAACATTGGCAATCCGACCAATAACTATTCGATCCGCGACCTGGCCGGCATGATGCTGACCCTGGCCGCCGAGTACCCGGAATACGCCGAAGGCGCGAAACACGTGAACATCGTGGAAACGACTTCGGGCGCCTACTACGGTGCCGGCTACCAGGACGTGCAAAACCGCGTGCCGAAAATCACGAATACCTGCGAAGAGCTGGGCTGGGCACCGACCACCACCATGGCCGATTCCCTGCGCAATATTTTCGACGCCTACCGCAGCCAGGTAGCCCAAGCCAAAGCCCTGATGGATTAATGTTGAGCAAGCCGTTCCTGACCCTGAAAATCGACGTCGATACCTATCGCGGCACCCGTGAAGGCATGGGCAATCTGGTGCGCATACTGGCCGCGCACCAGGCCAAGGCCACCTTTCTGTTCTCGCTGGGCCCAGACCACACGGGCTGGGCCTTGCGGCGCGCCTTGCGGCCCGGCTTTTTCAGCAAGGTGTCGCGCACGTCGGTAGTCGAGCACTACGGCTTGAAAACATTGATGTACGGCACCTTGCTGCCGGGACCCGATATCGGCAAGCAATGCGCGGCGCAATTGCGCGCCGTGCGCGATGCCGGTTTCGAGTGCGGCATCCACACATGGGATCACACCCTGTGGCAAGACAACGTGGCCAAGCGCAACGCCGCCTGGACCATCAACATGATGCGCAAGGCCGCCAACCGCTACGAACAGGTGTTTGGCACCAAGCCGCACACGCACGGCGCGGCCGGCTGGCAAATGAACGTCAGCGCCTTTGTCGAGCACGACACGGCCGGCTACCGCTTTGCCTCCGATGGCCGCGCCATGCTCGACGCGCGCGGCGCCATGGCGCAGCCGTCGCAAGGCCCGCACCGCGTGCGCAACGGCAACACCATCCTGCAATGCGTGCAACTGCCGACCACGCTGCCCACCTTGGACGAACTGCTGGGTTGTGAAATCGACGGCAAACTGATCACCACCGGCAATGTTGCCGCGCATATATTGTCGCTGACAGCGGATAATCCCCGCGATCACGTGTATACCTTGCATGCGGAACTTGAAGGACAGAAACTCGCCCCCATTTTCGAACAACTGCTGGCTGGCTGGAAAGCCCAGGGCTACCGGTTTGCAGCGATGGGCGATTACTATGAAAAGATAAAAGATGCGGACTTGCCCGTTTGCCCCATCACCTGGGATGAGTTGCCCGGGCGTTCGGGACGCCTGATTGTGCAGGGCAAAGCGGCCTGAATGCTGTATTGTTGCACCTGGATGCGTTGCCAGATTAAAAACCAGCGCTGATGATCACCGTTCAGGAGAGAACCTGTGGCTGATAGCCAATCCCTCGTTAGCATACCCGACTTTAGCGCCGCCATGACCAGCGGCAAAACCTTTCAGTTGCTGGGCCGCCCGGCCAAGGCCACCGTGCTGTTTTTCTATCCGAAGGACAACACCCCTGGCTGCACCACGGAAAATATCGCTTTCCGCGATGCGTATCCGCAATTCGTCGCCGCCGGCGTGGAAATCTATGGCATCAGCCGCGATTCCCTGCGCTCGCACGAAAGCTTCAAGGCCAAGCTCGAGCTGCCATTCGAGCTCATTTCCGACCCGGACGAAGCCGTTTGCCTGCTGTTTAACGTCATGAAGATGAAACAGATGTACGGCAAGACGGTCCGCGGCGTCGAGCGCAGTACGTTTGTGATTGACGCCCAGGGCCGATTGGTGAAAGAATGGAGAGGCGTGAAGGTCGCAACTCACGTGGAAGAAGTGCTGGAATTCGTAGCGCATCTGAATTGATCGTCCATGTTGATCCAATGCGTGTTGTCGGCTTCCAGCGAGCCTGGTTCAACCGCAGTTCAGTTCACGGTACCTATCGCCATTTTGAGTCAACGAAGCGCCTCCACCCACTCCGCCAGGCGGGCCAGCAGCCCGCCGATGGCGTCCATGACCGGCCATGCTGCCGGCCTTCCGGCAGTTTCTCGTCCTGTAGCATTGTTGTTCCCCTCGCATCCCCCCATGAGAAGTGCCGCCAGAAGCTGGCTGCCCATGGGAGATTCATTCCAGAAATTTTTTGATTGAGATCCTGATGCCACTGCCAAAATTACCGAGCAAGCCAGCCACCATCCTGGCCACCCAAGATTACCCAACCGCAGGCGCAGCGCGCCCGGCCACCAAAACCCCGGCAGCCAAGAAAGTGGCTGCACCGATCATTGAAGCGGCGATCGCCGAAGTTGCCAAACCGGTCCGCAATGCGGCCACGAAGATCAAGCAAGTGGCGGCCCTGATGGTCGCCAAGCCAGCAGCGCCTGCACCTGCGCCTGTTGCGGCCACGCCTGCCGCCGTTGCTGCGCCCGCAGCGAAAGCCAAGCCGGCGGCAAAAGGCAAGGTCACGCCGATCAAGCCCCTCAAGCAAGCCGAGCAACCGCATCCGGCCAAGCACAAGCCTGTGGAAGTGCAGCTCAAATCGTCCGCCAGCCGGGCCGCCGACCAGCGCGGCATCAGCAAGCTGTTCGTGCTCGACACGAACGTGCTGATGCATGATCCATCGTCGCTGTTCCGCTTCGAGGAACACGACGTGTACCTGCCGATGATGACCCTGGAAGAGCTGGACAACCATAAAAAGGGCATGACGGAAGTGGCGCGCAATGCACGCCAGGTCTCGCGCACGCTTGACGCCCTGATCAGCAACACGGACGACGACGCCATCGAACACGGCATCCTGCTGTCCAAGCTGGGCAACAAGGATGCCAAGGGCCGCCTGTTCTTCCAGACGCGCTTGCAAAGCGCCGACTTGCCGGCTGGCTTGCCAGTGGGCAAGGCCGACAACCAGATCCTCGCCGTCGTGCGCTCGCTCGAGTCGGAGCAGGAAGGCCGCCCCGTCGTGCTGGTGTCGAAAGACATCAACATGCGCATCAAGGCGCGCGCCCTGGGCTTGCCGGCCGAAGATTACTTCAACGACCATGTGCTGGAAGACACGGACTTGCTGTATTCGGGCATCGTGCAATTGCCGGACGACTTCTGGAACAAGCATGGCAAGGACATGGAATCGTGGCAGGAAAGCAAGAACGGCTACAGCTCCACGTTCTACCGTGTGACGGGCCCGTTCATTCCATCCTTGCTGGTCAACCAGTTCATCTATCTGGAACCGAAAAACGGCGAAGCGCCGTTCTATGGCCAGGTGAAACAGATCAACGGCAAGACGGCCGTGCTGCAAACCCTGCGCGACTTCAGCCACACGAAGAACAATGTGTGGGGCGTGACGGCGCGCAACCGCGAACAGAATTTCGCGCTGAACTTGCTGATGAATCCGGAATGCGACTTCGTCACCCTGCTGGGCCAGGCCGGTACCGGCAAGACCCTGCTGGCCCTGGCCGCCGGCCTGGCGCAAGTGCTGGAAACCAAGCTCTACAACGAGATCATCGTCACCCGCGTCACGGTGCCGGTAGGCGAAGACATCGGTTTCCTGCCAGGCACGGAAGAAGAAAAGATGTCGCCATGGATGGGCGCCTTCGACGACAACCTGGAAGTGCTGAACAAGTCCGACTCCGATGGCGGCGAATGGGGCCGTGCGGCAACGCAAGACCTGATCCGCTCGCGCATCAAGATCAAGTCGCTCAACTTCATGCGCGGCCGCACGTTCGTCAACAAGTTCCTCATCATCGATGAAGCGCAGAACTTGACGCCGAAACAAGTCAAGACCCTCGTCACGCGCGCCGGTCCCGGCACGAAGATCCTGTGCCTGGGCAACATCGCACAGATCGACACGCCATACCTGACGGAAGGCTCGAGCGGCCTGACCTACGTGGTCGACCGCTTCAAGGGCTGGACCCACAGCGGCCACGTCACCCTGGCCCGCGGCGAGCGCTCGCGCCTGGCCGACCACGCCAGCGAAGTGCTGTAAATTGTAGCGGGCGGCGCCAGCCGCCCTGTTATTCGAAGCCCCGGCTGCAGCGATGCGACCGGGGCTTTTTTCTTGCTGACAGGCTTATATGCTGTCTTGCTGGCTGAGCTCGAACACCTCACCATTTTTCTGCAGCAAGCCGCGCAACAGCAGATCATCGATGCGAGCACGGATGGTGTCGCGCAACTGCGGGCTGGTGGCCTTAAAACCAAATAGGCGTGCCACGTACTGAGCAATTTCAACTAATCCTGCGCCATAGTTTTTCTGTAGCGTATCAAGGATCGCCACGTCGATTTCCTGCGGCGGCAACATGTCGGGTTTTCGAAGGGTGTCGGAAACAACGGCGCCGCGGTCACGGATGCTGATAATGGTATCGGCCATGCTCAAAAAGCGCTCCGTCATGATCATGCCATCGAAGCGTATGGCAGCATGGATGGCGCGTTCCACCGCTGCCTGGATGCGCGCGCCGGTACGTTTCAAGCCCCACGCAGCGCGCAGACGCACAACGACTTCATCAACATGCACGGGACCTTCCAGGCTAACGATCTGCTTGACCAAGTCGCTCAAGGCCGCTACCGGCATCTCATGCAGCTCATCGGCATAGGCAGGTTTGGCAGGGATCGCTTCGACATAGGCCGCCGGCCTGTTTTGCCCATTCCTTTCCAAGCCAATCTCGGCATGATCTTCTCGCTCCACGGTCACTACCGACACGCCCGGCTTGCGCTCCTGCCTCCCATGAAGTTCAGCGCGCGCTGCCAGCTCGGTCTTTGCGGCATCAATGGCCATCAGCAGGCGCTGCAACTCATTATTGGGTCTCTGGAACCAGTCGAGTCCCCAAATACGGTGAATGATCCAACCATGGTCTTCCAGCACGGCTTGTCGCAAGCGATCGCGATCACGCGCCGAGCGCGAGCTATGGTAAGACTCGCCATCGCATTCGATGCCCAGCAGATAGCGACCCGGATGCTGGGCGTCGGCAATACCCAGATCGATAAAAAACCCGGCGATGCCGACTTGCGGATGTACCTCGTAACCGCAAGCCTTAACGGCATCGGCCACCTGTATTTCAAACGGACTGTCATATTCGCGCCCGGATACACGCGACAAGCCCAGCCTGCCCGTGCGCGCGAAATGCAAGAACAGCTTGAAGGCCACTACACCCCGCCCCTTGGCACGTTCGAGATCGATATCTTCATCGGTAATCGAGGCAAACACTTCGCAGCGGCGCTTGGCACGACTGATCAGCACATTGAGGCGCCGCTCACCACCTTCTGCACTCAGTGGGCCGAAGCGCATGGCCATGTAGCCAAGCTTGTTGCGACCGTAGCCAACCGAGATAAAAATCACATCCCGTTCGTCGCCCTGCACGTTTTCCAGGTTCTTGATGAAAAACGGCTCGCTGGCATGCTGCTGAAAAAAGGGCTCCACGTCCTGATGCTCGCGGCGTAATAACTCCAGTTCATCCTGGATGGCTCGCCGCTGCTTGACCGAAAAAGTCGCCACACCCAACGAATGTTCCGGTGAGTTGCGCGCATGATCGATAATAGCCCCGGCAATGACCCTAGCCTCTTCCGCATTGGTGCCAGTGTTACCGGAATCAAATACGCCGTTAGCTACGTGATGAAACTGTAAGCCCATGCCCGCCTCTTGGGTGTAGGGACTGGGCACGATAAACAGCTTGTTTTCATAGAACTGGCTGTTCGATACAGCGATTAAGGACTGATGTCGGCTACGGTAATGCCAGCGCAGCATGCGTTGCGGCAAGCCACGTGCAGTAAACAGCCCCAGGATGCTCTCAATATCGGAGACTTGTGCATCATCGTCACCGTCTTCATCGGGCTCGGCGCTGGTCATCTTGGAAAAGAACTTGGTTGGTGGCAATTGCCGCTCGTCACCCACCACAACCACTTGACGCGAGCGTGCAATGGCCCCCAGCGCATCCACAGGCTGGATCTGGCTGGCCTCGTCCATCACCAGCAAATCAAAACTGAGTTGCCCGGGAGGCAGGAACTGGGCTACCGATAGCGGACTCATCATAAATACCGGCTTGAGCGCCTGGATTGCGGGTGCAGCGCGCTGCATCAAGCGGCGTATCGGCATATGCCCCTTACGTTTGGCCATTTCGCCGCGCAGCACACCCAAGGGGCCGATCGCACCGCCTCCCTGCGGGATGCGACGGTGGTGTGCTTGCACCACTTCCAGACTGGATGCTGCAATGCGCTGGCGGTCCATCTGCGTAAAATCTGCCGCCAGGCGGCTATGGAGGTGCCCGTCAAAATGGGCCAGCGCCTCGTCGCTGCGTACTTGATCAGCAAAAAGCGCTTCGAAATACGCCATTGTGAACGTGCGCATGGCATCCCTAGGAATCAGCGTGCCAGCTTCCAGTTGCGTGACAATTTCACCGATACCCAACTGGCGTGCCTTGGAACAGCGGTCGCGGTAGATCACCCACTTCGACAACTCTTCGGAAAATTCAATCCACACCGCCATACGTCCAAGCAAGGCAAAGGCGGGCAAATCCAAGATAGCCGGCACCTGAAACAGCTTGTCGTTATTGGTACATAACTCGCTATAGAGTTCGTCGAGTTCACTCACGAACTTGTCCTGCGCAGCTTCAAGCTCTAACGCACGATGTAGCGGCGCGGCGCGATTATCGTGGCGCGCAACCATATGGCGCAGTCTAGACTTGGACGCCATCCACACCGTGCTGATGCGCAAACTCTCCCAGTCGGACAATGAACCCTGCCAATGCGCCCCAAACGCAGCTCGGCCCAGTTCGCTACCCGCATCAATATCTCGGCGTAGTTGCTGCGCTTCGATCAACAAGTCAAGGCGCGCAATCTTGTCTGAAAGGTCAAGCGGTACATGTGGCATCACAGCCTGGCAGCCGGTCTGACAAAACGCAAGCCGAGACACTTGCCCGACCACAGTCTCAAGGGCGGAGGCCTCCACGCTAGCCCATTCACGAAAAGCGGGTTCGTCTTTCCAGCCGTTGAACCACATCGCGTCTAACAGAGGCCGGATTTCCTGCAGCAGGCTCTCCAGCAGTGCAGCCCGACGGCTAATTTCCGAGCGGTCCGGCAACTTGCTGGCAATAATTCGCGGCTGCGCTCCCAAACCACGCAAGCTGCGCATCCATTCCACCAGCGCCAGCAAAGGCGCCGCGCGCGATTGGCCACCCTTCCAGTCGGCACCAAACGCACCGCTGCCAAATGTATTGCTTAACTCAATCCGCTCCAGCAGTTTTCTCGCTTCGCCCAGATGGTCGAGAATTTCCAGCTGTTCGGGCAGCGCTGTGTCCGGATTGCGCAACAGGCCCTTGACCTGCTTGCTAGCCGCGCGCCACTCGCTGCTGACGAAACGCAGCAGGCTGTCACCGTGGACGGCCAGCGTCTGGCGCGCCCCAGACAGATCAAGCTGCCAGGCATCGCTGCTAATTTTTCCTTCCAGCCGCGCCTGTAAGCCTTCCAGCGCCACCACGCATTGCGCCAGATCGGCAGCCTGTTCCACGCCTTGATCCCATACTGTCGAAACAAACACCTCGGGGCTGACATCAGGTGCCGTCGCCACTTTCTGTGCCGTCAATACCAAACGGTTGATCTCACTGTAGCTTGCCATTTGGCTGCCGGCATCGACACCGAGCAATCGGCTTAGCAAAGCAACTTCGCCATCGAGCCTACTAAACAGCGTTTGCAAGGCCACCGCCCATTCGAAGGCCTGTGCGTTCGCGTACTGCGGCAAGCCGGCCAGTTGCTGGCGCAAGTCAAGCACTTCAATCTCCCACGCGTCGGCATGGATTTCGCCCGCAAGAGCAGCCTGCAAACGTTGCAATTGGATGCCATCGTCGATCAAAGCCATCAGGGCATTCGACTGCTCGCTCCATTCTGGCGCTCGCAGGGCTTCGTTGGCCAGCATGGGCGCCGCAGCAACGTCGCGCGCCAGCGCCACCAGATAGGAAAAGTCGCGCAGCACCGCCGGTGCCACCGTATCGAGCGACATGGCCAGCTCTGCCTGTTGTTCAGCAAGCTCCTTGCAGCGCGCACGCATGGCCGTGATACGCGACACTAGGCGCTCCACGTCATTGGGAAGTATCATCTTGAGCGCCACGCCGCGCCATGGATGGTCGCCCGGCTCACCAATGTCAACGATGCGCTGCGCCAATTCTTCAACCACTGCCAAGCGCTGCTGCACCTCGTCGGGCGACCAGCTTTCAGGCTGCTGCAAACGGATGTCCACCGGCTTGACATGTTCCAGACGTAATTTGCTCAATTCGCCGATCACTTGATAGGGCGTGAGCTGGGCGACCGAGTGCCGCAGGTGCAAGCGTGCACTGTGTGCGTTGAGTTGATCGCGCGCCACCAGCAATCGGTTGTTCAAGGTGGTGGCCGCATCGCCCTTGGGTGAGCCTAGTTCAGACGTACGGCGCAGCTCATCGAGAAACATTTTCTTGTTAGCTTTATTACTGTGCAATTCAATACAGGCATCGCCAACGCCAGCTTGGTCCAGTCGCCGCTTGACCACCTCGAGGGCGGCCATTTTCTCCGCTACGAACAGTACCGTCTTGCCATCGGCAATCGCCGACGCGATGACATTAGCAATGGTTTGAGATTTGCCAGTACCGGGCGGTCCTTGGATCACCAAGTTACGGCCAGCGCGCACATCGTGCACGGCCAGCGTTTGCGAACTGTCGCAATCGACGATATGCAACAACTCGGCCGGCGCGATATATTCGTCTAAGTTGGCGTCTTCAGGAATGGTTGATGCACCGGCAGCAAAACCATCGGATAACAATCCACGCATCAAAGGCTGATTCGTCAGCCCGCCTTCCGGCCACATGGCGGGGTCGAGGTCGCGGTACATCAGGAATTTGGAAAATGAAAAGAAACCGAGCACGATATCGTCGGCATCGACTACCCAGCCTTCTTTCGACTGCACAGCATCCCTGACGGCGTTGATGTAGGCCATGGGATCGAATTCATCGCCAGCTTCATATGCGGGCATTTTTAAATGGTGCACGCGCTCCAGAAAGGCTTCAAGCGACAGATTCGATGAATGCTCTTCCTGGCGCCATTTCAATTTGAATTGCTCTGCAGCGTTGCCCCTTTCCAAGCTGACGGGAATCAGGATCAGCGGCGCGTATCGCACATTCTTCGCATTCAACGGATCGAGCCATTTCAAGGTACCGAGCGCCAAGAACAAGATATTGACGCCCTGCTCCTCCTCCAATGTACGTGCATCGAGATACATGTCAAGCAGGCGCTTCTGCAGCCCCTTGGCAGTGAGTCTGGTTTGCAGGCGCGTATCGGCATGCCGGTTCAAAACACCGCGCGCGTCGACACTGTCATCATGGGCTGGCGCCAATTCCGCGATTTCATCACCGTTAGCGTTAGCGTCCGTATTATCAAGGTCAATCTTGCTTGCAGCCCTCCCAGGCAAAAAGTTAAATGGACGACTTTCGGATACCATCAATCGAAATATCTCGCTCGACTTCTCATCAACCACATCAATGGTTCGTGCAGTGGTAGAGGAGCGTGGAATATTCAGCAAGCGGTTACGTGCAGTCAAGTCCAGCAACTCCGTACGAGCACGCTCTAGCTTTGCGTCTGCAGACAGGCTGCCTTGCAGAAAATCTGATTCAAAAGCTGGAGAAACTATATCCGAGTCATTCATTATTGCCTCACTACTTCATCATTAATCTGGGACTACTGAATTTTCACGTACAACTTTACTCCCTAAAGGTCATAGACGAGCTTAAAGCAGGCGGAATAGTACTGAATTTATGTCAGGTCAATAAAGATAGTTGCCAACCAGATACGGTTAAAGTTATTTTCAACATCCATCAAGGGGTAAATTTCGGACTATCGAGCGTATTGATTTCTTTTGGCATGTTCTAATGTCGCCCCCTGTCCTTCAAAATATCAGCAATGTCACCGGCCATTCAATTCTTTCTAGCTGCTGCTCTCTTCATGCTCATCCACATTTCCATCATGGCCATGTGCGCCCGCGCATTCGGCATCACCGTGCACAGCATCAGCTATGGCGTAGGGCCAACCCTGCTGACCTGGGGGAAAGTGCACATCAAGCTGCTGCCGCTGGCCGGCAATGTGGTGCTGAAGGATACGCGCGCGGAAACCTTGTATGACGATGATCGCTGCCTGGACGCCTATAACTTCCAGCCGCTGTGGAAGCAGGTGCTGCTGCCATTGAGCGGCGTGGGGGTGCTTCTGGCCTTGTCGCTGGGCATCCTGGGAGCCTCGGGCTGGGAGCGCTTTGTTGCTGCCTTCGGACAAATCATCCACGGTGCGCTGGCGCCGTTGTCGACGGCGCAGGCATTGCTGGGTGATGGAGCAAGCTTTGCCCGCACGCACGGCTTTGCGCTCGTGTTCGCCCTGTTCTCATTGAAACTGTGCGCGTTCAACCTGCTGCCGTTTGCCGGCTTGAACGGGGGCCAGGCGCTGCTGGCCATCGCGCGCGGCGGCAAGCCGTATGTGGCGTGGGAAGAGACGGCAGCAAAATGGCTGTTGCTGCCGGGGCTGGCGGTTTTGCTGGCGTGGGTGGCGGCGTTCGGCTGGTATGGCTGGAAAATCATGGCTGCCTAGGCCGCTGACGCTATTATTTTTTGGACACTTGTCGTATGCTCGCACCACTGTCTTGACACCCGGCAAAGGAGCTGGCATTTTCTCATTCGACACTTGCGGCAAACGCCTGGCCCTGTGGGCCATTCGCGCCTACCAGCGCTACCTGTCCCCATGGAAGGGGTTTTCCTGCGCCTACCGCGTGCTGACGGGGCGCGACAGCTGCTCCGCCTATGGCTACCGGGTGATTGAACGTCATGGCTTGCGCGCGGGCCTGCCCCTGTTGCAACGCCGCTTGCGCGCCTGCGGCGAACGGCATCGCCAGCACCTCGCGCTGCATCCGCAGGCACGACGCAGCGGCAGACATCTGGCCCAGGCAGGCTTTTGCGATTGCGACATCCCGTCGCCGGACTGCCACCATTGTTCCTGCAACCCATGCGACTTGCTCGACTGCGACTGGCCCCGACGGAAAAAGAAACAGTAATTTCAGTAGTTATGAACTTAAATTACAAATGAAATATTCATTCATGAAATGAATAATACCCATTATCACTGTGAATTGGCCTGAAGCGAAGCGGCGGCCTATACTCAAGCCGTCTCCCCTACTCTGCTTCCCATGCACACCCAGCTCAGCCCGCATATATCGCGGGCTTTTTGTTCCCGGCCATTGCCGTTCCGTCTTACCCCTTTTAACCATCACCGGGCGCGCCGTTCCCCGCCAGCCCGCTCCCAAACGGGGAGCACAACATGATCGTGCGCGAGCGTCCATCGGCGCTACGGCTGTTCCTCGTGGTGCGCGGTTCCGTCCTGCCGCGCATCCGCATCACGCTCATCGTCAACACCCTGATCGCCACGCTCGTCACCTGGTGCCACGGCACCCTGTTCGACCACAAGGTGATCCTCACCACCATCCCGTTTACCCTGATCGGCTTGCCGCTGGCCATCTTCCTGGGCTTTCGCAACACGGCCGCCTACGACCGCTACTGGGAAGCGCGCAAGCTGTGGGGCGAACTGGTCTTGCGCAGCCGTAATTTCTCGCGCCAGTGCCAGACGATGATACGCGGCGACACGCCGGCCCACGCCAGGCTGGGCCTGGAAGACGTGCGCGTGCGCATGATTTACCGCACCATCGCCTTTTGCCACGCCTTGCGCCACCAGCTGCGCGACACGCGCGGGCCGGCCGACTTGCAGCCGCTGCTGCGCCCGGCCGAATGGGACGCGGCCTGCAAGGCGGCGAACCCGTCCGACTACCTGATGCTGCAGATGGGCCACGACCTCGCCGACTGCGTCCGGCAGGGCCGTATCGACAGCATCCTGGCCACGCAGATCGATAACACGGTCTCGGCCATGGTGGCGGCGGGCGCTTCGTGCGAACGCATCCGCAGCACGCCGATTCCGTTTTCGTATTCGCTGCTGCTGCACCGCACGGCGTATCTGTACTGCTTCCTGCTGCCCTTCGGCCTCGTCGATTCGCTCGGATTCATGACGCCGTTCGTCGTCGCCATCGTCGCCTACACTTTCTTTGGCCTCGATGCGTTGGGTGACGAGATCGAGGAACCGTTCGGCGAGGATGCCAACGATCTGCCGCTGTCGGCCATGTGCCGCGCCATCGACATCAGCTTGCGCGAATCCGTGCAGGACGACAAGGTGCCGCCGCCCATGCAAGCCGTCGATTTCCTGCTGAATTGACCCGTAGGGCAGCTTTCCCCTTGACCTTACCATCGGGGGAAGGCTTACAGTGGACACACTTAACCATTGAAGGAGTGCTTGCCATGTATCAGTTACAAGTTGAAAACATGAGCTGCGGCCATTGCGTCGGCTCGGTCACGAAAGCGGTGCAAGCCATCGATCCGCAAGCCCAGGTGCAGATCGACCTGGCCAGCAAACGCGTCACGGTGGAATCGCCCGCCGAACTGGGCGCCATCAGCGCGGCCATCGTGGAGGCGGGATTTCCCGTCACCAGCGCGCAATAACAGCCACAGCAGCGTCACGACAGCCGGCCTTTGCGCCGGCTGTTTTTTTATCCGTCCAGTTCGTGATAATGGCGGAAGATGCCGTCCTCATTGAAGGCGATTCTGCGCTTCGACTTCAGGTAGCGGGCGATGTTCGGCCGCGCCGCCACGGCATCGTGCAGGTCGGACAAGGCGGAATAAGCGGGTGCCAAACGCGCCATGGCTTGCGGAAACGCATAACGCAGGCCAGCCAGCATCTGAAACAGCGACAGGTCGCCATACGTGAGCCTGGCGCCCACCAGATACTGGCCGCGGCTGCCATTGTTCAGCAACACTTGCGTGAAATAATCGAGAAACTTGGGTAAACGTGTTTGGCGGAAATCGGCGCTGCGCAGCATGGCCGCCTGCTTTTGCTCTTCGTAATATTGATTCATCGACAGCGGATGGTGCGTGTCATGCACTTCCGTCAGCCAGTCGGCCATCGTCAGCTGCAGCTGGTTCAGCCACAAACGGCCGCTTTCCGCGCGCGGCGCCAGCCCCAGGCGCCGGCCCAGGTAGAACAGGATATTCGTCGTCTGGCCGATCAGCAGCTCGCCATCGCGCAGCACGGGCGGCGCGTAGGCGGCCTGTGGCGTGCTGCCGCCGTCGAGGCAGGCCAGCATCGCGGGAACGCCTTGTCCCTTGCGCTCAGGCAAACGGGCGATGTCGTGGTACTCGGCGCCCGCCTCTTCCAGGGCCAGCCGGATGAATTCGCCACGCCCCTGTATCGTGGGCCAGTAGTACAGTTCATACGCCATATGCACCTCCGTTGGCTTACATCAAGGGCAACATGCTTTCGCTTCCTTGTCGCCGGCCAGCCCCAGGCTTTGCAGGATGGGGCAATCAGGCTTGTCGTCGCCGTGGCACGATTGCGCCAGGTGGGCCAGGGTATCGCGCATTTCCGTCAGTTCGGCGATCCGCTGATTCAAGTCCGCCACGTGGGCCAGGGCGATGCCTTTTACGTCTGCGCTGGCGCGCTGATCGTTTTGCCACAGCGACAGCAGTTCGCGGATCTGCTCGAGCGAAAAACCCAGGCCCCGCCCGCGCTTGATGAAACGCAGCGCGTGCAAGTCGTTCGGCGTGTAGATGCGGTAACCGGCGTCGCTGCGCGCGCTGGGTTTTAACAAAGTAATGCTTTCATAGTAGCGTATCATTTTTGCCGATACGCCCGTTTCGCTTGCCGCCTGGCCGATATTCATCCTATGACTCCTTGGTATGCGCACTGCGGGCTTTCCAGCGGCGCAGCAACAGGGCATTGCTGATCACGCTGACCGAACTGAAGGCCATCGCCGCGCCCGCCACCATGGGGTTGAGCAGGCCGAAGGCGGCCAGCGGAATGCCGATCAGGTTATAAATGAAGGCCCAGAACAGATTCTGCCGTATCTTGCTGTACGTGCGGCGCGAGATATCGATGGCATCCGCCACCAGGGCCGGATCGCCGCGCATCAGGGTGATGCCGGCCGCATGCATGGCCACGTCCGTGCCCGTCGACATGGCGATGCCCACGTCGGCGGCCGCCAGCGCGGGCGCGTCGTTGATGCCGTCGCCCACCATGGCCACTTTCGCGCCCTCGCCTTTCAGCGCGACGATTTTAGCGGTTTTATCGGCCGGCAGCATTTTCGCCGCCACCGTGTCGATGCCCAGCAGCTTGCCGACGGCGTCCGCGCTACCCTGATTATCTCCTGTCAACATCACCGTCTGGATGCCTAGGCTGTGCAGATGGGCGATGGCCGCCTGCGCGTTCGGCTTGACCTGGTCGGAAAAGGCGAACAGACCCAACAGTTCCTTGCCCGAAGCCAGCCACGAGATCGTGTTGCCCGTGTTTTCCAGCGACAAGGCCTGTTCCGCCAGCGGCGCCATGTCCACGTTCAACTCCTGCATCAACCGCGTGCTGCCCAGTTTCAATTCCAGGCCATCGACGTGGGCCGCCAGGCCGCGGCCCGGCAAGGCCGACAGTCCCGTGGCTGGCAACGGTTCGATGTGGCGCGCAGCCGCCGCGTCCAGCACGGCCGTCGCCAGGCTGTGCTCGCTGCCACGCTGGATGCTGGCCGCCAGCTGCAACAGGCGGGCATCGTCGATGCCGTGTGCATGCAGAGCCGCCAGCGCAGGTTTGCCGATGGTCAAGGTGCCCGTCTTGTCGAACACGACGGTATTGACGGCATGCGCCACTTCCAGCGCTTCCGCATCCTTGATCAGGATGCCGTAGCGGGCAGCGACACCCGTGCCGGCCATGATGGCCGTCGGCGTGGCCAGGCCCAGCGCGCAGGGGCAGGCGATGACCAGCACGGCCACGGCGTTGATAATGGCGTTCTCCAGCTCGCCAGTAGCGAACCACCAGCCCAGCATGGTCAGCAGCGCCAGCACCAGCACCACGGGCACGAAGATCGCGCTGACCTTGTCGACCAGATGCTGGATCGGCGCCTTGGCCGCCTGTGCATCTTCCACCAGGCGGATGATGCGCGACAAGGTCGTCTCGCCGCCCACCGCTTGCGTGCGCACCAGCAATAAACCATCGGCATTGATGGCGCCGCCCGTGACCTTGTCGCCCGGATGCTTATCGACCGGCAAGCTTTCGCCTGTGATCAGCGACTCGTTGATCTGGCTGGCGCCCTCCACCACCACGCCATCGACGGCCACCCGCTCGCCGGGACGGATGACCACCAGGTCGCCCACTTTTACTTGTTCCACTGGCAAGTCGATTTCCACGCCGTCGCGGCGCACGCGGGCCGATTCCGGACGCAAGACTTGCAGGGCGCGGATGGCGGAGGCCGTCTGGCGCTTGGCGCGGCTTTCCAGCCATTTGCCCAACAACACCAAAGTGATGACGACGGCCGATGCTTCAAAGTACAGGTGCGGCAGCATTTCGCCCGCCGTCAGCCATTGGTAGACGGACAAGCCATACGCGGCGCTCGTCCCCAGTGCGACAAGCAGATCCATATTGCCGCTGCCGGCGCGGGCCGCCTTCCAGCCGGCCTTGTAGAAGCGCGCGCCAAAGTAAAACTGCACGGGTGTTGCCAGCGCGAATTGCAGCCAGCCTGGCAACATCAGATGGATGCCGGCCCATTCGAGCAGCATCGGCAGCATCAAGGGGAAAGCCAGCACGGCCGCGAACGCCACTTTCATGCCGTCGCGGTTGGGTGCGGCAGCGGGCGCGCTGGCCTGGCTGGCGGCGGGAACCCTGGCTGCATAGCCGGCCTTGTCGATGGCGGCGATCAGGGCGCCCGCTTCCAGACCGCCCGTCACCTTGATGCGCGCGCTTTCCGTCGCCAGGTTGACGCTGGCGGCCAGCACGCCCGGCACCTTCAGCAGGGCTTTTTCCACCCGGCCCACGCAAGAGGCGCACGTCATGCCGGCGATGTTCAGGTCGATTTCGCGCTGCGCTACCGTATAGCCGGCCTTTTCCACGGCTGCCTGCAAGGTGGCCAGTGGAATCGGCGTGTCGGAACTGATTTTGGCCACTTCGGTGGCCAGGTTGACGCTGGCCTGGGTCACGCCGGGCACGGCGGCCAGGGCCTTTTCCACGCGGCCCACGCACGAGGCGCAGCTCATGCCTTCGATGGCCAGCGCCTGCGCATGCGCGGCGGCGGGAGGGGAAGTGGCGGGAGCGAGTGCACTCTGGTTCATGGCAGATCCTGTCCGAAAGATTAACGAATAAGGTCAGGATCTGCTATCCAACGATGGGAAGGTCAAGCCCTATCTTCATGGGTTTCCCGGGCTTGCGTGAAAAACTTAGCGCACCACGCAATCGATGGCGGCAGGCTTGCTACCGCCGGCGGGACCGCCGCCGCTCAACGACGATGGCACAAAGGCAGCTGGTGGCGTGAACTTTATGCCAGGATTGACGGGCAGCAGCGTGGGCGGCTGCTGGAAGTTGGGCGTAAAACCGAACTGGCCCGGGGCAAAGTTGAGCGTGCCCGCAGGATTGGTCACATGAATCATGCCATCGAGCACCTGCACATACAATCCTGGCAGGCCAGCCTTGGGCGCCGCTGCCCCGCCAGGTGCCGCCGGCGGCACGTAGCTGGCAATGAAGGTGGTGCCACGGATACCGATGGTGGCGGCCGGCGTCTTCATCTCGAAGCGCTCCTTGTTGCGCTTGCCCAGCAGGCCTGTGACGGAGCGCAAGCCGCCCTTGAGCAAGCTGAAGATGGCATGGTCGCCATCAGGCTGCTCGGCAGTGTAGCTGAATTGCTCGATCACGAAACTGGTATTCGGTTTCAGGATGATTTCGCTATTGTCGATCAGCTTGATCAAGGCATAGGTTTCCTTTTCCGTCAGCAAGGTGTCACCCTGCTCGACCTCGGACTTGATGGCCAGGATTTTCACCTTGCCGTCCATCTTCTTGGCCATCAGCGGACCACTCAATTGCATGACGGTACCGGCCACCTGCCCCGCCCAGGCGTGTGCGCCCACGCACATCAGGGCCAGCCACAGCAAGGCCTTAATTGCAGTACATTTTTTTAGCGGCATCATCGAATTTGTATCCTGTAGGTTTATCTGTGGCATCGGCAACATCCTTGCTGTCTTTCTTCTTGTCGTCCGGCTTGGCTGGCGGCGTCGACACGAGCACATCATTGGCACGGTCGGCCTGCTTGATGATGCGCAAGGCGTCGTCGATGGCGGCGTTCGTGGCGGCGTCGATCACGGGTTTGTCGATGGTCGTCGCTGGCAGGAAGATGGCATCCGCCATGCTCACCGCCCCATTCGGCGCCAGCAGGGTCACGCCGCTGCGCTGGCGGTTGACACGCACGCCCGCGTCACCCGTGATGCTGCCTGTTTTCGCCAGCACGCTCAGGCTGCCCACTGCCGGCAAGGTAAAACTTGCCGTGTCCGCAAAGCGCACACTAGCGCCCGCGCTGGCGCTGAAATTGCCGCCGCTGACGATATTCGCATTGCCGCCGACGCGGATGTCTCCGCCAGCCACCAGGCTGATATCGCGCGCGGCAGCCAACTGCGTGCCATCGCCGAGCAGCACGTCCGTGCTGGCATTGAGCGCGATATCATTGCCCGTGATCTTGCCGTTGACGGTGACGGGGCTGTGCGCCGTCACGCTGACGTTGCCGCCATTCGCATTGATATTGCCAGCGGCGACGCCGCCCGTGTTGTCGATGGCGATATTGCCCGCGCCCGTGACGAGCGTTCCCAAGGTCAAGGTGCCCGGCGCCGAGGTATTGTTCAGCGCAATGCCGCCCGCTGCGCTATTGCTGGCGGTAAAACTGCTTACCTGGTTGCCCGCATTGCCCAGCACGATGCCATCGCGTGCCTGCGCAACCAGGCTACCGGCGCGCAGCGCGCCATCCTGGCCGATGGCGCCGGTCAAGGCGCTCAGCTTTACGTCGTTCGCCGCCACGCTGGCGAAGCGCAAGTCGCCAGCCGCTTGCGTAATGGCCAGCTGGCCTGCCAGCCGGATGGCGCCGGCAGTCTGATTAAAACTGTTGGCGACGAGCAGATTGCCATTGCCGCTCAGCACGCCGCCACCTTGCGCATAGCGGTCCGCCGACAGGCTGCCGTTCAGCAACAAGCTGCCGCCGTTGATTTCCAGGCCGGCCAGGCCGCCCAGCACGGAGCGGTCCAGCGCGCTCTCGCCGAGGGTCAGGCTACCGCCCGTCAACAGCAAGCCCGTCGCCGAGTTCAGGTTTTTCAGGGTGGTGTTGCCGGCCGCCGCGCTGTAGGTGACGATGCCCTTGCTGTTTGTAAAATCGACAGCCAGCACGTTCGCGCCTTCCGGTACGACGCCGCCATCCCAGTTGGCCGCATCGCTCCACAAGCCGTTGCCGCTGCCGACCCAGGTGGACAATTGTTTTTGCGCAATCGATGCCTGCGCCGTGCCGCCCGTCGTTTCCAGGGTGTAGTTGCCCGCATCGGCGCCCGCCAGCCGGAAACCGCTGGCCGTCACCAGTTTTCCGGCACCCGCGTTCTTGTCGGCAAAGCTGCCGCTGCCGCCCACCACGCTGACCAGGTCCTGGCCCAGCACGCCGTTCGCCGACGCGCTGACAGTGGCGGACGTCGTGCCGTCATATACCTTGCCGGCGGCGTTCAAGCCTGACAGGGTCAGGCTGGCGGGCGTGATGCTGGCCAGCAAGCCCGTCGGCAAGACGATAAAGTAATTGCCCGCATCGGCGCCCGTCAATGCCACGCCGCTGAGCTGCACAGCCTTGGCCGTGCCCACGTTCTTGTCCGCAAAGGTGGCTACGGCCGAGGCTATTAAACTGTCGCCGGCGACACGGTCATCGCCCAGACTCAGCTGCGCACCCGTCGTGCCATCGTAGACCTTGTTGCCCGCCACGCCGGACAGGTTCAGCGCGCGCGCGCCGATATCGGCCGTGGTGCTGCCAGCATTGGTGTTCAACACATAGTTGCCCGCGTCAGTGCCGCTCACGCCCACGTTCGTCACCGTGACGGCTTTGCCGGTACCTGCATTCTTGTTGCCAAACGCGGCATTGCCCGCCAGCGTCAGGACATCGCCCTGCACGCGGTCGTCGCCAAAGTTCACTTGCGCGCCCGTCGTGCCGTCGTAGGTCTTGTTGATACCGTTAAAACTTACGTTCAAGGTGCGCGCCGTGATGTCGGCCGTGGTGCTACCGCTGTTGGCACCCAAAACATAGTTACCAGCATCGGCGCCGCTCACGCCCACATTGCTTACATTGACGGCCTTGCCGGCACCAGCGTTCTTGTTGTCAAACGCCGCATTGCCGGCCAGCGTCAGGACATCGCCCTGCACGCGGTCGTCGCCAAAGCCAACCTGTGCGTCCGTCGTGCCATCATAGGTCTTGTTGCTGCCAGTAAAACTCACGTTCAGGGTACGCGCCGCGATGTCGGCCGTCGCGCTGCCCGCATTGGTGTTCAACACATAGTTGCCCGCGTCAGTACCGCTTACGCCCACATTGCTTACATTGACGGCCTTGCCGGCACCAGCGTTCTTGTTGTCAAACGCCGCATTGCCGGCCAGCGTCAGGACATCGCCCTGCACGCGGTCGTCGCCAAAGCCAACCTGTGCGTCCGTCGTGCCATCATAGGTCTTGTTGCTGCCAGTAAAACTCACGTTCAGGGTACGCGCCGCGATGTCGGCCGTCGCGCTGCCCGCATTGGTGTTCAACACATAGTTGCCCGCGTCAGTACCGCTTACGCCCACATTGCTTACATTGACGGCCTTGCCGGCACCAGCGTTCTTGTTGTCAAACGCCGCATTGCCCGCCACCGTCAGCACGTCACCTTGGACGCGGTCATCGCCAAAGCCGACCTGTGCCGCTGTCGTGCCGTCATACGTCTTGTTGACGCCATTAAAGCTCACGTTCAAGGTGCGCGCCGCGATGTCGGCCGTGGTGCTGCCCGCATTGGCGTTCAACACATAGTTGCCCGCATCGCCGCCACTCAGCGCCACGTTCGTGACATTGACAGCCTTGCCTGAGCCCGCGTTCTTGTTGCCAAACGCGGCGTTGCCCGCCACCGTCAGGACGTCGCCTTGGATACGGTCGTCGCCAAAATTCACTTGTGCACCTGTCGTGCCGTCGTAGGTCTTGTTGATGCCACTAATATTGACGTTCAAGGTACGTG